>NZ_JBJURJ010000019.1:0-142584 GCF_046098205.1 Paenibacillus mesotrionivorans | reverse complement strand
TCCAACAACGGCACCAAGGGCAACCCGTGTCTGGTAGCCGACCTGTTCGGCGACTGGCGGGAGGAGCTGGTGGTGCGTACGGCGGACAGCACCGCCATCCGCATCTACATGAGCACCGAGGTAACGGACCGGAAGCTGTACACCCTGATGCATGATGCACAATACCGGACAGGGGTGGCATGGCAGAATGTGGTGTACAACCAGCCATGTTATACCAGCTTCTACTTCGGCACCGATATGCGATGGGACAAGGTGCCGGTTCCCGATTTGAATCTGCCTAAATCCAAGTAAAGACGCCGAAAAATCCATGTCCATAGCGGGCAGGCAGCTCAAGCCGGCCGCCCGCTATGGCTGATTTTTCTGAAAAATAGAACTTTATTTCAGGGGTTTGACTTTTCTCTGAGCCCATGGTATATTTCTATTTGTCCTCCTCGAGAGGAAACAACAAAGCATGCGGTCGTGGCGGAATTGGCAGACGCGCTAGATTCAGGTTCTAGTGGTGTAACAGCCGTGGAGGTTCGAGTCCTCTCGACCGCACTACATGTTAAAGGGTCTCAACCTTCGGATTGAGACCTTTTTTCTTTTTTTTGATCAACAAAGTGCGAATTTGACGGAATTGGCCGGGGAGCTGGATTCTGGTTTTGGCACGGCTGATATAGGCGCGGTTCCTATGTCGACACTAAACTCACCGAGGAATGAGAGCAAGTCATAAATTTATATGCGGTCATGGCGGAATTGGCAGACACGCTGGCTTCAGGAGCCGGAGGGTTTTTTATTTTTGCGTTTTACATGGTATGGTTGTAGTGTTCGAATAATGAAAATGGATAATAGTGGGACCAATGAAAGAAACAATATAATGGAAATTAATCAATTTGAGGAGCAAGACACCGGAATAGTGAAGGATTTCGAATGAAACATCTGTTATAATGCTAGACATGAAACAGAAGAGTTTCAGCTATAGCTTTTTGGAACGATACACGATCGTCTTTCTGTAATGGCTCCACAGGAGGTTATCGTGAATATGACAGGGGTTCATGGGCTAATACACGGCGTATCGTAGTGATGGGATATAAAGTATACTATATTCACAACAGAATGGAAGAGATCATTCGAGTGATAGGTATCAAGGCACTTGGAATTAAATAGGCTTATTTCTGCCCACCATTGAGTGGGCTTTTGTTTGCTATAACAAAGGTGAATGGTATATTTATGTTATTGAATTATTCTGATATGAGGATGAGATATTTTGCTCAAACAGGAGATCATTGATTTTATCCATACGAATTATTTGAAAAAGGGTTGGGAGCTTGAATTGGATTCGTTAAGAGAATCCACGAATGGCTATGAGGTTGAAATCTATCAAGTATCACCTAGAAGCCGGAGGCGAGTCGGTCGAATTACAGGTGGATTAAATCAGGTGGATAGGGACCTGTTGGTGGAAAATGATGTATCTGGCTTATGGGGGCAAGTAATGAAATTATTTTATAGTCCCCATGTTAAGAAAACGGCCCACGAGGTAGTGCGGCAAGCGGGCAATGAGGCGGTTTTGCAGGAGTGGATCAGCCAAGGCTGGGTGCTGCGCAAAATCATTTATGAGCCGGATGGCAGAACAGAACGGCGCTCTGAATATGTGATGGGATATGAGCTTTATTTGATTCTGGAACAGCAAAAAATGCAAAATGAAGAAAGGCTTGAAGCTCGCGCAAGCAAATGGAACAGGAAACTGCAGGTTGTTCTCGACTCTTTAAACCTGCAATTTGACCGAACTGCAGGTGGTTGCCCAGGTGTTGAGTCAGCCAACTTTCAGAATTATCGGCAGTCCTTTTGGTCGTTCATTAAAGATATTTTTACAAAAATGAAAGAAAATTCAAGCCTAAAAGACATTGCCGAAGCGACCCGATGCGGAGGTCAATCTTGGCCAGAGAAAAAGATCTTGCTCTATGCGGATTTCATCGTGGCTCTTGCTGAAATAACGGTGATTCGAGATCAGTTTGACTGGAAGGAGATTGGAGCCCGCTACTACCGAGAAATTGGCGGATCAAAGCGTTTTGATGCTTACAAGGCGTCCTTCCTAGAAACTTTGGAAGAGGGATTCGGGTTTCCCTTGCATCTGGTTGGCCTCTCCAGTCAGGGCGTGATCACGCCGATTTACTTTGCTGGGGAACTGAATGGAGCAGGGGGATTCCGGTATCCGCAAGGATTTTTGCATGCCACAACGGATTTGACGGTCTTTCAGACCCATTTTGCCACTGCGTGCCAGACGTTATGGCTGGTGGAAAACAGGGCGGTGCTTACGCGGATGGTGGCAGAAGCAAACTTTCTGAAAGATTCGGACAGCTTGGTTATCGGGTTGGATGGGCAGATCAGGGCTGGGCACCGCAAGATGATCGCCGATGTGCTGGTGCATTCGAAGCAACTGAGTCAGGTTCTGGTTTGGTGCGATACGGATCATGCCGGACTGATTATAGCAAGACATGTTCAAGCGTTGCTGCATTCAGCCCCCCAAATAAAAGTAAAGTGGATTCTTTCGGATCGTGGGAAAATCCATGATACTCCTTCCAAAAACGACATTTATACTTGGCAAGTCTACGAGGCTGCCATGATGAACAGGCTTAGTGCGGAAGAGACAGGTGAGCAAGAGGCTGAGATGGGAGGGGCGGAGCGTTGGATGCAATGGCTGGAGGTTTGATTTCCATCCTTTCTCAGGATACACCGGATCACCTCCGCAAGGAGGCGTTGCGGGATGTGGTGAAGCTGGCTGGGGTTCTGACAGAATTACGCGAATATTTCGAGGAACCGCTGAAGGTGCTGGAGATTTTGAAAATGCTGAATTTGATTCAGCAGGAGGCTCTCGGACTGGATGATCCGCTGGAGGACGAGGATGTCCTTTTTTATCGCTTCCGCAACCGCTTCGGATATGAACCGAATATTCCGATGGAACGCTTGTTGAATGTGCTTCAAAAGTTTATCCGCGGCAAAAGGCGCTTGACGATGATGGATGTAGGTAAGCGAATGATGGATATGCTGATTCGTTTGGGCAATGATTCGCTTGCCTATTATATGCAGGATGAAGTGGCCCGTTCTTTGTTTCAGGCTAGAAGAGATGCTGATCTGAGCGAGGCTTATGATGATAAGGGGATATCGGGAGGCAACCGTCTGGCAAGCATGATCCGCAATGTGGAGGATGCCGTAGATAAGCTGAAGGAGCGGCAACTGGAATTTCTGGCAGACCGGCATGCATTGCCGCAGATTCAGATTATCGTAGAGCTTATGCAGGAATTGAATGCCCGTATGAATGATCGGCTTGCTAAATATGTTACCTTTGAAGAAGGAATGTCATTTGCTCCTTTATTAAAGCGCGGGACAGAGGTCATGTTTGAAGGGACTCAGGTGTCGCTGGGGACATTGAACAAATTTCTAAAATTTGCTCATTTGCAGCAAACGGAAGTAGGGCAGGAAATTTCTCCACAAGCGATTCGTCAATTCATTATTCAATCCTTCCTGAAGCGGTCTGATTCGGAATTGCCCAGTGGACATGAAATCTTAAGCTTTTTGGAGCAGGATCGCCAGCCTGGTGAGCGTCTGGACGGGATGTGGGTTCCCATTCAGTTTGCCTCTCCCGTCTCTAATCGTCAGTTGGCTGATACAGTAAGCTACCTGGAGCATTATGTACCTTCCACAGAACCGATTCAAGAACGTACGGAGCCGGATTATCGGGAAGCGGTGGAGTGGACAGAAGATGAGCTGGAAGCTCATTTGGAAGAACTCCAATGGCATATGACGAAGGCACAAATCCGTACGGATGAAGTGGAACGGGTCTTGGAAAATAAAGCACAGTTGGAACTGCAGGAGCTTGTGCTGGAGGCAGGTTCTCTCCATTGGGCGGATGCCGTTAATGCATTGCTGGCCGTATCTGCACTTACGGGCGGCCAAAGGGCTGCCATTGAGCGAAACGTGGAAGTGGAAACAGAAGATCTTACAAAGGCAGATCAACGGGAAGAAGAGTGGCAGATTGTAGAGGAAGGAGAGGGGAAGTATGTCGTTCGAAGAACTGGAGAACTCATTCAGCCAGTTGCCCTTGGGAGCGATGGAACGGTTGACGGCGGTTCTGAGTCCAGATGAAGAATATGCCTTTGTGCAAATTATGTTTTCTTCCTCCGCTGCCGTCCGCAGCGACAGCTTTGGCTTGTCCCGCCGCGAGGTGATGAAGATTTTGAAATTAAAACAGGAAGACGAGCAGGGGCTGATTTCTTTTCTGAAAAGAGTCAATCAAGCGGTCAGCCGTTATTTCAGGATTGTCTATGACGAGCGCCGGGACCGTGTTATTGTTCTGATTCATGTTCCGGCCAGGCAGGCCAGAGAACTGCTCTCCTCCGAGAGCCTTGCCCTGCTGATGTTTATTTTCTATCATCAGGAAGTCCTGCAGAACGATTTCACTCTCTTTGCACAATTACTTGAGACTTTCGGCCATGAATCTCTAGATGTCAGACGCAAAATATTGATGAATCTCGATGCGCTGATGAAGCTTGGAGCGGTTGTCAAATATGAGAATCCTTCCAATGAAGAGGCATTTGCACTTACAGCGATCGGTAGCCGTCTTTTTTCCAATTCTTACCTCAAACGATTCGCTGAATTCAGCCATTCCCAGCAGCTTAACATGGAAGATGTTTTAAAGTTCTTTAAACGCTACAATCTGGAGGCAGGTGCGGACTATTGATCCCCTGGGGAATTTGCTTTAGCGGAATTCGCGACTTTACCGACACTCGTCTGGAACTGGGAGGGCATAAGGATCATGTATTAATAGGGGGACCCAACGGATCGGGCAAATCAACGGTTACCTTCTGCCTGGGAGCCGTACTTGCTTCTCCCAAGGTTGATCTGGAGGGACTGCGTTCACGTAATTTACCTGCTGATCGGGTATGGAGGGCCACGATCGAGCTTGTATTTGACAACAGTGGAGATTACCCTGTAGATGCAGCTGCATGCATCGGTTTCCGGCTCAATTTGGAGCAAAAGCCGGGCGATCCTCTGCGTAAGGAATACTGGATTTATGAAGGAGAGGAGCCATGGCAATGGCAAAAGGAAACTCGGTATACACCCGGGGATGGAACCAATCATCTTCATGAATACCGGCACCAGTTGCAGCATAAATTCAAGGTGGATCCAGATGCCTTTTATCTGATCTGGTATCAACAGGACGTGAACCAGTTTGCTGTTATGCGGCCTGAGGAACGCTTTCGCATTTTTAGCGAGATGACGGGAATAGAACGGATGCAGCATAACTGGGAGATGGTGAAGGAAGAGCGAAAGGACGCGTTCTTGGCGCTTCAAACAGCAGAGAACAACCAGCACCAGCATAAGCTGAATCTGGGTAATTGGCAACAGGAACGAGATCGCTTGCTCAGTCGTAACGAGCGTCGCAAGATGGGCTTGCAGCATGCTTTGATCGCATCTGCCGTGCTTTGCGAAAAGCAACATCAGGAGATTCGGGTGCTTCAGGAGAGGATGGAAGCACTTGATGAGCTTCAGGGGGAAGAAATCGACAAGTGGATGAGGCTGGAAGATGAATATAAGCATTATCAGGAGGAAATGAACCGGAAAACGATGCAGAAGGAGGAGTCAGACCGGCTTCTTCAAGATCTGGAAGGGCAGATGGCTGAACTTCAGGAGCAACACAGCAGCATGACCCAGGAACATCGGCAGTTGGCCGACCTGTTGCAAGAGTTGGCAGAAAAGATTAAAGCCGTACCTTATTCGGAAGCGGAAGTAAGGGAACGCCTGGCCGTCAGTCAAGAACAACTGGCAGAGATGCAGCAGAAGCTGGAAGAAACACAAGAGGCTTATCGTCAAGCTCAAGAGCAATTGGACCGGCTGGCGCAAGATGCTGCAAGATTCAAATATGAGATGGGAGAAGATCAACGCAAGCTTGATGAGGCGGAAGCTATGGTAGGCAAATATGGAGGAAGCGCCGGGCTGGAGAAGGAAGCGGAGCAGCTTGAAAATAGACGTATTGTTCTGCAGGATCATGACCGAAAGCTGGACGAAACTCTCCATTCCTTACATGAGGAACTGCGTGCACTAACACATAATGAAATAAGAAGTCTGAGACAGGATACATCTATCCGCTATTTGGAGCGCAAAGGTCTGACCGTCTATACGATGCGTGATTTGCTTGAAATGGATGACAACTCTCCGTTGGAGCAGGAAAAGAAGCTGGAACCGGTCAAATACACATTGTTTGTCGATGGAAAAGGATTTTCGGCTCCTACAGATTTGTATCATGTGGAGTTGCCGCTTATTATTCCCGAACGGACACTGGACGAGCTAAGCGAGCTTGGGCTTCGGGTGAAAAAAGAATTGAATGATAAAAGCTATGCAGCAGCGCAAAAAGCTCTTTGGTGGATCCATAAACTTGTTGCAGAAGCCGGGGATAGGAAAATAGCATTAAGGAATGGACTCCTATTGGATTCGTGGGGGCGTCGGGGAGCACAGGAGAACCTGCAGTGGTTGCTGAATCCCAAGGGAATTGCTTTGCGAATCAAACAAATCCATGAAGAAATAAGCAAGCTGGAACAGCAGCAGCAAGCATCGCGCACTGAATGTACGGATTGTGAAACCCGGCTTAGGCTGATTCGCTCCATTCTCCATCAAATTAGAACTGCAGAAGGAGTCGTTCAGGATATTGCCCGGCGGGACTGGACAAAAAAAGAATGGGAACGTACGCTTGCCGAACAAGCAGGGTGGATGCAAAAACGCGACAGGCTTTATTATGAAAGCCAAAACTTGAATGAACCGTTGGTTGAACGTAAGGTGAGTATCCAAGCAATGGCCAATTACATGTGCATTTATGATGAGGCCCGGGGACAAAGCTCCGAGCTTGAACGGCTCAGGCAACTTGGTGAAGAATTGGAAATACAGAAAGGTTTGCTCAAACAATTGGAGCGGGACTTGGAGGATAAACTGGCAGCTAGTGACCAATTGGAGCGATCCATTGATTCTACGGGAAGGCGGCTGCGGGAGAAGGCTCAGTTTATTGCAGATGTCAAACGGGCGCTGGATGATTTTAAACGTGATAAGAAGGAGGCATCCGAGCGTTACGGCGTAGTAGAGCAGAGCTATGCTGCAGAACAGCAATTTTATCAGGAATGGACGGAACGCCTTCCCGCTGTGTTAGCTGCAATTGTAGACGAGTATCCGGATTTTCCTCCGGCAATAAATTGGAATGAATCTGAGGCTGGTCATGAGAAGGAGAGATCATTGGTTCAGTTACAGCATGCGTGTGGTGAGACGGTGGATGAAAACGCACTGGAAAACTACGAGAAGGTTAAGCAGGAGTATGAACGAGGTGCACAGGAGGTGCAAGAGGCGCGTTCTCTGCTTCAACAGCTGGAGGATAGCTTGAAAGAGTTGGAAGAAAAGCTGGTCAATACCATCCATTATGAAGTAAAGCGGGTCAATCAAATGTTTGTTCACTATATGGATCTGTTTTCCTTCGATGGAGAGGTCAGCTGGGATATGCAGGAGCTTAAACAAGGAAACATCAAATATTTCCTCAACATCAAAGCGCGCAAACAAGGACACAGGGGAGCGCTTGAAGAAATTAGTATGAAGGGAAGAGGGGGCAGAGTCGGCAAGGGCGTTTCGGGAGGGGAAGAATCCTTGGGGTCGCTTTTATTTGCCCTAGCTTTATTAAAGACTATACAGGCGAATCCTGGTTATATTGTTCTGGATGAGTTCGACAGTGCGCTGGATGAAGGAAGAAAATCCAAGGTATTTCTACTGTATCAGAAGGAACTGGCCCGGAAAATGATTATACTGTCGCCAAAATCCCATGAGTCTGATTATGTGCAGCACTTCAACGAAGCTTTTGTCGTCTATCATGATGCCAGAATACCACAAAGCGCAGTAATCCGCATTAAAAAGAGGGAGAAGATCAGTATATAAGGAATATTAATAAAAATAAGCACCAAACAGATCGAAACCCACTTAGCGCTGCGTTTATCGTTTTCTTCGAATCTGAGTATGTTCGACAGGACTATACTTCCGGTGCCGCTCCCTCACTTCATTGTTGAAAAGCCGGAGGTATGTCTTGACCATATCCAAGGTGGAATGGCCGAGAATGAGCTGTAAGAAAAAGGATGTCGCCATTGCGGATGTACATTTTGGCCATGGTGTGTCGGAAGGTATGCGGTGAAACCCGTACTCCCGTGATTTTCGTCATCAGGCCGTAACCATGAATCCGGTCTTGTAGAGATCGAGTTTGCAGCGGTTGATTGTCAACTGATACAAACAAAGCCGTGATCGGCAAAGGAAGCGAAAAAAGATCAGGCAGTTGCTTAACCGTCCATTGATCGTTTTCGGCGCCAGTTTTTTTAAATCATGTACCCGAGAAAGTGACGCCTTAAAAAATCGGCTGTGATTTGGGGAATGTCCACTGTGTGCTTCTGTTCTTCCAACACCTGCAGCAGGTAGTGCAAGGTGCTGTCGTAATATTCAATGGATCGGGCACTGAGGTTTCGCTTTGGAATCTCGAAGAAAGTGGTTGATCCATTCTTCATTTGACGGACTGGGGGGAATCCTGAATGTGGATACTTGATTGGTACGGCATTTGACTGGATTACTCAAAGATCTTCTTCCTTTCATTTTGCATTCCTGGGCATAAACCAACGAGCGATTCGACAAGGCTACATGCTTCGTGCCTGTCACGCAGATCAGCAGGCTAGGAGTATGACCCAAGAGCTCTTGCAGGGCGTAGACATTGCCATCGTTCATCAGAAACGATTTGGCTATCGTTTGCGGAAAGTATGAGCTGAACCGCGAAGAACTGCACCGTGGCAATGTTTGATGTTGATGTGCTTGAGAGAAACATGTTGAAGGGGTTGGTCTTTTTTCAGTAATCCATAGGGCATTGCGAGCAAGTTATCGCGAGTTCCATTTAGAACTCAGTCGCGCTGGGCAGATGTTGTTAAGAGGAACATAGCGTGTTACTTTTTCCCCTGGTAATGTGAATGGAACCATCCCTCCAATCCGGGTTGCAAATCAACAGGCAACTTAATTCAGTGAGCCGGACGATGGTATCCAGCAGGAGCACCACATCTTAAAATAAACTCTTCTTCGGAAGGGTTTTTATTTTGTGATATTGTATTATGAAGGTTTATAGGTTGATCTGAAAAGTTTTGCTTAACAAGTCTTAGATAATTATTAAAAATTTCAGACAGTTATTGACCTTGTCTATTGTACGGAGAAAAATACGAGCAAGGCCATTGAACTAACGCCGCGGCATTGTCCTTCGTATTTGATAGGGAGAACACAATGTATTGCAAGAAACTTATTTCATGATTTTAGGAATCGTTAAGAAAAAAATATGTACTGGAGGAATCTGAATCCGAGTGGAGAATTATGTAAATATAAGAAGAAAAATGACACGAAGGATGATTTTAAATGGATCGGGAGGCTACGTTTAGGTTAGTTCAAAAATACACCCAAGATGTTCCATTGATTTTAATTGGTACTGGCGGTACAATGCCTTACGGAATTCCTGGAATGCCACAATTAGCGAGTCATTTAATTGCTCAAATTGGTTCAAAGTATGAATCCGATGAAGCCTGGAGTATATTCCAAGGACGATTGATGGATGGAAAAGACTTGGAGAGTGCATTGACAGGTATAAACTTGCTTGAAGAGATTATGCAGGACATTACAAGAAATACCTGGGAATTAATTGCTGAACACGATTTACAGTTGTTTTATAGAGTCTTAAAGAATGAATTTACATTGCCTTTAGGAAAGCTTCTTCATGCAATGTGTGTACCTCATCCTAAGCAAGTGAATGTAGTTACGACAAATTATGATCGGGTAATTGAATATTCTTGTGATCAATTCAATATATCAGTAAATACTCTTTGTGATGGACGTTATATTAGGAAAATTGACATTCAATTAGCAAAGGGTAAGTGTAATGTTAATTTGTTGAAAGTACATGGATCTTTAGATTGGTTCGAACATGATAACGGAAATATATATTCAGTACCTTTGCAACGAAAAATACCAGAACAAATGCATCCAAAGATTATTCCCCCAGGTTCAGAAAAGTATCGTTCGATAGCCCAACCTCCTTCTAGGGATATAATACATATTGCAGATGACTACATCGCAAAGGCTCAAAGTTTTTTGTGTATTGGTTACGGATTTAACGATGAACAGATACAAACTAATATCATAAGTGCCATTCGTAAGGACAAACCAATAGTTGTGGTCACTAAGAAGTTGTCAGATTCGGCATTTAGAATGATATCTAGTAATGCGGCTAAGTATATAATCATTCAAGAAAGTGATGCTCCAGGATTTACAGATTTTTTTATGAAAGAAGAAAAATACTCGGAGAAAGGTGACCTATGGAGGTTAGAGGAATTTTTTAATATACTCTACTAATATTATGGAGTGATATAAATGGCCATTTTTGAACTTCAAGATGAGCAATCTGTTGGAAAAGTACAAAGTGTAGATACGGCTTCAGTTGTTGTCAAGGTCAATAAAAGTGATATGCTCTCAAAACTACAAGTGAATCATTTAGTTGTTATTCGTGCTTCTAAACGTGGTCAGCACTTAATTGGACTGGTTGTAAAAATAATGCGTAAATTTGATGAGGATGTGGAAGATGACCAGGATGAACATCCATGTTCTAATGATATTGTTAAAATAACTTTAATAGGTACATTCTTTGATAAGATTGGTAGTGTCTCTAATCAGTTTAAACGTACACTGGAATCGGTACCAGAAATAGATGCTGATTGTTTTATTATGGATGATAGTACATTAACAAGCTTTATGGGAGTGATATCTCAGAGCACAGCAAATGCTGATAATCCTTTATTTATTGGAACCTATACACTTAATGATAATGCGAAAGCCTGGTTGGACGGGAATAAATTGTTCCAACGACATGCTGTTATTGCAGGAAGTACTGGTTCGGGTAAATCATATACGGTTGCTTCTTTGGTCGAACAGATCGCTAAACTTGAATCATCAGATGCCATTCTATTCGATATTCATGGTGAATATGCTCCTATAGCTGGAAAAGGAATCCAACATTATAAAGTTGCAGGTCCATCAGATACCGTTAAAGATGGTATTATGTTTTTACCCTATTGGCTGCTAACCTATGATGAAATGCTATCATTGATGCTTGATCGTAGCGATAATAACGCGCCTAATCAAGCAATGATATTTAGTAGATCTGTTTTACAAGAAAAAGAAATGCAATTAAAGGAATATGACAAACTATTTCTACTTGATAATCTAACGATAGATACTCCTGTTCCATATAAAATTAATAATCTGATTAAATATTTAGAGGATTTAGACACTCAAATGGTACCTGGAGCAAATAATAAAGAAAAACAAGGAGAATTCTACGGTAAATTATCAAGATTTATTCAAAGGCTTTCGGCAAAAATACAAGATAAACGTTTAAACTTTATGTTTTCAAGCGATCCTGCGCTACTATCATATGATTATATGAATTTACTGTGTAAGGAATTGATGTCACCTGCTTCACAAGGAGGCGGTGTAAAAATTATAAACTTCTCTGAAGTGCCCTCTGATATTTTGCCACTAATGGTTTCTCTAATTGCTAGAGTTGTGTTTTCTATACAGCAATGGGTAGATAAAAATAAAATACACCCAATTGCTTTGTTTTGTGATGAAGCCCATCTATATATTCCTGCAAATGTACAACAAGGAGTAGAAGCTTCAAGTTTGTTGAGTTTTGAGCGAATTGCTAAAGAAGGAAGAAAATACGGTGTTGGTCTGGTCGTTATTTCTCAAAGACCTTCAGAGGTAAATCGAACAGTACTTAGTCAGAGTAGTAATTTTATTGCTATGCGCTTAACTAATGCAGATGATCAGAATGTTGTGAAAAAGCTACTTCCAGATAGTTTAGGGAACTATGCTGAACTTTTGCCAATTTTAGATATTGGAGAAGCCTTGGTAGTAGGTGATGCTAGTCTGTTGCCAAGCAGAGTTAAAATTGCTGAACCTACTCAGAAACCCGATAGTGCAACAGTTAAGTTTTGGGATAGGTGGTCAGAGGGAATAGTTCCTGATGTAATTGTAAGTGCTGTAGAATCAATGCGAAAGCAATCTAAAATTTAATCTATCTTATATATTTATGTATAGAAAAGCACTCGTTTAAATGTGACATCACGAGTGCTTTTCTATTTTATTTAGTGGATATTGTCTGATGTAAATGATAAAATAAGAACAAAAGTTCTCATTTTTCGGATATATATTCCGTTATATCCATAATTACGGACAAAAAGGAGGAGAAAGGAGAAAAGTGTCGAAAATATCCATAGTGCATAAGATTCATAATTATAAGGATGGAAGCCTATGGAGAGAAATATTATTAGTAGGACAGTGGGTGAACAAAGTAAAGGGGAAAGGTTACAACGTCTTAGAGCAATCCAATTAATATTTGAGGAACTTGAAAAATCACCTAACATATCTGTACTTGTGGCTTGTGAATATATTGAAGATGTTTATATGAATACTAATGACGGAAATGGTGAAAGCAGTGAATATTTGGAAAGTGATAAAAGCTATGAATCGAAATGTTTCTCAATAAACTCTGATGAAGTAAAGAATAGTTTAGTAAGCTTTTTAGATGTATCTTTACACATTGGAAAGCATATTCGTTATGGGTTTTATACGAATACTGGCATTACGAACGAACGTACAACTAAATTACTTAAAGATAACCAATTAGAATTACCCGAAAACGTTCTCCTTATGAATTTATTGATAGAGAAAAAATATCAAGAAGTACTTCCTTTTATAAAATGCATATTAATTGATGATTATAAAAAGCAATATCTTGGAAAAAATGAGACTGGATATTTAGATTTAATTGAGAAGTATACGGATGATATGTGGATTCAATTCCTTGAACGTATAGACTGGAAATTTAACCAGGAAGATGAAAATCAACTTGAAGAAGCTTTACTTCTGAAAGTTAAAAGTTGTCGTTTATATAATACCGTATCGGTTTCTGGAAAAGAACAGTATATTATTGATGCACTTGATAAAGAACTTGAAAAACGACAAGCGTATAAAGACCCCTTTCATCGATTGATTAATACAGATACAGTGAAAACGAAGTTCCTAGAAATAGGTAATAATGTAGCATCTACAAAACCACTAGACCCTTGTTACGAAGATTGGGAGTCGATGGAAAAGCCATTTGATGTTCGTAATATCAACGATAAGATTAAAGCTGTATCCCCTGATTATGATGAAACCACTTTCGAGATATTTGCACGAAAAATTGGCTCTATTGAAAAACAGTTACTTAGAGTTCAACCACAAGAACGTGGTGCATATCTTTATCGTGTGTTTGAAGCTTGTGAAGAACAACTTTTACGAGTTGTGTATAAGCAAACACGTCAATCAACGGTTGAACCTCCTGTCGTTGACGATTGGATAGATATGTTGGTACGTGTAGCCGCGGCGCATCTAGGAGATTGGGGTAAAGATTATCGATACCCTTTCCAAAGTGAAAATGCTGTTCGTGACACCATTTATGAATTAATTAACTCATGCTATTTAGCTTTTGATAGGAGGAATTAAGTGTGCAATGAGTGTTAATATAAACGTAAAAAAAAGAATGATGTTTAGTGCAGAAGATGATTATTATTATTTTGCATATAATACGATAATTTTCTTGCATACGTTAGGCTGCACAAGTGAAAGTAAAAGATTCCAGGAATGGTCAAAGTTAAATTATCTTATACCTTTTTTGTCCAATCACTCTTTATTTTCTATCGTGGCTAGTAATAAAGCGAGGGATAGTTATGCTTCACCCATTGATAGAAATTACCTAAAGGAAACTTATTTAAAAAGTCGATTGCGATTAAATTGGACTGGCTCCTTGTTTTATGCGCTTCAACAAAAGGGTATTCTCTTCATGAACAAAAATGATACCAGAAAATCATTTGATGTATGGCTTTGTAATGAAAATCTTCCGAAAGAATTCACTTCTTCAGAATTATTCCGAATGGAGCGAGAACACAGTAAGCAATTTAAATCTATTTTTTCACACATAAGAACTATGAAAACTGATTCATTACTCGATGAATTGTTTCGCAAAAGAGGTGTTCATATATGGGAAGATTGAAAATTAACCGAGTACATTATAATGGTGATAAATATACGTATAGTTCCCCACCTCTAACGGATGGCGTTAATATTATAGAGGCTGGAAACGGTGGAGGAAAATCAACATTTAGCGCCTTGATATGTTATGCGCTTGGTGATTACGTTCACATGTTTAATTTTTCTAAGGAAGAAGTCCATTTTGAAGTTAAAAATGATACTAATAATTTTGTTTTGCTTGAAATTGAATTTAATTACGAACCATATCTGATTAAACGATATTTTGGGCAAAAGCAGAATAACATGATTATAGTCCAGGATAAGAATGGCGAAGAAGAATCGTTTTATTTGAATAGGCAACACATGCCTGATGGTCAATCAACATATTCGGATTGGCTACTCCAAAAGCTAAATATTGAAGTCGTTGATGTTTGGCAAGGTACGTCTCATTTTAAAGTTAATTTTACTGATTTGTTCCGTCTTATTCATTATGACCAAGTAACTGAACCGAGGAAAATATACAAAGAGCATAAGTCCGATAACAATTTCATTTCGGACTCAACCCATATACGTAAAGTAATTTTCGAATTATTAGTCGGTCATCGTTTTTCTGATTTTTATGCTATGCTGGGGAAATTACGTGAACTAGAAAAGCAAAGAGATGCAAAGAAAATATTGTTTCATAACTTCGGTGTTCTTGCTACTGAAATGGGATATGATATCGACAGTTCTCCATCCAGTGAACTGTTAAGAAAATTGACAGAAGATAAGCTGGAATTGCAACGAGTTCAGCTTATACGAAATGAAGTTAAAAATCGCAAGTCAGATTCTTCAAAATTTGAGCAGCAAATTCAACAACTTCGTCAAGATTTGGTTTTTAAAGAGAGTGAACTCGCAGAGTTACAATCACATTTAAGTAACGTTTCATTTGAACAGCGTGACTTAATTGATTTAAAGGAAGAACTGATAAGAGAAGTTTCCCATATTAACAAAATAATCTTTTCACACAATACCCTACATCTCTTTTCTCCAGATCAATGTCCTTGTTGCTTTAATAAAGTTGAACGGGTAAGTGGGCATTGCTTATGTGGAGCCGAGATTCAAGATGGTCAAATTGAACGATTTTTTTATAATTCACAGGAGTACATTGAGATTTTACGCTCAAAGCAAAAATCAGTCGAAACCATTGAAGTAGCTATAAATTCGTGTGGCAAAGAAATAACATCAATACAAGAAAGCATTAAACAAACCCACTTATACTTGGAAAGCGTTCATAGTCAATTGAAAGAAGCTGAACAGCATACGAATGCTAACAATCAAGAATTACTTCAGCTTAATGAACGTGTTTATCGATTAAGAAATACTATTCAAGACAGTGAAAATAGGATTAAAATAATCGAAAAGTATGAGGTAATCGAAAGAGATTTCAATAAAGCAAAGAGTGATTATAATGCACTCCAACTAAAGGTGAATAATACACAGGATGCCATTGAAAAATTAATACAAGCCCAAGTTAAACGATTTAATAAAATATATAATGGTTTTATGACAAAAACTTTAAAAGATGTGACAAATGCTGAAATTAATGATGATTACATGCCTGTTTTGAATGATGGTTACTACAAAGAAGCCAGTTCAAATGTACCTAAACGTTTTCTGTATTTCCTGACATTATTATCCATGTCATTGGATGCAAATAGTCGCATCCCATTTCCTCAATTTTTACTGATTGACACACCTGAAAACTTGGGAATTGATAAAGATAACTTAGATAAATGTATGGATAGAATTTCTGAACTAGAATCATCCGATTACCAAATAATATTGACAACAGGATTAGGTAAATATCCAAAATCGTTATCAGGCTTTATTAAACAAACAATTAATGAAGGCGAAAAATTGTTGAAGTTAAAGTCATAGTAAAGATAGTCTGTATTTAACAATAAAATTTAAATACATCCTCATATCTAATCCGATTTTGGTTTAATCTTCCAATAATGCTTTGAATAGAATTGTTAATAGCCTATTTATAGTTTTTGATGAAGAACAAGGATCTTGTTATACAAAGATTTTTTAAAAAATATCATACTTAGGGTTCAGTGACAGCTAAGTCGTTGAGCTAACATTCGACAACCGAGCGTAAATTTGGGAATTCATTTCTGGTTTAAGGCTGTCGCTGATTTTTACATTTGATTAAGTCTACATTGGGAACGAGATATTCTTTGTAAGCACACTTCACCTGCACGGACTTTGCAGGTAGGTCTTGCTAATCGCATTACTTCTTTATTCAGTCATAGATTATAAAACATGAAACAGGGTAAGGAAAAGTCAATGGAGGATAGCAATACCTGTTGTTCTGATATGGACTTCATTATTACGAAAAATATGATGCTGGTAAAAAAATTTTTTCAAAGTACTCACCTCTCCCTAGATCAAAGTGCTAGTATTCAACACCATACCCAAGTTTCGAAGTGGAAAATGAAGATTGGTTAAAGTTTGCATTAATATATATTGGAAAATTAAAGCCAATTGTTCCGATGAACGAGAGGATAAATTTGGGTTTGCAATCTAAACTATTACTGGATGAAACAGATCTTCTTGAATTTCATCATCCATCTCCGGAAGAGGCTTACCGAGCATCATTAGATGCGTTTTCTGTAATTGAAAATTTATTGAGAGCACCAGAACGATACTTCAAAACTTTCTACACCCGAAGAATAGCTGATGTATTTAGGGATAAAAATACTCATTTATCAACCTTATTTCAGGAAAAATATACATATGAGTTCGAAAGATTTTTTTAGCTGAGGGGCTGGCTACTGATACTAGTCGAGGTGTTTTAATGAACAATGAATTAATCAATGTTTATATGACCTTATTAGCTAATATCATTGGTGAAAATAATAATACTTCTGCTATTACTGATAGTAACGAAATGGAAAAATATAATATTTTTTTAAAAAGAAACCCATCGTCCTCTGCAAATAGAATAAACATTGCTAAATCAACGATAAACCTAGTTTTACCAACTAATCTGGAAGATATTCCATTGGATACACTTATTAAGCTAAGGAACAAAAAGGATTTTAGAGCAATGATTAATTCGTTCCATAATGAACTAGATGTATATATTACATCACTAGAAAATGATAATTACAATGAAAGTTTTGTTGAGCATCTGAATAGAAATCTATCTGAAATTAGAAATGAGTTAGCTCAATTAGGACCTAATTTATTCAGTTTTTTACTTGGATTTTGGTTCATTTTTAATGGGAAAATAGATTATAAAGATGTATTAGGTACAGCACTTATTGGAGGAGCTGTTACTGCATCTGTATGTAAAATCTCAAAACAAGTGCGAAGTAATAAAGATGCAAGATTTACAAGAAAATACCTAGCAACTTTAGGCAAGGTTCCATTTTAGATTTTACTTATCATCATGTTAGGTGGGCTTTTTGCAAAGGTTTTAGGAAGCCTAAATTACAGAAGCATAAGCGTTTTGAGCGATTCTCCGCCTTACTATGCTCATGCCTGTAAATTGTGGTAGAAAATCATAACCTCATTTTCGTAGAAGATGATTGAACACGATTTGGGTGTTCAGAGCAACCATAGAAATGTTAAAATGAAAGCAGGGAGGCGATATAAGATGCTCTGGACGGAGGTTAGAGAACTATTTCCTGATCAGTTTGTATTGGTGGAGGAACTAAAGTCTCATTACGAAGACAATAAGCTCCATGTGGAAGAAGTGGCTGTCATCAAGCCAATTCCGGATCCGAAGGAAGCATGGAAAGAGCTATTTTCTGCCAAAAACGAGCGCTTTGTGTATCATACCTCCAATAAAGCCATTATTGTAGAAGTACGGGACAAGCCTATGGTCAGGAGAACTCCAAGAGATGAATCTTGAATTTCGAGATGGGCTGTTATTTTCTAGTATCGTGATTCGTCATGGCGAAAAGTCCATTTTGATTCCGCATGTTGTCATTGATACGGGTGCCGCAGAATCTATTCTTTCGATTGATTCCGTTCAAGGCTTGTTCGATGGTTATGAGCCAGGGGATCAGCTTCGATTTATGACCGGTATTGGTGGCAGAGAAGCGTCTGTTCGTCGAAAGATTCATGGAATCGAATTTCAATCCTTTCAGATGGAGAATTTCCCCATAGATTTTGGTCGCATCGGAGAAGATACTCAGATTAATGGTTTGATTGGTTTGGATATTCTAATTCCGGGCCAATTTATATTGGATTTAGGCAGACTGCAGATATACACTGTGGCAAATAATGATTAAGTGTGTCAGAGGCGATGCGAGTAATGAGTCCTCTCGACCGCACTACATGCAAAAAAGGGTTTCAGCGGTTTCCGCTGGAGCCCTTTTTTGCTTTTGCATGCATTAAATTGAATTTTGCGTTCGGTATATTCCAGGCGTTACTCCGGCTTTCTTTTTAAACATTCTGATAAAATAGCTGGGGGAATTAAAACCACACTCCGCGCAGATCTCTTGGATCGAACGGGTAGTCCCCAGCAGAAGACGCTGCGCGGCTTCGATCCGGTATTGCAATAGATAGTCTACAGGTGAACATTTCATATACGAATGAAAACAGCGGGAGGCCTCACTTTTGCTGATATTCGAGGAACCCGATATGTCTTCGAGTGTCAAAGGGTTCATGTAGTTTTTTTGAATGAAGGCAATCATGTTCTGAAGCCTCGCTTGATATTGCAGCTCCCGTTTATCGGTGGTTACGGTAGGAAGCTCATGCCAATGCTGAACCAATAACAACCATATTTGATTGAGAAGGCCTTGCACCTGCATTTCGAAACCAATCTCCAGGAATGAATCCGTCTGGAAATCCAGAACAGGAAATGAACCGTACCAACTTTCCGCACCGTGCTGCTGAAGCAGAGCAAAGATGCTCTCCAGCTTCTTTAGAATTTCGTTATGCCAAGCTTCTTGAGCATGTAAAACGACATATGGCACATGTTTGTCACCCAGAAATGGAAGGACATATTTTTTATAGATGACACTGGTATGTGAAGCGATTAACTCACCGGAAAAAACGATGTTCGGGCATTCACAAACATAAGATTCATTTTTTTGTTCAAAGGAATGCAGGGTATTACTACTGATGAAGATGCCGTCATTGGCTTCTAATTCAATTCGATGATGCCCCACCTGAACTACAACGGTTCCTCCGCGGGCAACAAAGAACTCCGGTTCAAAATGCCAGTGCAGAGGCACTCTATGCTGAAGGAATTTATGTAACTCATCCACATAGTATTGAATGGGAAAATCAAGCTGGCCATGCTGAATGTTTTCAAAATATGTAGGATCTAACGGCATGTTATCAATTCTCATTGGAATCTCCTTACTTGGGAAGATAGTGATGCCAAGTGGGAATAAAGTGGCTTGAACATCACTTTTGCGATGATATAATACTACATAAAGTGCAGAGTTATGGCAAGCTTAGGAGGCATACGGAATTCATGCAGCGGTTGAAGAATTTTAACAAGGTTTATGCATTGCAGCTTGCTACTATCTTTTTGGGTTTTATTATTTTTGGTATCTCGGAGAATATAAAAGGTCCGGCGATTCCCAGGATTCAGTTCGATTTTAATCTGAATGAACAACAATTAGGTACTTTATTATCTTTAAATGCTCTAGGTTATCTAATTGCCTGCTCGTTTACTGCTGTTTTAGTGAGAAAATGGGGGATTAAAGCGACAAGTATTTTATCCTTTGCCTCCATGCTGGTTTCGGGTATGTTTATATTTTTATCGCATACGTATCCGCTTTTTTCTGCTTCTTACTTTCTGATGTATATAGGAAATGGGATGCTGGAAATTGCACTGGCGATTTTGGGAGCAAGGATCTTTGTCAGGAATACGGGGACCATGATGAATTTATCCCATGCTTTTTACGGGTTAAGTTCAACGGTTGCACCTTTAATCGCAACGAAAGTTATGACTGTTCAGGTGTTTGGTCAAACCCTGGATTGGCGTGGTATGTATCTGGTTATGCTTTCATTAGCTTTATTACCCATCCTTACTGCCATGCGCAGTTCATTTCCCGGGGATGACCTTGCGGATGAAAGCCGGACTCCTTTTAAAGTATTGCTGCGAGACCCGGCCTTGTGGTTGATGGTGCTGATTCTCACCTTTGGAGTTGTATCTGAGTTGGCTGTAGGTGGCTGGTTAGTAAATTATCTGGAAAAGGCTTACCACTGGAGTACAGTCGAGGCTTCCGGTATGCTGTCCGTATTTTTTCTTCTCTTTGCCGTTTCCAGATTCTTCTTGGGACCTGTGACAGACCGAATCGGATTTGCTTTATCTTTCATTATTTTTTCAGGTTTTTCTGCTATATGTACGTTTGCCGCTATTATTGGAGGGGAACAGTGGTCACTTCTTTTTGCAGCAGCAGGTATCGGGATTGCAATGATTTATCCAACCGTTATGGCCTTTATTGCAAAACGGTATCCGCGTGGAAGTGATACAGCCATTACTTTTACTGTCACACTAATGGGGCTTGGCAGCGTTATTGGCAACTATATTATTGGGTTTGTTATAGAAATGGTTAAAAGGATTTATGGTGAAGGAGACTCCCTTGGTTTGCTGCGAGGGCTGCAAGCAGGTTATGGATTTATCGGCTTGTGCGCTCTTTTATGTACGGTTTCCGGCTGTATGCTGTACCGGTATTTAAAAAAACATGGAGAATTAATCTAAGGAGGACACAAAAATGACCATTAAGAAAATGGACTGGAGTGCAGGGAAGTGGCTGAATAAGCCGCAATCTGCCCAAAAAGAAGGGGACTTCTATAAGGTTAAGCCTGAGAAGGGAAGAGATTTCTGGAAAAAAACCTTATATGGCTTCGAATATGAAAATGGCGCCGCTTTGTTGGCAGATTGGGATAACAATACGGCTGTGGAAGTATCCTTTCTGCTCTCGTCATTCGCGGAACTGTATGATCAGGCAGGGATTTTGTTATATCATGGTCCGGGGCAATGGATTAAAACCGGGGTTGAGGTCAATGACGGTATTCCTCAGCTTTCCGCAGTTGTAACCGATGGTTACTCGGACTGGTCGCTGGCTGCTGTGCCGGAGTGGGTTGGGGAAGAAGTTACTCTCCGCGCTTCCATTATAAAGGATGCCGTGATTATCCGAGCACGAACACGGCACCATGCTTGGCGTACCGTACGTGTGGCGCGTTTTCCCTACCCGACAGGGAATCAGGCAGGCCCTTATACCACCTCCCCAACACGAGAGGGCTTTGAGGTGACCTTTACTCGATGGAGCTTCACGCGTCCCGATCAAGATCTTCATACCGATCCTGTTGAGGAATAAAAATAAACAGCATCATAACCCCTGGTATTGCTGGGGCGAAACGCCCACACGGCTGCGGAATTGTCTGCAGAAGTGCTCCCCATTTTTATAGCCGCATTGGCTGGCGATTTCGTTGATTTTCATCTGCCGGGTGGTCAGCAGGCTGCGGGCCAGGGCAAGCCGCATTTCGATCACATCGTCGATGCAGGAGCTGCCGAACATTTTTTTGTACATGCGGTGAAAGTAGCCTTCGCTCAGGTTGACCAGGCTGGACATATAGGTGGCCGTCCACGGGAAGCCGGGGTTGCACTCTATTTCCTGGCGCAGGTTGAACAGCTTATCCTCGACGGTTCGTTTCTCATGGGTTTGGTTGGTATTCAGAATCATAAGCAGCGCCTTCAATAAATAAATGGAGGAGGCGCTGTTTCCGCCTGCATGCTCATGGGCAATCAATTGCGTCAGCTGATGACACTGAATGTAGTCGGCCATATGCAGCGGCATGCCGTATTCGATGGGACACAGGTCGAAAAAGCTGGGATTTAAATTAAAACGGATCCAACCGTTGATGTAGCTTTCGGCGCAGGCGGTATATTTAATAGGCTGGCCCGGGCGAAACAGGACGGCATGGTTTTTGTTGTACCGCTTCAGCTGCCCGTTCACCTGGATCATCGCCGGGGTTTTGGTGAGAATCAGCAGCCAACAGTCATGCCCGTGGGGCTGATGGAAGACGAAGTCCGCATTATGCTCCGCATGGTTATCCGCAAAGAAGATTTTCTCCATTATTTTCTCCTCGATGTCAGAATAGATCAACGTTAAGTTACTATAGATCATGGACGATCGTCAATGGTTTTCTTTATAATAAAAAGGTATATAAGCCATCTAAAGGAAGGTGTATACCTTGTCATTCGAAAAGAAATATCAGCTTTTATCATATACCCGGCAACCAGCCGGGCTTTACGAGGAGAAGCTGGCCTACAGCATGCATCTTGCTGTCAGTATGAATGAAGGCGATTTCATCCCGCTTCATCACAATACCGGTGTGCTTTATGTCAAGGCAGCAGAACAAGAGAACCGTACCCTCAAGGCCAAGTGCCTGGCGAACCCGTACATCTTCAAGCTGGGCGGGGAAGGGTACGGGGTGGTGGCCGTGCGGGTGGAAGCCGACGGCCAGGCGGATGAATCCAGCAAGAGCCAGGTCATGCTGTTCACCACCAAGGATTTCCTGGAGTATACGGAATGGGCGCCTCTGGATCTGAAAACCGGCGGTTATGTCCGCCATGTGGCCTGTACGTATTTGCCCGTGGAGGAGCGGTATTGCCTGCAGTGGTGCGATGTGGCCAACCGGCGTTACCAGGCTTATGTGTCGGAGCTTGGAAGAGAAGAAATTTGCCCGGAGCCGGCGGCAAGCTTCACCTCTGAGGTGGTGGCGACCACCATCGAAGGAGCCCGGCCGGTGAATGTGCTGGACATTCCCGACCATGTGGCGGAGAAGCTTCTGGAGCGATTAATGGTGCCGTATAATACCGGTGTCACTCTTCCTGACGAGATCACGGTGTCCTTCAGGCAGGAGCTGGATGCGGTCCAAGCTGCCTTCCATTACAGCGACGGTACTACGGTGAATAAACCGGTTACCTGGGAGGCCGATGGCATCCGTTGGGATACTGCCGGGCAATACGCGATTGCCGGAGAGGTGAATCAACCCTCCTTTTATTTCCCGGTGTCCATCAACAGGGCGGACCCGTGTATCTTCAAGTGGCAGGGATATTATTATTTCATCGCCACCAATGATGCGGACAATAACAGCAGTATATCTGTCCGGCGCGGGGAGACGATCCAACAGCTTGCCACGGCTGCCGAATATGAGATTCTGAACACGAAGATGTACCCTCATATGGTCCAATTCCTGTGGGCCCCCGAGTTTCATCAGGTGGACGGGGAATTATACATATTCCTGGCCAGCAGTCCCGAGGGTTTCGGGCAAATCCGCTGCCACGTAATGAAGCTGAAGCCGGGCGGAGATATCCGCAACAAGGAAGATTGGGAGAAGCCGGAGCCGGTTCTTAAGAGCAGCGGCCAGGTGCTGAGCGACATCGGATTAACCCTGGACATGACCACGGTTTACATCCGTGAGAGATATTATGCCGTATGGGCCCAGCGGGACCTGAAGCCTGTCGATCTGGGCTCCTGGATTTATATTGCCGAAATCAATAAGAAGGCTCCGTGGAAGCTGATCTCCGACCCGGTGCTGCTGTCCAAGCCGGATTACAGCTGGGCGAATAACCATACCTTTGTGGACGAGGGGCCATATCCGTTATTTGCCGGGGATACCCTCTACATCACCTTCTCCAGTGCGCTGGTGGATTACACCTATTGTGTGGGTTATCTGTCCATCCGCCAGGATGCCGACCTGCTGGATGCCGCCAACTGGACCAAAGGCAACTACCCGCTGTTAACCGCCTTTTCCGTTCCAGGAGAATACGGACCGGGCCATAACGCTTACGTGGAGGACGACTCGGGGATGGTATGGAACACCTATCATGCCCGTCCGGGCAAGGATGGCCCCAGAAGTACGGGCATCCGGCGGGTGCATTTCCACAAGGACGGGTTCCCCGTGCTGGATATGACGGAGGACAAGGATATTGACCGTTCCCATCGAAAGCTGAGCCTGACGGTAAAGGTGAAACCATAAAGTAAGGAGCGATCTTTCATGGAATTTTCCAATCAGCAGGATGTTATCCTCGTATATACACGTCAACCGGACAATGACTATACGGAATCTCTCGCCAACAGCATTCATTTGGCCCTGGGCCAGGGGGGAGAACAGTTTCAGCCGCTGAACCGCAATTACGGTATTCTGTTTGCGGAAGCAACAGTGGACGAACGGAGTGTGATTCAGGAAAAAGGGGTCCAGCAACCGTATCTGTTCCAGACGGCAGAGGGCGGCTTTGGGCTTGTGGCCGTACGGGTGGATAAAACCGGCGCCCCTGATGAGGAAAGCAGGGGGCAGCTGCTGCTCTGGAAATCGACGGATCTGGCCACGTTTCAGAGCTGCGGTCTGCTGCGGCTGCATCCGGAGGCCTTCGTGAAGGAGGCGGTCTGTGAATATAACGCGTCGGAGCAGATCTATGAAATCCGCTGGCGGGATGAAACGGGCAAGAGTTATGTAAACAGACTGGCAGACCTTGCTGCGCCGGACGGGATTTCTCGGGCAGAGGGAACGGCGGTGGCGGATGCAGGGCTGACCGCCGCTGTTGAGGCGCCTATGGCTGGTATTCTCCTGGGCAATATGCTGTCTGTGGACGGCAAAACCTTGGAAACGGTCAAAGCCGCCTGGCTGCCGCTTCATCACACGGAAACCCGAGTGCCGGAGCAGATTAGCGCTTCCTCCGTCGAGCAAGTGAAGGCAGTAACGGCCACGGCGATTTATTCCGACGGGTCCAGCGACGAGAAGCAGGTCGACTGGGATGTCAGCGGGGTGGATTTTACCCGGCCTGGTGTGTACACCGTAAGCGGTACTGTGGCGAACCGCCGCTTCCTGTTCCCGTTAGCCGAAGGGTATGCCGACCCGGTGATTCTTCCGTGGGAAGGCAAATATTACTTTCTGGCAACCAATGACAATATGAATGATATCGGGTTGTATGTGCGGGAGGCGGATACGCTGGAGGCATTATTCGCACCCGGCTTTAAGGAGGCCGTCATTCTGGATGTGGATGAGGAGCGGGGCTTCATCCAGACCTTCTGGGCGCCCGAATTCCATGTGATCGGCGGTGAACTGTATATCCTGTTTGCCGTTGGAGGCCGTCAGTGGGGGCCGCAATGCCATATGATGAAGCTGCGCAAGGGTGGCAGCATCATGGAGGCGGCAGATTGGCAATCACCGGAGCGGGTAAGGCGGGCTAACGGCAGATTTTTGGCTGAGGACGGAATTACTCTGGATATGACCTATTTCCGGAGCGGTGAAACCTCCTATGTAGCCTGGTCCTACCGCAAGGGCATCGGAACATCCATGGATACCGGTTCTATGATCTATATCGCTTCGGTGGAGGCGAGGAATCCTGTTGTGCTGACCAGTGAGCCGGTCTTGCTGACACGGCCGCTGCTGGGATGGGAGAACATTCAAGGCACCATCAACAACGAAGGCCCTTATCCGCTGGTGACGGAGGATACGGTGTATCTGGCCTATTCCGGCGGGGCGGCCAGGGGCTACACCTATTCCGTTGGGCTTTTGAGCATTCCGCACGGAGCAGACTGTCTGGAAGCCGCCAACTGGACCAAAGCAGGCACACCTGTGCTGTCCTATTATTCTCTTAAGGGACTATACGGCGCCGGCCATAATTCCTTCTTCCGGGATACAGACGGCACCGTCTACATTCTGTATCACGGAGAGGAGCGGCTGGTGAAGCATGGAGTCTGCAGCTCGGCCATGCACCGCGTTCATTTCAACAAGCAGGACAAGCCTGTCTTCGATGTGGCAGGGGATCGGGATGTTCATCCGGCGCTGACTGCATGTACGATTCAAGTGGTGGTGCAGCCGCAGCCTTAACCGGGGAGCCGGCCATCCGCGTTCTATACGCACGATAAGGAGAGGGTCACGATGAAAAAGCAAGGTGTAAACCCCTATCTGCCCTCCTGGGAATATATTCCTGACGGAGAGCCCCATTTCTATGACGGACGGGTATATGTGTACGGCTCCCATGACCGGTTCAACGGGCATGTGTTCTGCTTGAACGACTATGTATGCTGGTCTGCGCCGGTGGATGATCTGGGCGATTGGCGTTATGAAGGAGTCATCTACCCCAAAACCGAGGATCCCTTGAACCGGGACGGAAGCATGTGCCTCTATGCGCCGGATGTGACCGTAGGGCCGGACGGCAGGTATTATCTGTATTACGTGCTGGATAAGGTATCCGTGGTTTCTGTGGCGGTTTGTGACAAACCGGCAGGGCAGTATGAATTTTACGGGTATGTGTCGTATGCCGACGGCACCCGCCTGGGGGAGAAGGAGGGGGACGAGCCTCAATTTGACCCGGCTGTGCTGACAGAAGGGGATAGAACCTACCTCTATACGGGCTTCTGTGCGGTGGGAGACCGATCCCGGAAAGGCGCCAGCGTGACGGTTCTGGGCCCGGATATGCTGACCGTTCTGGAGGAGCCGGCCACACTTGTGCCCAGTCAGCCTTATAGCGGGGGCAGCGGCTTTGAGGGGCATGAATTTTTCGAGGCTTCCTCCATCCGCAAAATAAGGGACACCTATTATTTCGTTTATTCCTCCGTGGTGATGCATGAGCTGTGTTATGCCACAAGCCCATCTCCCACAGGCGGCTTCGTATACAGGGGCGTAATCGTCAGCAATAATGATTTGCATATCGGTTCTTATAAACCTGCGGATAAACCCATGTTCTACGGCGGCAACAACCATGGGGGCTTGGCGGAAATCAACGGGGAGTGGTACATCTTCTACCACCGCCAGACCAACGGCACCCATTTCAGCCGCCAGGGCTGTGCGGAACGGCTTCGGCTTCATCCGGACGGTTCGATTCCTCAGGTGGAGATGACCTCCTGCGGGCTGAACGACGGGCCATTGGCGGGAAAGGGAGAATATCCCGCTTATCTGGCCTGCAATCTGTTCTACAAGGATGAGGCCAAGTATGTGGGGGGTGAGGGGATTTGGATGGACAGCCGCTTCCCCAGAATTACCCAGGATGGCAAGGACGGGGATGAAGAGCCCGGTTATATCGCCAATATGCTGGATTCCGCAACGGCCGGGTTTAAGTATTTCCACTGTGAGGGAGTCAAACGGGTGAAAATTCGGGTACGGGGCTACTGCCGCGGGAGCTTCCAGGTGAAAACCGCATGGGATGGCCCGGTGCTGGGCGAGATTCCGGTGGTGTTCACCAATGTGTGGAAGGAATATGTAGCGGATATCGCCATACCCGATGGCGTGCAGGCCATCTACCTGACGTATACCGGCTCCGGCAGCGCCGGACTGGCCTCCTTCACGCTGGAGGTATAACTAGCGGTGGTATGCTGGCTGGCGGTAACGGACCGGTAAGACGCTATTTTGACAAAACGGGTGTTTTGCAGATGGGACGGACTCCAGTGACGCTAATTGCAGCTCTGGAGACGGTGGAGCTCCTTTTTCGAACGAATAAGGTCCCCTGTGTCCGCGAGAATCACCTGAAGCTGCCGGACGTTTTCATTGTTCCGGCAGCTTTTCCATGCTGCGCGGGGAAACCAGGAATGATGAATGCTATTTGCCCTATTGGGATTGTTGCCGCTGGAGCGATCTTGCAAATTTGTTTCGTATAAAGCGGGTCCCGCCGGGGACAATACTGCCGAACAAAGGAGGAATTAAAATCCAGGGGGCGGACGATGGAGAATGAATTGATCCATGAAATCAAGAAGCTGGCCAAGCCGTATGCCGAAGAAGGAGTCCGGGAGGAGCTGGTAAATCGGGCAGGTGCCACCAAGTATATTCTGATCGGGGAGGCCTCCCACGGGACGATGGAATTTTACCGCGACCGCGCTGAGTTGACCAAACGTCTGATCACCGGCGGCGGTATCCGCTTCGTAGCGGTGGAGGGGGACTGGCCTGCCTGTTTTGCTCTGAACCGGTATGTGAAGGGAAGCCCGGACGCGGCGGACAATGTGTATGAGGCGCTGCAGGGCTTCAGCCGTTGGCCAACCTGGATGTGGGCCAACGGAGAGGTGGCCGCCTTTGCGGAATGGCTACGGGAATATAACAAGGATAAACCCCGGGAAGAGAAGGTTGGCTTCTACGGGATCGATGTGTACAGCCTTTGGGAATCGATGGATGAAATTCTGAACATTCTGCGGTTCCGTCCGGGGATAGATCTGGAGGCGGCGAAACGCGCCTTCGAATGTTTTGACCCTTTTAACAGGGACGGGCAATCATACGGCATTTCGGCTTCTCTGTATGGGGAGGGCTGCGAGGATGAAGTGGTGAAGCTTCTTGCCGGCCTGCAGGATAAATGGAAGGAAGCCCAAAGCGTGGATGAGCGGGAGCGTGCCTTAAACGGGGAGATGAATGCCTTGGCCGTACGGAACGCCGAGGCGTATTACCGGATCATGATCCGTCATGATGCTGAATCCTGGAATGTCCGGGACCGCCATATGGTATCCGCGCTGGAGAAGCTTACAGCCTTTTATGGAGAGACTGCCCGGGCTGTGGTTTGGGAGCACAACACCCATATCGGCGATGCCCGGGCCACTGATATGGCGGAGGACGGGATGGTTAACGTAGGCCAATTGTTGCGGGAGCATCACGGACTCGATGCCGTATATGCAATCGGCTACGGAACCTGCCGGGGGACGGTAACCGCGGCGCGCAGTTGGGGAGAACCGCCGGAGATGATGACCGTACCGGAAGCCCAATTGAACAGCTGGGAGGAAATACTGCATCGCATCGGTCCTGAGGATAAGCTGTTCCTGTTTGGACAGGAAGAAGCGCGGTTACTGGAGCAGACGACCCTTGGCCACCGCGCCATCGGGGTCGTGTATCATCCGGAGCGGGAGCGGGGCAATTATGTGCCTACGATCATCCCCAAACGGTATAACGCGTTTATCTATCTGGACACAACCAGCGCTTTGGAGCCTATGGAGGCTCATGTGCTTTTGTCCTAAAAGTTTGAAGCAGGTGCAAGGGCCACCTGCTTCTTTGTTTTGGCGCCCGCAATCCCCGCTGGAAAGCAAAAAAGAACCTGCACAAAAGCAGGTTCTACATTTCAATTGCAAATCCATAAACCCAATGCTATAATCGGATCACTACTGCGTTTTTACCGAGTAGAAGACAGAAGTATCTTATCTTACATTTTAATCGTATCATGTCTGCGCCCTCTTGTCAACGGTTTTCTCATTTCAGAGGTTAGGGGAGATTCGAATGGGCTCTTTGGTTCTCGGGTTTCAGGAAATCGATGAAACGCAGCTGGCTTTGGTCGGCGGAAAAGGGATGCATCTGGGGAGATTGTCACGTTTGGAAGGAGTGATTGTACCGGAGGGCTTTTGCATCACCACGGAGGCGTTCCAGCAAGCAACCGCACACAACGAAGCTTATCATGCTTTGCTTGACCAGCTGGCTATACTGAAGCCGGAAGACCGGGAATCTGTCCGGGAAATCTGCAGTAAAATCCGCCATGCCATTACGGAGGTGGAAATTCCCGCTGCGATCACAGATGCTGTTGGCGGTTATCTGTCCCGCTTGGGAGAGGAGCATGCATATGCCGTGCGGTCCAGTGCGACGGCTGAGGATTTGCCGCATGCTTCTTTTGCGGGGCAGCAGGATTCCTACCTGAATATCAGAGGCAAGGCTGCTATCCTGGAGCATATCCGCCAGTGCTGGGCTTCGTTGTTTACGGACCGGGCTGTGGTTTACCGCATGCAGAACGGTTTTCCGCACCACCAGGTTTATGCAGCCGTAATCGTTCAAAGAATGGTTTTTCCCGAAGCCTCGGGCATATTATTCACCGCAGACCCGGTCACCTTCAACCGCACGGTACTGTCCATTGATGCCGGCTTTGGACTTGGGGAGGCGCTGGTTTCGGGCCTGGTTTCGGCAGATTGTTATAACGTGCAGAATGGGCATATCACCGGGAAACGTCTGGCTGCCAAACACCAGGCTGTTTATGCCCGGACGGAAGGCGGAACGGAAATCCGGCCGGTTGACCCCGCCCGCCAAACATCTCCGGCGCTAACGGACGGGGAGATTCTGGAGCTGGCGCGTATAGGAAGAAGAATTGAGGCGTATTTCGGCTGCCCCCAGGATATTGAATGGGGGTTGGCAGACGGGGTGTTTTATATCCTTCAAAGCCGTCCTATCACTACCTTGTTTCCGGTTCCCGAAACGAAGGACGAGGGCAGGCAGGTTTATTTGTCTGTGGGCCACCAGCAAATGATGACGGACCCGATCAAACCGTTGGGGCTGTCTTTTTATCTGATGGTCACTCCTGCACGTATGCGTACAGCAGGTGGCAGGCTGTTTGTGGATGTGGCCCCCATGCTGGCTTCACCCGCCACCAGAGACATGCTGTTAACCTCCTTCGGCCAGTCCGACCCGTTGATCAAGGACGCTCTTCTGAATCTGATTGAACGGGATTATATTCCCTTGCCGTCTGACATCAACGAGGCGTCCTCTGCGGGCAAACGGGAAAATCCGCTTCCCGAAACCCATCCGCTGCCTGAACCGGACGCTGAGCTGGTTTCCGCTTTAATAAGAAAGACGGAAGACTCCATCGCAGAGCTGAAACAGACTATATCGGCCAAATCCGGCCCTGACTTGTTTGATTTTATTCTGGGGGATATCCCTGTGCTGAAGAAATTCCTCTTTGATCCGAAGGCTGCAAGTGTGTATATGGCAGCAATGAATGCTTCGGTGTGGTTGAATGAGCACATGAATCAATGGTTGGGGGAAAAGGGTGCGGCAGATATACTGTCCCAATCCGTACCCCATAATATCACCTCGGAGATGGGCTTGGCCCTGTTGGAGCTGGCGGATGTTATTCGTCCATATCCGCAGGTCATCGCTTATTTGCAGCAGGCAAAAAGCAGCTGCTTTTTGGAGGAGCTTGATCCCCTGGAGGGAGGCCGGGAAGTAAAGGAGGCCTTCGGGGATTTTCTCGGCCAATATGGGATGCGCTGCCCCGGTGAGATCGATATCACAAGAACACGCTGGAGTGAACATCCCCTTGCGCTGGTTCCTTTGCTTCTCGGGAATCTCAAGCAATTCGGCCCTGAAGCCGGCATTCGGAAATATGAGCAAGGGCAGCAGGCAGCCCGGGAAAAGGAGCGGGAGCTCTTGGAGAGGATCAGGCTGTTGCCTGACGGCGGCGAAAAAGCAGCAGAAGCCCAACGGATGATTCGTATTCTACGGACCTGCAGCGGGTTCAGGGAATACCCCAAATACGGAATGATCTGCCGTTATTTGATTTACAAGCAAGCCTTGCTGAGGGAAGCGGAGCAGCTGGTGCAGGCTCAGGTGATCCGGGAAAAGGACGACATGTATTACCTGACGTTTGAGGAGCTTCATGAGGCTGTGCGTACACAACGTCTTGATTATGCCATCATAGGCAGGCGGAAGGAGGAATACCGGGGTTATGAAAAGCTGACTCCTCCCCGAGTGATGACGTCTGAAGGTGAAATTGTGACGGGGGCGTACAAGCGGGAGAATCTCCCGGACCGGGCGGTTATCGGGCTGCCTGTATCCGCCGGGGTGGCAGAGGGGCGAGCACGGGTTATTCTGAGCCTGGAGGATGCGGACCTGGAGGAGGGGGATATCCTGATCACCTCCTTTACGGACCCGGGCTGGACCCCCTTGTTTATTTCCATCAAGGGTCTGGTTACGGAGGTTGGCGGTCTTATGACCCACGGAGCGGTTATCGCACGGGAATACGGCCTGCCTGCTGTAGTGGGGGTGGAGAATGCCACCAGGCTGATTAAGGACGGACAGCGGATCCGCGTTAACGGCACAGACGGGTACATCGAAATACTGGATGAGCAGGCTTGACTCCTTTCTGTTTGGGTTAAAGTAGATATGAGCCATAGAAAGGGGATGATTTCAGATGAAACGCAAGCTTCTGCTTACTGGGGCTGCAGGTGTAATCGGAAATGCTATCTACAACAATCTGAAGCAGGACGGCAGGTATGACGTTATTGGGGTAGACATCAAAGCGGATGAGGACCAGGGAATCCTGGAGGCGGACGTTGCGGACGAGAAACAGCTGGCCGACCTCACCAAAGGTGTGGATACAATTCTGCATTTTGCCTGGATCAAGGATGAGGATGATTTTCTGGGCAAGGTGTTAAACGGTAACGTCAGCAATGCGTATAAGCTGTTTGAAGCCGCGGTGGGCAACGGGGTTCGGCGGCTGGTGTTTGCCAGCTCCAACCATGCGACGGGGTTTTATAAGACGGAACAGAAGGTAGATCCCGATGATCCCTACCGCCCGGACAGCTTTTATGGCCTGAGCAAATGTTATATTGAGCTCTTGGGACGTTTGTATGCGGATCAGGGCAAAATTTCCTCGTTTAATATTAGAATCGGCAATTTCCCCGGAGATGACCGCCCCCATTCGGAGCGCGCCGGGAAGATTTGGATCTCCGAGCGGGATATGACCCAATTGGTCACGTGCTGCATCGAGGCAAACGACCAACTTAGGTATGTGAACCTGTACGGCACGTCGGCCAACAGCGACAGCTACTATAATATTGACTATCTGCAGGACCTTATCGGCTATAAGCCGCAGGATGACGCCACGGAGCTGCTGGAAAAGGCGAAGGAAGCGGGGGCCCGGGTGAAGCAGGATGAGACGCAATTCCAGGGCGGGCAGAAGAAGTAACACGAGAGGGGACTTTAAGCAGGATTTCTGCTTAAAGTCTTTTTATTATCAATAATATATAATAATTTAAAGAAATTTCATTATATTTGACTTCTTATTGGCGATAATTGACAAAAGGAAGATATTGGAATACAATCAAGTTGTCCATATGTAAACGCTAACAAAAAGGCGGTGATTCACAACCGGCACGGTTGAAGAGCAGTTCAATTATTCATACAAACAAAGGAGAATCAATGAGATGAACATGTTCAATTTGAAAAAAAGCACTCTTGCCATTGCAGTAGCCTTTACGATGGCTTTGTCTGTACCGGCCGTTATTCTCCATCCGACAGGAACCGTATATGCTGCGGATGCATCCGGCGCCACAGCCAGCATTGCCGACATTATCAAAAACCAGCAGTCCGACGGCGGCTGGAAGAAGGATTATTCGGTCACTAGCGGCGATTGGGCCAAGTCCACCATTGACAATAAGGCTACATACACGGAAATCAGAAGATTGGCGGCGGAATTCAAAAAAACCAACAACAGCCAATATTCGGCTGCGGCTATTAAGGGCATCAATTTCCTGCTCAGTATGCAATACGCCAATGGCGGCTTTCCCCAAATCTACAAAAGCACAGACTATCATACCCATATTACCTACAATGACAATGCTATGGTGAATGTAGTCATTTTGTTGGATGAGGTTGCGGGCAAAAAGGGCGATTTCTCCTTCATCGACAGCACCTTGGCCGGCAAGAGCAAACAAGCCGTAGATAAAGCCATTGATTGCATCCTGAAAACCCAGGTTACGGTCAACGGCAAGCTGACGGTATGGGGGCAGCAGCATGATGCCAGCACCCTGAAGCCGGCAGGGGCCAGAGCGTATGAGGTCCCTTCCCTCTGCTCAAGCGAAAGCGTGGCGATTGTTAACTTCCTGAAAACCAGGACCGCCACGACACAAATCACCGCTTCCATCAATGCTGCTGTGGACTGGTTCAAGGCAGTGAAAATTACCGGAATCAAAGTGGTCAAAACAGCGGATGATGTTGTGGTTGTGCAAGACCCCAGCGTAACCACTCCGATTTGGGCGCGGTTCTATGAAATTGGCACCAACAAGCCGATTTTTGTGGGCCGTGACGGCGTTGTGAAGTACAAGCTCAGTGACATTGAGCAGGAGAGAAGAACAGGCTATTCATGGTACGGAAACTGGCCGTCAAACCTGATCAAGTAGTTTTCTATCTGTAAAAAGGGCTTCAGCCTCCGGGCTGAGGCCTTTTTTGATTTTTCAGTGATGAATTTTTCGGAATTGGTTGGGGCTGATTTGCTCCTGCTTCTTGAAGACGGAGCAGAAATAGTTGGCGTCCTCAAAGCCGGAGAGTAAAGCGATTTCCTTCACTTGCATATGGGGATGCTGCAGCAGAAGCTCCTTGCTTTTTTGGATCCGGACCGAGTTGATGTATTGGAAAATCCGGATGTTGGTGGTTTTCTTGAAGACGGTGCATAAATGCTGCGGGGTCATGCCGGCAATACCGGCCATAGCGTCAAGGGTGAGCGGCTTCCCGTAATTGTGATCAATATATTGGAAAAGCGGCTTCAGCTTGTAATTGAGATTGGTTGGGCTGTTGTTAGGATGCACGGATGTATGCTGCATGATATCGGTCAGAAGGGAATAAATCACGGCGGAGCTTTTGAGGCTCTTAAGGGCAGCATCGGAATGGCCGATATCCAGAAGCTGCTGGACCCGGGTTAAGAGAATATCCGGCCGGGACACATATAAGGCACAGGAGCCCGGGATGCCGGCCGTTTGCTGCAGGAAAGGGCCAACCTGCCTGCCGTCAAACACAATCCAGTCCGTGATCCATGTGGAGCTGATGGCGTAATATTCGTGAGGCTCGCCCTTAAACAGAAGCATGCCGGAGCCTTCCTTCAGCCGGCAGGTTTTGCCGCCGGTAATCAATTCCCCTTCACCCTGGACACATTGAATCCATTGGTACAAATATCCGTTAGGCCGGACGATGTGCTCCTGGTTCCATTGATGCCCCGCATCCACCAGGTAATAAGGAAGCTCCCTGTCTGATTCCGTAATGACTGACATGTATCGTTTCATCGGCGATCAACCCTTAATATTTTAATATAATGCTTAATATCCTCAGATTGCTGGCTGTATTCGTGTTTAATATAATCAAAATATAACAAAGCTTTCAAGAACGCAAGAGGAGGGTTTACAGATGGGCCGGATAGAAACGGCTATTATGAAGGATTGGGAATTTACCTTGTTGGAGCCGCAGGACCCGTATTTCCAGCCTGTGCAGCTGCCCCATGATTGGGCGATTTACGCTCCTATTAATACCAATATGAAGCAGGGAGCGGCTCAAGGCTTCCGGGACAGATGGGGAATTGGCTGGTACCGGAAAAAGCTGATGATTCCGGCTGTTACCGAAGGGCATGTGTATCAGCTTCAATTTGAAGGAGTGTATGAAAACAGCACGGTTTGGGTGAACGGTGTGGAGGTGGGGGGCCATAAATACGGCTATTCCCGGTTTACGCTGGATATAACGGGTGTGATTCATGAAGGGGAAAATCTGATTTTGGTTAAGGTGGACAACACCTCGTTCCCGGCGGACCGCTGGTATTCCGGCGCGGGCATCTACCGGACGGTGAAGCTGCTGGAGCTGCACCGCAACCATCTGAAGCCGGAAGAGATTCAGGTGAAATATGCGGTACAGGGCAGCAGTGCTTCCGTTTCGATTGCCACAGGCACTTTTTCCTTGGTGAAGGCCGTCATTTCGGATGGGGATATACGGCTGACAGGTGAATCGGAGAACGGGGTCATCCATTTGGAGATTCCGGATGTGAAACGGTGGAGTCCCGACCAGCCGTATTTGTACCAGGTGGAGCTGAGCTTATATGAAGGAAACGAAATAGTGGATACGTACAGCCTGCGGGTTGGCGTACGGGAAATCGAGATGGTTCCCGACAAGGGAATGTTCATCAACGGTATACCGGTGAAGATTAAAGGCTTGTGCATCCACCAGGATGCAAGCTGTCTGGGCATTGCTGTCACCTCTGAAATTTGGCGGGACAGATTGGTGAAGTTTAAAGAGATAGGCTGTAATGCTATCCGTACAGCCCACCATATTTTTGCGCCGGAAATTCTGGATATCTGTGATGAAATCGGGCTGTTGGTATACGAGGAGCCCTTCGACAAGTGGGTCGGCGGGCTGTACAGAAGATACTTTGAGACGGAATGGCAATATGATCTGGAGTGTATGGTCAAGCGGGACCGCAATCACGTCTGTATCTTCATGTGGGGTGTAGGCAATGAGGTGGAGAATCAGGGGCAGGAATCCATGCTGCAGATTCTGCGTATGCTGAAAAGTCATCTGTTAACCCTGGATGATACCCGGCCGGTGTCGTATGCGATGAATCCCCATTTTAAATATGAGAGCAATGCGGACCTGTCCAAGGTGAAGGACATCCAGCAGTTTGTAGATGAGGTCAGCGACACGGAAATCTATAATCTGGAGCACCGGATCGAGCGGATCAAGCGGATTGCCGATATTGTGGATGTAATCAGCTGCAACTACCAGGAGCAATGGTATCCCGCTATTCATGAGGCGATTCCCGACAAGCTGATTCTCGGGACGGAAACCTACCAGTATTTCAGAGGGCATCCCGATCAAATGCAGAACTTCAGCGAGGATGTTCCCTGGATGGACGTGGAGAAGCATGACTATGTTATAGGAGGAATGCTGTGGACCGGCATCGATTACCTGGGGGAATCCATGGGTTATCCGGCCAAAGGCTGGGCAGGGTCCCTGTTCTGGACCAACAGTGAGCGCAAGCCGCTGTCTTATCTCTATGAAAGCTACTGGTCGGAAAAGCCAATGGTGTACATGGCGGTGCTGGACTATTCCCTGACGGATGAAGGGGTGAAGGAGCATTGGGATGCGCCGCGGTATGCCAGCCACTGGAGCTTCCCGCAGTTTAACAAAACGGTCATCCCGTATATGATTGCTACCAACTGCGAGGAGGCTACTGTCGAGCTGAACGGCAAGCTGATTCATGTCAAGAAACCCTTCGAATTCCCCAACCGGATGATTACGGGTTACCTCCCTTATCTGCCTGGCACCGTTGTGGTGAAGGGGCTGATTGGCGGGCAGGAGGTTTGCCGTTATACGCTCAAGACTGCAGCCCCGGCGGTGAAGCTGGAATTTGATGCGGAGGAGATCAGCGTGGATCGTAAGGATGTGGTCCACAAGCTGTTTACGGTCCGGGCCAAGGATGCGGAGGGGATTCCCGTGTTCCGGGAAAGTGCCAAGGTGACCTTCCAAGTGAGCGGACCGGCGGAAATTGCGGGAGTAGACAACGGGGATCTGTGCTCTAGTGAACCGTACGATCGGAGCTGGATGCATCTGTACCACGGACAGGTAAGCACGGTGCTCCGGTTTACGGGGGAGGCGGGGCGTGTGGTACTCACCGCGGAGGCGGAGGGGATGTATGCCGCCAGGATGATCATCTGCATGGAATAGGCCGTTGCCGGTCAGGAGGTTTCCTGTTACACTTGCAGCAACGAGCTGTCCGGGCGAACCTTCGGAAGAGAAACGGAGAATATTCTCATGGGACGAGGCTATACGGTATCCCGCTATCCGGCAGGTGATCTGCACTATCTGGCGGGAGGTTACAAACCTGCCAACCTGCACCGGTGGGGACCCGGTGTGCGGGAGGTTTATGCTCTCCACTATATCATCAGCGGCCGTGGCACGCTGGAGACAGGCGGGGTGATAAATCAAATCCGGGAAGGAGAGAGCTTTCTCATTTTTCCTCATACTGAGGTCTACTATTACCCTGATCCCGAGCAGCCTTGGGAATATGTCTGGAACGAGTTCAGCGGTGAGGAGGCACGGCAGCTGCTGGCGATGACGAAGCTGGGGAAGAGCTGTCCTGCTGTAGGTACAGCTCCCGGAGAACTGAGGCCGTTCTTTCAAATTGCCTGGAATCCCGGGGTAAAGCCGTATGAGCGTCTGCGGTCGGACGCCCGTCTGCGGCTGCTGCTGTCCTGCTATCTGGAGTTCTATCCTTGTGAGGAGGCGGCTCCCACGGATTACGCCGGGATGGCCAAGGCCTACATCGAGCATCATTACTGGAAGCCGTCCCTGAAGGTTTCCGACATTGTCCAAGCCGTTAATATCGAACGCAGCTATCTCTTCCGCCTGTTCAAAGAAGCCACCGGCCAATCCGTGTCCGGCTATATCACCTGGTTTCGCATCGGGCGTGCCCGGGAGCTGCTGAGGTCCTCCGGCTTATCCATCCAGTCAGTAGCTTATTCTATTGGTTATCACGATCCGCTGCATTTTTCCCGGGTGTTCAAAAAAGCAACCTCCCATTCCCCTACGGCTTTCCGCTTGCTGCACCGGCAGGAGAGTTAACGGAACAAGGCGCAATTGCCCGATTGCCGGTAATAGGCGATGAGCTTCTCCAGCGGCTCACGGCCGCATTGCAGCTTGTTTCCCAGACAATCCAAACACAAAAATTTCCGGTCGGTCCTGGATACCAGCTTCAGATAGATGGCTACATCGTCGGCAGCAAGGGGAGCCCCGCAGGCCAGACAAAATCTGTCGCTGCCCATATTACCGCACCAGCTTGGCCCGGACTACCAAACAATCATGGGCTGCTACTACGGGAGCATACCGTTCCCGGAAAACGCCCAATTCTTGCTCCGCCCAGCAATCAAACAGGGAGAGGGAGAAGCCGGCGGCGTAAGGCAAACCCAGGTCCCAAAATTGCAGGGAAAGCTCCCGTTGGCTGTCGCTCAGATTGAAGAAGCCGATGGCCAGGTCGCCGTCTGTAAGTACCTTCACCAGCATAAACACATCGTCCGTATGGAACCACTGGGGCTCGGGTTTGATGCGGTAGGCGCCCCGGGCCTCCAGGTCCTGGTTGATGGCGATCAGATGGGGGTTCTGGAGAATCTGCTTCGTAATCGGGTTATCCTTCCTGATATCACATCCGATCATCAGGGGAGAGCCCATGAGACTCCACAGGGAAAAATGGGTTTTGTATTGGGTGTCGCTGCAGCCCCCGATCCGGCCGATGAAATCGCTGTTGCTTCCCCCATACATACCCACCACCAGCATATCCATGTCATTGTGGCAGAAGGAGCCGGTATAACATTGTTTGCCCAGCTGCGACAGCGCCAGGGACTTGACGGATTCCCAATTGTCCCGGATGTCTCCGGTGGAGCGGTACATATGGGCGCCCGACTCGCGGATCCAGTTATAGACGCCGTCCTCCCCCCAGTTGCAGGCGGAGAACAGAATGTCCCGTCCGCAGTTCTTCAGGGCCAGGCTCATTCGTTTGTACAGAAGCTCTCCCGAGATATGGCGGGGCTTGAAGCAATAATCATATTTCAGAAAATCGATACCCCATTCGGCAAACCGGGCGGCATCCTGGAATTCATGCTCGAAGCTGCCGGGATAACCGGCGCAGGTATGGGTGCCGACGCAGGAATACATGCCGAATTTTAAACCTTTGCTGTGAATATAATCCGCTACCGCCTTCATGCCGCCGGGAAATTTAGCCGGATCGGCAACAAGATTTCCTCCAGCGTCCCGTTCCTTTAGGCTCCAGCAATCGTCAATAACGATATACTCGTACCCCGCCTCCTTATACCCCTCCGACACGAACCTGTCGGCCACCTCGCGGATCAGCTGCTCATGAATATCCCAGGTAAAGGTATTCCACGAATTCCAGCCCATTGCGGGCTTCAAACCGAGCGGCTCATAATTGCCCATACTCGTCCATCCCTTCTCCATCCACAGGTTATGTTGCCAGGACGTGTCCGCAAACACGCCCTATTCCGCATTAAAACACAGCGGCCTGCAGCCGCCTATAGGCGGAGGTTGCTTTTGCATGGAGAATTGTTGTTTTAGGTTTGGAAATGTCCGGCCCCGGCCTTGCGAAACTCGGTAGGGGTGACCCCAAAATGCTTCTTGAAAATCCGGTGGAAGTAGGTGCTGCTGGTGTAGCCCACCTGATCGGCAATTTGGGCGATGGGAATCTGGGTCAACTCCAGGAGCTCCTTGGCTTTCTCCATACGGAATTCGCTGATGGCGTCTCCCAGGGCATTCAGTGTCTGCTGTTTGTAAATCCGGCTGATATATAACGAAGACATATCGAATTGCTCGGCAATCCAATTGACATTTAGGTCCGGGTCGGCAAAGTGTTTTTCGATAAGGCTGTTGATGCTTTTGACCAAATCCCCCTGCTTCATGCTCCGTTTCTCCGTCAGCTTGCTGTGGACATCCACCAGGAAGGAATGAAAGGTGGCCACAAGCTCCTCTAACGTTTCCACACTGTCCAAAGAGGGCATATACATGCTCAAACCTCCGGGAAAATCCATGGCGCTGTTCTTCTGGATGCTGGTAATCAGGGTATTGGTAGTCATGGTGAGATGGGACATGGCCAGCCGCATCACCTGGATAGGATACAGGGCGGTTTCCGCCAGAATCTCCTGAAAGATGGTCATGGCTTCTGCGGTTTTTCCTGTTTTGATGGCTTCGGAGAACCGTTTTTCCTTGTCCATGGGGTAGATGTACTCCTTGGATTTCAAGGCCAGGATATCATCGGAATCAATCACCGATCCGTGCCCGTAGAACATCCGATGCAGAGAGGCCTCTTTCACCTGTTCATACAAAGGATGGAGGTGGCCGGACTGGTTGGTTGCAGGACTGTAGGTCACCGATATGCTGATGGAGAGATAATCCAGCACCGCCTGCTGGACCTGGCCCAGCTTCTCCAGGAAAATCGCCTCATCAAGAGTCACGTCCGGCGAATCCGTATTCACCAGAAGCACCAGACTGGCGTCGTCCATATTCACCGTTTCCACCGGATAAAGCTGGGACATAATCTCCCAACTGATGTTCAGGATGGCATACTTGTAGGTAGCCAGGTCGCTGCCCCGTTTGGCGAGGAATTCCTGGAAATGGTCGATCTTCAGCAGCACAACCCGGTAATCCTGCTGAAACCGGAAGGTGATGCCCGCCTGCTTCAGCTTCTCCAGCTTTTGCTCGCTGGTTAAGGTGCGGATACCCAGGAGCAGGTCCCGCAGCGTATTCTGCCGGATGGTCTGGGAGTTGTTCCGCTTCTCCGTTTCCAGCATATTGAGCTTGGTGGTAATCCGCCGGACCGGACGGTACAGGAAGCCGGACAGGAGCCAGGAGATGAGGAGTCCGGCAGCCAGAATCATGCCTGCAATGGTCAAGGAGGTGTTGCGGATGGCACTGACACTATCCACCAGAGTGTGGTACGGGGTGATTTTGACATACTGCCAGCCCAGGGAATCCCGCTCCGTGAAGGAGATCAAAGATTTGACATTGTAGAAGGAATGGATCAGATAATCCGTATCCCGGTTCATCACCGAGCTGCGGAGCAGCTGGTCCTCGGCTTTGGTTAATTCGGCGGGAAGCAGAGTTTCTGTGGACAGAATGCGGTCCTGGTCATCAATAAGAAACGTCTGTCCGGGAAGCTGTCCTTCCTTCAGGGTGATGCTTCTGTTGATCCATGCGGCATTGACGTTCACGGCGACGGCCGAGCTGATGGTTTGGCTGGTATTGATGGCATCGTAGCAGAGATACGTGTATACGCTTACGGGAACAACCGTGTCGGGATGATTATTATACACCCGGGGGATGGGGGTAAACGGTTTGTAGCTTTTGAACTGGTCCAGGGTACGGATGATGTTCTGATCCACCAGCTCCTCCTTGGGGAAGATCCCGTTCTGGCCGGACAAAGCGGCGATATAGAAGGTGTTGGGGGCCGAATTGTACACCATGATGGAATCGATAAAGGGCATGGAGTTCAGCATATTGGACAACTCATTCATCCCGGCCACCACATCGTACACATCGGGAGAGGAGTAGTTGAGCAGCTTGGAAATAGCGCTGTTGCGGTAGATCTGGAAGGACAAGGACTGGGCGCTGTCCTTCATGCTGTTCACATCCTTGCTGGTGCGCGCTAGCAGGTCCAGGTCCGACAGGAAGGTTTGATTCAAGGCGGCATTGGTGTAATTGCGGTAATAGATGTAAGACGATACCAGCACTGTCGCTACGATGCTCAGTGTGATGCTCATAACAAACGCCGTATACAGCTTCATGGGTTTCCGGATTCTCGGCAGCTTCAAAGGCTTTACGTCTCCTCTCTCAGGTGGCTTTGTCGGGCCGGGGCTGTTTACAGTGGACATCATACTATACGGTGGAATCGTTCGGCTAGTAGAAAAAAAAGATGTGTGTGCACAAACCATACTTTTGTGCACAATGTGCCGGGGGGCGGGGGAGCTTCCCGGGTTTTTGACGTGAGTCTGAGCGGCGGAGGGTCAAATTAATATTCATTGGGTTTCATTCCTTACCGGGAAAGGAGTGCCTTGGATGCTCAAACACGTTTTGTCGGCCTTGATTGGATTGGAATGGTAAGGGATCAAAGCCGCCAAAAAACTCGCCCTCAAGTCACTCCTTGCCCTCCCAGTCATTACACATGAACTCTTTTCCATCGCTCAGACTCCTAAGGTTAGAAATGTGCAATCTGTGATGAAATCTTCACACCGGGAATAGCTCCTTTTTGCACAAAGTCCGGAATGTTGCACTACCCTTGCCCTGCAGGCTCTCCCTATAATCAAAATCACACAGCGGCGACGCTAAATAGGAAGACAAACCAGGAGGGGATGGAGCTTGAGCACCACAGAACGAACCACAGCTGCCGCAGGCCCGGCTAACGGAGGAACGTCCGTACAGGCTGCCGCGGGAATGAGGAAAAAGCGGGGGTTCCTGCATGAGCTGGTGAAGAACCGGCTGTTATTTCTGATGATTACACCGGCATTATTGTTTTTTCTGGTGAACAATTATTTTCCAATGGTGGGGATTTATTATGCCTTTACCAAATTCGATTTTAACACCAGCCTGTTCAACAGTGAGTTTGTCGGCTTCAAGAACTTCGAGTTTCTCTGGAGGTCGGGGATTCTAGCCCGGTTAACTCTGAACACGCTGGGCTACAATGTGGCCTTTATTCTGCTGGTCAACGTGCTGGCTATTGCCCTGTCCATCCTGCTCAGCGAGCTGCGCATCAAATGGTTCAAAAAGCTGACCCAGTCGGTGATGTTCCTGCCCTATTTTATTTCCTTCGTTATCCTGAGCGTTATCGTCTACAACATCTTCAATTATGAAACCGGCGTGTGGAACACCATGCTGAAGTCCTTCGGGATGGAGCCGGTGGATGTGTACAGCAAACCGGTGGTGTGGATTTTCCTGATTATCCTCTTCTACTTATGGAAGAACATCGGCTACAGTATGGTGATTTACCTGGCAGCCATAACCGGCATCAGCGACGAATATTACGAAGCGGCCAAAATTGACGGGGCCAATATTTTTCAGCGGATCTGGTACATTACGGTGCCTATGCTGAAATCCACCTTTGTGCTGCTGCTCCTGTTTGCTTTGGGGAGTATTATGAAGGGCCAATTCGATCTGTTCTACCAGCTCATCGGCAATAACGGCCTGCTGTACAATACCACGGATATTCTCGACACTTATGTATTCCGTTCCCTGAAGGTGACCTTCGAGATCGGCATGGCCACGGCGGCGGGGCTGTACCAATCCCTGTTCGGCTTTATCCTGATCATGACGGTGAACTGGATCATCCGCAAATTGAACGATGAATACGCGCTGTTCTAGGAGGTGGAGACACATATGAAAATCAAAGACGAAAAGTATTACCGTTCCTTCCAGGTGTTTGCCTACGTAATCGTAACCTTCGTCACCGTGGTCTGTCTGATTCCGTTCCTGCTCATTATCTCCGCATCCTTGACGGAAAATGAGTCGATTATCCGGCAGGGGTATAATCTGATCCCGCCCAAGCTGTCCCTGGACGGGTACCGGATGGTGTTCCAGTTTCCCCAGGAGGTGCTGCGGGCTTATGGGGTAACCGGAGCCACAACGGTGATCGGCACGCTTATGGGGCTATTTTTGATCACCATGGCCGGATATGTGCTGCAGCGCAAGGATTTCAAATACCGCAACCAGCTCTCCTTCTATATCTACTTTACCACCCTGTTCGGCGGGGGGCTGATTCCGTGGTACATCATGTTGACCAAGTATTTCAAGCTGATGGATACCTATGCCGTACTGGTGCTGCCGGGGCTGATGTCCCCGTTCCTGATTATTCTGATGAAAAATTTCATCCGTTCCGCTGTTCCAGATGAGATTGTGGAGTCAGCCAAAATTGACGGGGCCAATGATTTCACCATCTATTGGAAAATTGTGCTTCAGCTTTCATTGCCGGGAATTGCGACTGTAGGCTTATTCCTGGCTCTGCATTATTGGAACGACTGGTTCTCTTCGTCGCTGTTCATCAACGACCAGACCATGTACCAGCTGCAGTATTATCTCTACAACATCATCAACACCATCTCCTTCCTGGCCAATATGGGGGCGGGTACGGGAGTGGCCCTGTCCCAGGACGTTCCCACAGAATCCACCAAAATGGCCATGGCGCTGATCGTTACAGGTCCCATTGTACTGCTGTACCCGTTTATCCAACGATATTTCGTAAAGGGCTTGACGATTGGCGCTGTAAAAGGTTAAACCTGGCTTATGGGTTATCCAGGGCCGGTTAACATATTCATGGACATGAAAAGGGAGGATTCACATGAAATTGTACAAAAGAAAATCCGCAGCCGTTGCCCTTGCCGCTTCCTTGGCTGTCACCGCTCTTGCGGGCTGTGCAGGCAAGGACGACCAGGCAGCAACTGCAAGCCCCAGTGCGTCTGCAGGCGCAAGCGCTGCCGCACAGGCTACGGCGAAACCGGGGATTGACACCTCCAAGAAGGTGGAGCTCCAGTTCTACATGCTGGGCAGCGCCCCCAAGGACCTGTCGGTGATTGAAGCAGAGGTGAACAAGCTGGCCCTGGCGGATTTGAATGCCACGGTGAAGTTCAATTACACCACCTGGACCGACTGGCAGCAGAAGTATAAGCTGCTCCTGTCTTCCGGGCAGGATGCGGATCTGATCTATACTACCGAGTGGGCGGAGTTCCAGGCGTATGCCAAAAGCGGAGCGTTTATGGACATCGGCGATCTCCTGCCTAAGGCAGCGCCCAAGCTCTATTCCTTCGTACCCAAGGACATGTGGGAGGCCGTGAAGATCAACGGCAAAATCTATACAGTGCCGTCCACCTACAAGGAATATGTCACCGGAGGTTTTGTATGGCGGGAGGACCTGCGCAAGAAATACAATTTGCCGAAGCCGACGGATATGAAGACCTTCGAGGCCTATCTGGACGGCATCAAGAAGAATGAGCCCACCATGACCCCGCTGACGGCCAACGCCGCCATTGATGGGGTGATTAACGGCTTCCGTGAATTCCGCGGTTGGGTAGGGGCGGTTCCATACGGATTGGGCATCCAGTATAACAAACCCAACGATGTTTATTCCTATTGGGAGTCGGATGAGTTCAAGCAGGATATGCTGACCATGAAGAGCTGGGCTGACAAGGGCTACTTCCCGAAGAATGTGCTGAATATCAAGGACGCTACCACGGATCTTTTGGTGAACGGCAAAACAGCCGCCATTATCGGGGACAATCCCACCCGCTACAATGACAGCCTGCAAAAGATCAAATCGGCTCACCCGGATTGGGATTTGGGGTACTCCCCCTACGGGTTGTCCAATGGCTTTGCCACGCCGGTGCATCCGATCCACAACGGCTATGCCGTCCCGAAGAGCAGCAAAAATGCGGAACGGGCGTTGGCCTTCTATGAGAAGCTGGTCACCGACAAACGCTATAACTGGCTGACCCAATACGGGATTGAGGGCAAGAATTTTGCAGTGGAAAACGGCTATTATAAAATGCTGGGCGACAAAAACTCCAACGGCTTCCCCCGGGAATCCATGAACGGCTGGGCTTGGCGGAATCCGGAAATAATGCTGTTTGATCCGGGTTATGACACGGTGAAGCAGATCTTCGCCGAGCTGGATAAGATTCAAAAGCCGGATATATTCCTTGGTTTCGCTGAGGATTACAGCGGATACCAGGCGGAGCGGGCAGCGCTGGAGCAGGTGGTGAAGCAGTATTTGTTCCCGCTCTATGCAGGCCAGATCGCCAATGTAGACGAGGGCATCAAAACCTTCCTGGGCAAGGCCAAAACCGCAGGTTTGGAAAAGGTGCAGTCGGAGTATAAAAAGCAGTGGCTGGCGTATACCGCCGAGAAGAGTATCAAGTGACACCATGAGGAAAGTGCCGGGTAGAGGATGTGTGCCCGGCACTTTTTTTCATCAGGATAACGATCTACTATAGCTTTACATTCGAAAGGAGAGATCATTGATGAAAGGTTGGGTAAAGCTTCTTCTCTTTTGTGCGTTGTTTGCAGGGTTTCTTCCGGCTGGTCTGAAGCCTGCTGAAGCGGCTCCCCAGACGGTGGCTAACGGCGCTGCCTGGAAGGATGTGACCAACGGCTCCATTCAGGCCCACGGCGGTTCGATCCTGCAGGTGGGGTCCACGTATTACTGGTATGGGGAGGATAAAATACACAACAGCGCCAACTTTAAAGCGGTATGTGTCTACTCCTCTACGGATCTGAAAAATTGGACCTGGCGCAGCTATGTTCTGAAAACCACCTCTGATCCCGAGCTGGAGTACGCCAAAATCGAACGCCCCAAGGTTATTTATAACGAAGCCACAGGCCAATATGTGATGTGGGCGCATTATGAGGACGGCGCGGGGTACACCCTGGCAAGGGTTGCCGTGGCCACCTCGACCACACCGGTGGGCCCGTTTACGTATCGGGGAAGCTTTCAACCAAATGGAAACGCTTCCAGAGATATGACCATTTTTAAGGATACGGACGGGAAGGCCTATCTTTTCTCCTCCTCCGACAATAACTATAATCTCCGCTTATACAGACTGACCCCGGATTATTTGGGCATCGACTCCGAATTAAATATGATCTACGAAGGGGACCACCGGGAAGCGCCGGCTGTTGTGAAGAAGGGTTCAACCTATTACCTGATTACCTCCGGAGCCACCGGCTGGTATCCCAATCAGGCTATGTATTCCACAGCAGCCAGCATCAACGGGCCTTGGTCGGAGCTGAAGCCCATCGGCAACTCATCCACCTTTTATTCGCAGCCCGCCTTCATCTTCACGGTTCAAGGGACCAGCACCACCTCGTACCTGTATGCCGGGGACCGCTGGAAATCCGGTGCTTTGGGGGATTCCCGGTATGTCTGGCTGCCTCTGACGCTGAATGGAACCACCGCTTCCATGGATTATTATGACACCGTCAGCCTTGATGCGGCTACTGGAGCGGTAACCGGTGTGCCCAACGGTACGCTGCTGTCCCAAGGGAAAACGGCAACGGCCCAATCCGCGGCGGGAACCACTCCGGCGGGGTATGCCAATGACGGGAATTACCAAACGGAGTGGACCGGCACCGGGGCGACGTGGCCCCACTGGTGGAAGGTGGATCTTGGAGCTGCCAAAACGGTCAAGAATGTGCAGATTTCCTGGTGGATGATGAAGGGCTCCGAAGGGTATTATCAATACAAAATAGAAACTAGCTCGGATAACGTCAATTGGACGGTCGCTCTGGACCGCACCAATAACACCACCTACGGTTTCACATCCGATACGTTATCGGTTTCGGCCCGGTACGTGCGGATCAATATGGTCAAAGCGGTGCTTCATAATAATCCCAACAACTGGTATACGCCCAGACTGTGGGAGGTTAAGATCTACGGCAATTGAACAGGCCTTATTGAATGTTTCTCCTCCGGTCATGCTATAATCGAACATACGAGGAATTTTTGATACGAGAGGGATTCATTCATGAAGCAGATAACCGTCTATGATATTGCCCACGAGGCCCGGGTTTCGGTTGCGACCGTTTCCCGGGTTTTGAACGGCACCGCTCCGGTTAAGGCCAGCACCCGGGAGAGGGTTCTGGAGGTGATCAATAAACACCAGTTCCAGCCCAACGCTTTGGCACGAAGCCTGATCAAAAAGGAAAGCGGCATGATCGGCATGATTATGCCCGATATTGGGAATCCTTTCTTTCCGGAGGTATTTCTTGGTGCGGAGAAGGAGGCACGGGCGAGAGGTTATGCGATTTTCCTGTGCAACACTATGGGGGAGCAGGAGAAGGAGTCGGAGTACCTGGCTCTGCTGCAGGAAAAACGGGTGGACGGCATTGTTTTTCTTGGCGGGCGGATAAATCAGGTCCGTTCCAAGGCAGAGCTGGCCCGGGAGCTGGTGGATTGTGCCTCCCGGCTTCCGGTGGTGCTGGTCAACGGGAATATGCCGCGGGTTTCTTTGCCCCGGGTCATCACGGATGAAGCCGCAGGCTTCCGGCTGGCAGCACAGCACCTGATTGATCTGGGACACCGTGAGCTCCGTTTCATCGGGGGTGAAGGCTCCGTCACGGCCACTGTCCAGAAGGTGCAGGCCCTCAAGGCTGTGATGGAGGAGAACGGATTGCCGTTCCGGCCGGATACGGTTCTTTACGGAGGCTTTTCCATTGCGTGCGGCCGGAGCTTGATGCAGACGGTGCTGGCAGAAGAGAACCGGCCTACGGCGGTCATGTGTGTAAACGACAGTGTAGCGGTTGGTGCGGTGAAGGCGGCTTTGGAGGCAGGGGTGGACATTCCCGGAGAACTGTCGGTTACCGGCTTCGATGATACGCTGCTGGCCACCTCCATTACGCCCGAGCTTACCACTGTGTCGCAGAATTCCCATGCACTGGGTGAGCAGGCGGTGCAGCTTCTCCATCAGATGATAAGCGGAGAGAAGGGCAGGAAGCTTACGGTCCTGGAGCCGAAGCTGATCTGCCGGCAGAGCACAGGCCCTGTGGAGATACCCGGAATTTGAGGATTGACCGATGTGAGGACCTGCTTTAAGATGAGGGGAGAAGAGGGCGCTTTGGCGGAGCTTCTCTGCTTATGAGTGAAACCCATTTCATGAAATGGGTTTCAGTAAGCGGCCGTCAACACATGCCCATAACTATATGACACCGAACGGAGGATGTTCCCATGATCAATTCCAAGCTCCCGTCCATCTGGTATGGCGGCGACTACAATCCCGATCAATGGCCGGAGGAAATCTGGCATGAGGATATGCGGCTTTTTAAGGAGGCGGGCATTAATATTGTGACCCTGCCGGTGTTCAGCTGGGCGAAGCTGCAGCCCGACGAAACCACTTATTCCTTTGAGTGGCTGGATAAAATTCTGGATCTTGTTGCGGAAAACGGCATCTATGCCTGTTTGGCTACCTCCACCGCCGCCCAGCCCGCCTGGATGTCGCGGCAGTATCCCGAGGTGCTGCCGGTGGATGTGGACGGGCGGAGGCGGACACACGGCTCCCGGGTGAATTTTTGCCCCAACAGCGGGGTGTACCGCCGTTTTTCGGTGGAGCTGGCCCGGCGGATGGCGCTCCGCTACAAGGAGCACCCGGCACTGCTGATCTGGCACGTGGCCAATGAATACGGACCCCATTGTTATTGTGAGCAGTGTGCGGCTGGGTTCCGGGAGTGGCTGAAGGAGCGTTACAGGACGGTGGAGGAGCTGAACAAGCGCTGGAATATGAGCTTCTGGGGCCACACCGTGTATGATTGGGAGGAGATTGTGCCGCCGTCCAATCTGAACGGAGACAACCGGTGCTTCCAGGGGATGATGCTGGATTACAAACGGTTTATGTCGGATTCCATCCTGGCCTGTTACCAGGCGGAGTATGATGCCATTAAGGCGGTTACGCCGGATATTCCCATTACCACGAATATTTGGGGGTTATTTAACGGGCTGGATCTGAAGAAGTGGGGCGAGCGGATGGATGTGGTCTCCTGGGACAGCTATCCGCAAATGAATGAGCCCATGACCAATGTAGCCATGCGGCATGATTATATGCGGGGCTTGAAGGACGGCAAGCCTTTTATGCTGATGGAGCAAACCCCCAGCCAGCAGAACTGGCAGCCGTACAACAGCCTGAAGCGGCCGGGTGTGATGCGGCTGTGGAGCTACCAGGCGGTGGCCCATGGGGCGGATACCGTTATGTTCTTCCAGCTGCGCCGGTCCTTCGGCGCCTGTGAGAAATACCACGGCGCGGTCATCGAGCATGTGGGCCACGGCAATACCCGGGTATTCCGGGAATGTGCACAGCTGGGCCGGGAGCTGGAGGTGCTGGGGGATACGCTGCTTGATGCGGTGGCGGAGAACCATGTGGCGTTGCTATTCGACATTGACACGTGGAATGCAGTGGAGATCACCAGCGGCCCAAGCGTGGATCTGGATTATCTGAAGCAAGCCCAGAAATATTACAAGGCCTTCTATGATGCCCATATTGGTGTGGATGTGATCAGCCCCTTGTCGGACTTCTCCAAATACAAGCTGGTTATCGCGCCGGTGCTGTATATGATGAAGCCTGGGGTGGCGGAGCGGCTGGAGGCTTTTGTCCAGAACGGCGGCACCTTTGTCACCACATTCTTCAGCGGGATCGTGGACGAGAACGACCGGGTGAAGCTGGGCGGGTATCCGGGTGAGCTGCGGAAGCTGCTTGGCATCTGGGTGGAGGAGATCGACAGCCTGCTGCCGGAGATGAAAAACCGGGTGGTACTGCAGGGCGGCTTCGGCCAGGTGCAGGGCGAATATGAATGCGGCCTGCTGTGTGATCTCCTTCATCTGGAGGGAGCGCAAGCCCTGGCGGTGTATGGGGAGGATTTCTACGCGGGAATGCCGGCGCTGACGGTCAATGAGTTTGGCGCAGGCAAAGCTTATTATGTGGCAGCGGACGCGGAGGACAGGATGATCGCCGACCTCTGCCGGACCTTGTGCACACAAGCCGGTGTCACTGCCCCGTTCGGCGCGGATACGGGTGTCGAGCTGGTGCAGCGGAAGAAGGACGGGGCCGTGTTCACCTTTGTGCTGAACCATAATCCTGCTGCTGCTTCCATCCATCTGGGCGGGCTGGCGGCGGAGGATCTGTTAACCGGCAGCAGGGTGACCGGGACAGTGGAGGTAAACGGGTACGGTGTGATGATACTGAGGCTCGAATAGAGGGGGAACTCCGCGAGTACCAAAGTGTTGTTCGTAGCACGAATGCGGTTGAAGTGTAGGGTGTAACGGACCGTGGTTCCGCTATTTCGCAAGCTAGCCTTGGTTTTTCTGCTGAACGGACCGTAGGGACCTTATTGTGCGGATAAGAGGGTCTAAGTGGGCAGAATGAGCGGAATAGCGGATTGTGGGTCCGTAAAAATCTCAAAACCCTGTTTTTTCGGCAAATAGGGTATCCTCAGTCCGTTAGGATCAAGGATCTCCTTGCCGCTGGCCTGAGAACCAGCCTCCTCAGTCCGTTAGGTTCAGCGGTGGGGTATGCGCCATCCTCAGCAGCAGCCAACTTTTCACTACCTAACGAACCAACCGTTACCGTTAAACAAAACCCGCCAGGGAAGCTTACTCCCTGGCGGGTTTTCTATGCTTTTTACGCTATGGAGGGCGGTGCTACGCGTCCAACCTCACCCGGAACGCCGGCTCGATTGTACCGCCTGCATCGGTATAAACCTGCAGTTCGCCGTCCACCACCTGCGCTCTTGGCGCAGCAGCCCAAGCTCCGGCACCGTAGCCTTTTGCGCCGAAGGCTTCGCCGTATACGGCCACGGCCAGCCATGCAGTGGCTCCAGCTTCTATATGGGTGCGAACCGTGGGGATCACGGTCCGGCTCACCATGATGTTGGTGTTGGCCTGCGGCGTCAACAGCTCCGCCTGCCCGCTCCCGTAGAGCAGCTTCACGCCGCTGGCGCCTCTGCCGTAGGCAGCATAGGCGGCGTTCCCGCTGCTCTCCGCCTCCTGCGGCGGCACCGTGCTGTACGGCCGCGCCGGTACAATGCTGCCGCCCGGCAGCCAACCACCGGAGCCCGGCCCTTCGATGCCCAGGGCGAAGCCGCCTTCCGCACCGTCCAGCACCCGGCCGGTGGCGATGCGGTGGACCCGCACATGCCACGGCAGGCCGGGAATGATCCAGGTGCGAACCTCCACATCCGCCCACGGCTTCCAGCGGGTATAGATGAGCCCCTCGTCCACGCGGGTCTCCTCGCAGCGCCGTTTCACCCGGTACAGATTATCTCCTTCGGCCAAGGCCAGCATGGAGTCAAAGGCGCCTTGAGCCAACCCCCATTCCGCCCGGGGTACGCTGAACCCGAAAAAGGTGGAGTAGGCGAATTTTTCATATTTCGCGGAGGTATGGGTATGCTCATTAGACGAGGTATGCCCGGAATTGAAGGCTGTTACATGCGGCACCTCCGCCTGGCGGCAAAGCACCAAATGGGGGGCCTTCTGCACAACCGACGCCTCCAACAGGGGCATTGCTTCCTCCTCCGCAGTCCAGAAGGGATGATCATCCGGGAGCGCCAGCACCAGGAAGCTTTTCATGGCCCAATAGGGTGACCCGGGAGAATTGTAGTTTTCGCCCATCACCAGGTTGGGATACGTATAGCCGATGGTCAGCAGGCCGTCAGGGGTAAAAATCGGCTGGGCAAACCACCAGCGCAGATGCCGCAGAACAAGCCCTTTTATCACACCGATGGAATAAGGGGTATCCAAACCGGTGAAGGCCATCACACACCAGAAGGCGGCTTGGGAGAAGCGGTAGGTCAGGCTGCGTCCGTAGGGGAGTGCACTTCCGTCCTCGGCAAACCAGTGGATGAACTGCCCGGCAAATTGCACGGCCCGTTCCTTGTACAGCGCAGAGCGGACCGGATCCTCCTCCTCCATAAAGCTCGCATACAGCAATCCGTAATAATGGATGGCAAAAGGTACATAATAATCACTGTGAGCCTGACCCTTCAAGCCGTCGGCATACCAGCCGTCCTCCATATAGAAAGGTTCGATAGCATCCAGGGTCTCTTCCGTCAGTGCTTTGTCATAAGGCAGGCCTGCCTTGCGGAAGCCCATCTGTACCATCACCCGGAACAGGAGCCAGTTGCAGTCCCACAGCTTATGGTTATTGATAGGGGCCAGCCAGGCGGTCAATTGCTCCAGGCCATCCCGGCCTAGGCCCTCCACCAGCTTCTCGGGCGCCAGGGCAAGAGCCAGGCCGAAGGCAGCCATTTCCACACTGCGCTGGTCGTAATCGCCTGCCGTTCCCCAATATTCTTCGTGTGCCGGGTTGGTGCCGTTTTTGATGCCTTCCATATACATATCCCACAGCGGGCTGTCGCCACCCCCGGTTACAAGCGGGACAAGCCCCCACAGGATCCGGGAAAAGCCTTCCATCGCGGCAACCTTGCCGCTGTAGCTGGTGCCGGTACTGCCAATGGTGAAGCCGGCCCGTCCGGAGGAATAATAAGGCATAAGCGGATCCGTGAGCTGCCGGAAGGCTTGCTGCAGATCGGATTTTGTCTGAAGCGGATTTTGCCGGATAGGCAAAGGAAACGGGTTCATGGGTTATGGGAAGCCTCCATTCAAATGGAAAAATGGGAATCGTCAGCCTGCATTCATTATACGACAATCTGTCTGGAGGACATACAGCCTTCCCGCAAGATGTCAAAATTGAAGTGCAAAATATCAAAATAGCGTTATCCGGCCGTTTCCGATATTCATTATAATTCAAGCATCGAGAATAAACGAAAGAGCAGAAAACCAATGCGAGAGGTGAACGCGAACATGAAATCCGAACAGGCTAAGCATAAGAACAATCTCCGCAGACAAGAAACCATTTCCGGTCTCCTGTTTGTCAGCCCCATGATGATCGGGCTGATTGTACTAACCTTATTGCCGATTATTGCCACCTTTGTCCTGAGTCTGGCCGACTGGAACTTCGTCCAGGGTTTTAAAGGGATTACCTGGGTGGGGCTGGACAATTTCACCCGGCTGTTCCGTGAGGAGACCTTCCATATCTCCATGCGCAACAACCTGATCTTCCTGTTGACCGTGCCTGCTTACCTGGCTGTGTCCATGGCATTGGCCATTCTCATCAACAAATATGTGTACATGAAGTCCTACTTCAAGGTAGCCTTCTTCATGCCGTATATCTCCAGCGTGGTTGCCGTCGCCATCGTATGGCAGGTGCTGTTCCATCCGTCCTCCGGTCCGGTGAACCAGTTCCTGATGTCCATCGGCATCGACAATCCGCCCAAGTGGATTGCGGACCCCAATTTCGCCCTGATTTCCGTGATGATGATCTCGGTCTGGATCTCCATCGGCTATAACATGATCGTGTACATGGCCGGTTTGCAGTCTATTCCCAAGGATTTGTATGAGGCTGCCGACATCGACGGGGCCAGCTCCTGGGTGCAATTGCGCCATATCACCATTCCCATGCTATCGCCGACCACCTTTTTCCTGCTGATCACCGGGGTGATCTCCTCCTTCAAGGCCTTCGACTTGATTGCCGTTATGACGGCGGGGGGACCGATGCGCTCCACCAGCATGCTGGTTTGGTACTTGTATGATGAAGCTTTCGTCAGCCTGCGGGTCGGCTATGCGTCTTCCATCGCTGTGGTCCTCTTCGGTTGTGTGCTGATCATTACCGGCATCCAATGGCTCGCACAGAAGAAATGGGTCAATTACTAAAGAGGGGGCTTTCCTATGGATTCAGGTATTAAAGAACCGTTCAGCATAAAAAAGCTTATTGGGACCATTATACTTTTGATTATCAGTATTCTGTTCCTGCTGCCTTTTGTCTGGATGCTGTCCGCATCCTTCAAGGTGGAATCCGACGTATTCTCCTATCCCATCCAGTGGATTCCGCAGCGCTGGAATGCGATCGCCAACTATAAGGAAATTTGGCTGGGCGCCAATCCGTTCTATAAGTATTACGCCAACTCCATTATCGTGTCTGTGGCGACAACGGCAATCTCCTGCGTCGTGTCCGCTCTCGCGGCATACGGCTTCACCAAGATCGATTTTAAGGGACGCAACGGCATGTTCCTGCTGATTCTGGCCACCTACATGGTGCCCGGACAAGCGATTCTGGTGCCGCAGTTTATTCTGTACCGCAACATCGGCCTGTTCGACAGCCTGCTGGGTCTTATTATCATCAACTGCTTCAGCGTATTGGGCACCTTCATGCTGCGCCAGTTCTTCATGAGTCTGAGCACGGAATATATCGAGTCCGGCAAAATCGACGGCGCCAGCCATGCCCGGATCTTCTGGCAGATTGCCCTGCCGCTGGTCCGCCCGTCCGTGGCTACCTATGCGATTCTGCGGTTTATCTGGACCTGGAACGATTACCAGAACCCGCTGATTTTTATCCGTTCGGACAAATGGTACACCATCCAGCTGGCGATGCAGAAATTCGCCTCTCTGAATGGCGAGTTCTACTCCCTGATCATGGCGGCCGCCGTGTCGGCCATTCTGCCCTTGCTCATTATTTTCATCATCGGCCAAAAGAATGTTATTGAAGGTATTGCCTTGGGCGGAGTCAAAGGGTAATCTGAACGAATACTCAGCAGCAATGATATACAAAGTGGTTACCGCGGGACGGAGAGTGAAAGCTCTAGTCCCGCGTATTTCACTTTATGGGACAATGCCGGGGATACTTTTAGGGAGGGGGACTAATTATGGGCTGGCGCCATAGCTTTTCCTTTGCCTCCAGGTCCTTCAGAAGCAAGCTGATTGTGGTATCGGTGGCATGTATTCTGCTCCCGGCGCTGGGAACCATGCTGGTGTACAATTACCTTACGCGGGATGCGGTGAAGGACCAGGCGGTGAGGAATGCCGACCAAACCCTGAAGCTGGTGGAGGGTCACGTGTCTAATGAGCTTCGGTACATGCTGTATCTGATGAACTATTTTACGGTGGACCAGGATGTCCTGTTTCTTCTGAAGAATCTGGCGGCGGAGCCGTATGATCCGAACCGGCAGACGGATGTGCAGTTTTTGGCAGGCAACGAGGTGCGCAAAAGCATTGGCAGTCTGACGGCGGCGGGGCAAAAAAGCTTTGTCTCCATTGTGCTGAACAACGGCATGACCTTCGCCAATTATCTGGGATATGAATATGATCCGAAACAGCTCCTGAAGCAGGACTGGGTCAAGGAATCGGGCAGTGTGTTTGGGCTGAATTCCTATTGGCCGGGGGTAATGCCCACCTCCTTCAGCAGCGAAAAGGCAGCCAATCCGTATCAGCTTACGGCAGTCCGTCCTCTCCGGGGGGACAAAAACGCCATCTACGGCTATGTGGTGGTCACCGTGATGGAAAGCCTGATTCATCAATATTTTGAAGGTTTGCCGACTGAGCAGGAAATTTTGCTGCTGGACGGGAATGACCGGATTTTGTCCCATACGGATACGGAACGGATCGGCACTCCTTTTCCCGAAATGAGAGAAGCCCTGGCTGAGAGTGGCACACCGCTGATACATCGGGACGGGACAGCGTACCTGGTGTCGGAGAAGCCTATCAGCATGGCCGGTTGGAAGCTGGTTTCCTTAACCCCTTACAAGTCCGCCGTGGCCAAAATCAACGACATTTTTCAAAACGTGTTCTGGTTCCAGCTGATTTCCTTCGTAGGTTTTTTTGGTCTGCTGCTGTTGGCACTGCGGGCCTTTACCTTACCGCTGGTCCGGCTGGACAGGGTAGCGCTGAAGGTTCAGCAGGGGGATCTTCAGGTACGCTCCTCCATCCGGGGGCAGGACGAGGTAGGGCGGCTGGGCCAATCCTTTGACCAGATGCTGGACCGCATTACGGATATGATCCGGGAAATCACGGACACCCAGGCCCGCAAGCGCAAGGCGGAGCTGGATATGCTCCAGGCCCAGATCAATCCCCATTTCCTGTTTAATGTGATGAATTCCATCCGGATGAAGGTGCTGAAGAACGGGGACAAGGAGAGCGCCGATATGCTCAGCTCCTTGTCCAAGCTATTGCGGATGACCATACAGGATACGGATCATATCCCCCTCCATGACGAGGTGGAAACGGCCATTGATTATGTGAAGCTGATGAATATGCGGCAAAAGCAGGAGGTCCGGCTGGAGGTGGATATCGCCGCCGACGTGCTGATGGAACGGGTGCCCCGTTTTTGCCTGCAGCCGCTTATTGAGAATGCGCTGATCCATGGACTGAACCAGCAGGAAGGGCGGATTTGCGTACATGCCGGCAAGGAGGAGGAGTTTATCCGCATTCAGGTCCGGGATACGGGCAAGGGAATGGATGCGGAGGCCCTGCAGCGTCTAAGACTGCGGCTGGCGGAGCCCAGGGGAGAGGAAACAGAGAGACGGGAGAAGCGGGGCTTCTCGGGCATTGGCCTTCATAATGTGTACGAACGGATGAAAATGACCTTCGGGTCCGGGTTTTATATGGAGATTGAAAGTAGAGAAGGAGGGGGCACATGCATATCCATGTATCTGCCTCTCCCAGGTCAAGCAGATCAAGCTTAGAAACTTTCACGTCAGGAGGTGCCGCAAAATGTACAAGGTAATGCTGGTGGATGATGATTACCCGGTGCTGGAGCTGTTGTCCGAGGCGATCCCCTGGCCCGGGCTGGGACTGGAGCTGATGGGCACCTATGAGAATGGGGAGGTTGCGTTAGAGGCGGCACAGGTGGTGATGCCCGATATTGTGGTCACGGATATCGGCATGCCCCGGCTGAACGGGCTTGAGCTGATCCGGGCGCTGAAGGAGCTGAATCCCGCCGTCCGGGTGGTGATTCTCTCCTGTCACAGCGAGTTCCATTATGCCCAGCAGGCCATGAAGCTAAACGTCCAGGATTATCTGGTGAAGGATACGCTGGATCCCCAGGATCTGGAGACACTGCTCGGCCAGCTCAAGGTCAGCCTGGACGAGGAATCCAGCCGCTTTATCAAGAATGACCAGCTCCGGCAGCTGGTGGACCGGAATCGTGAGCAGCACAAGGAATCCTTTATCCGGGGCATGGTGCATTCCCCTCTTTTGAATGAGATGGCCTGGAATGAGGAGGCGGAGTCCTTCGGGTTGTCCACAGCAGGCGACTTTCTTCCCGTGATTTGTTTTATCGATGGGCAGCGCTCCGCCCGGCAGCGGTTTGTCACGGATGATGTACTTCGTTTTGCCGTGAATAATCTGCTGGAGGAAATGCTGGCCGACGAAAAAACGGGTAACATTAATTTCACCTATGACGCCCTGCGTTCCTTCATTATTGCTCCCGTGTCAGGCGGGATCAAAACCAATCCGTATGATGTGGCGGAAGCGCTGCTGAAACGGATTCAATCGGTGGTGAACGGCACCATCAAAATCCGCCTGTCTTTTATAGTCGGAAGCCTCTGTAAAACCCCCTCTGAGCTGAAGCAGGAGCTGAACGGCTTGCTGGCTTCGTCCGGACAGCGTTTTTATATGTATAGCAATTCGCTGGAAAGGAAAAATAAGCAGGTATTTAGCTGCAATGACTTGTTCGCGTCCTATGATGAAGCCGTTAATGCCTTCCGGGAAATCCTGATCGAAGGCAGAACGGACCGGGTGGAGCCGGTTGTCCGCCATTGGATGCAGTTCATCCGGGAGGAGCGTTTCCGGCCGGACATGGTGAAGGATTGGGCCATGAAGCTGATGCTTGACCTGAAGCTGAAGCTGCAGTCCATGCAGATGTTCCGGAACCATTTTTCGGTGGATATTCTCCACCGAGAGCTGCTGGAAATCGACACGCTGGAGGAAATGGAGGTCTGGATCGTCCATTTCTTTGAATCCTCTCTGGTTGTGGCGGAGGAAGTCAAAGAGCTGAGTAAACGCACCGAGGTGCTGGATGCCATCCACTATGTCACCCTGCATCTGAACCGCCGGATCACCCTGGATGAGGTAGCGGAGCATCTGTTTATGAATCCCAGTTACTTTAGCCGCCTGTTCCGGAAGGAAACCGGTGTAACCTTCATCGAGTACGTCAACCGGATGAAGGTGGAGCGGGCCAAGGAGCTGCTGGACCAGACCAGCCTGCCGGTAGCCAAAATCGGTGAAGCGCTGGGGTATGACAATCACAGCTATTTCATCAAGATGTTCCGTTCCCAGGCGGGGGTTACCCCTCAGGAATACCGGAACGGAAGCTCCTGAGCCCGTAGGCTGCAAAAGTCAAAATAACAACGGGAGAGGTAAATATTGCGTTATCTGCTCCATTCCGCCCCTTGTTATACTCGAAAAGTAAGAGAAAGAAAGCGCTGTACACCATTTCACATAATATGGAGGGGTCCTTACATGCAAAAGCGTAAATTGACGGCTGGGTTGCTGTGCGGCGTGTTGGCTGCCGGTTTGCTGGCAGGCTGCGGAGGAAAAGATGATGCCAATACCGGTACCGGCGGAGCCAGCCCGGATGCCAACAAGCAGGTAACCATCAAGTTCCATGCCTTCGGCAGTGAAGCCCAGCAAAACTGGAGCAAGGTAATCAATGCCTTCCAGACCAAATATCCCAACATCAAGGTGGACCTGGTCAACCTGAGCGAAAAAGGGGACACCCAGGAATATGCCAAGAAGCTGGACCTGGCAGCAGCCTCCAATGAAGCAATGGACGTCATTATGTTCAGTGAGGCCGGCATGTACGCCCAACGTGTAGCCTTGGGTATGGTGGCTCCTTTGGACGATTATATTAGCAAAGAAGGCTACAAGGTTCCCGAGGAATACAAGGTGGACACGAAGCTGAACGGCAAATATTACGCGCTGCCCGGTAAGTTTAACCCGTGGTATGTGCTCCTGAACAAAACCCATCTGGACGAAGCCGGCCTGAAGGTTCCCACCGACTGGACCTGGGATGAATTCCGGGATTATGCCAAAAAGCTGACCAAGGGCGAAGGCCCTACCAAACGCTACGGCACCTACTTCCACGGCCCCCAAGGCGGCGGCTGGCTGGAGTTTACCCGTCTGGCTATGGCCAACCAGGCTACCGGCGGCGACTATCTGAAGGAAGATGGCACCTCCAATTTGGACAACCCGAACTTCCGCAAGTCCATTGAGCTGCGCTACAACATGGAGAAGGTGGACAAGTCCTCCACTCCGTATACCGATATGATCTCCCAAAAGCTGAACTACCGTCCGCAGTTCTTCAACCAAGCGGCCAGCATGATCGTCATCGGCAGCTGGATGAACTCCGAAATCGGCGGTACCGAGCAATTCCCGTTGAACTTCAATGTGGCCGTAGCTCCGTTCCCGAAGAACAACGCCGGGGATAAGGAAACCTATTCCATGGTGACCACCGACTTCTACGCCATGGCCAACAACTCCAAGAACAAGGATGCGGCTTACCAGTTTATCCGGTTTGCTACCACCGAAGGGGTTATTGCCCAAGAGAAATACGTTCCGTCCTGGGCCAAAATTAAGGATGACCAGCTGAGCTCCATCATTGACACCATCCTGGCCGGTACGAAGAATCCGGAGAAGGTGGACAAGGAGTCCCTGAAGCGGGTGCTGCTGAGCGCCAAGTCTACTTCCCTGGTGCCGCCGACCTCCTATAATGCCGACGTGTACAAGGTAATCAACGAGGAATATGAGAAGCTGATTCTCGACAAGCAGAATGTAGATCAGATGATCAAAAACTCTCAAGAGCGCACACAAAAGCTGATTGACGCCAACAAGAAGTAAAATGCCGTAACAGGGCGGGAAGCAAACACGCTCTGGCGGGTTTGACGCCAGGCCTTAGGCAGAGGTAGAGAGGATCGCTGATCCTCTCTATTTTTCTAGGTAAAGTCTGAAAACTCCGAGGGGAGCAGCGGCTCTTATGCAGGCTGCGCTTTTCGTGCAGCGGACAGAGAGATCGTGAGTCAGCGAAAATGGGGCCGTTTCTGCTGCAGATCGGATCGGAGAGAGTGTTAGACGGTATAAGAGTGGTTGTTACTGCTGTAACGGAACGGAGCGACCGTTAGGCGGCGTAAAATGGACTGTTTTCGCTGTAACGGAACTGAGCGATCCTTAGCGATGTATTTCAGCTCGATTTCCGCCGGTTTGCCCGTTTAAGAGCTTCTGAGTTCCGTAAGAATCTGCAAACACCGAATTTTGGCTTTTAAGAGCTTCTAAGTTCCGTTAGCGGCGGGACCGGGGTAACTGAGGTGTCTGAAGTCGCAGGTGACTGAAGTGACTGAAGTGGCTAAAGTTGCTAAAGTGACGGGTGGCTGAAGTGACTGAAGTGGCTAAAGTGATAGTAGTTGAGGTAACTGAGGTGAGTGACTGAGGTGCTAAGTGACTAAGGTGACTAAGGTGGCTAAATGTGACTTAAGTTTCTGAAGTGGTTGGACTTTCCTCGGTGGCTATCCTCACTGACTGTCGGCAGCGTGTTTGGAGACTCATGCAGCCTCAAAAATGTGCTGGAATACATTGGCGCAAGCTGGTAAAATGAAATGGGTTTCATTATGTTGAAACGTTTTAACATTCGATGGATAAAGGGGTATGATATTATGAGTCTGCCGCAGAATTGGGCCCAGGAGGCATGGGACAAAACGGTGGAGAAAGTTGGACGGACCAGCAAGCGCATCAAGGATGGCTTCCCCCACGCCAGCGTGGACGGGATGTACAAGCTGGAGCCCGCTTATTGGTGGACCGCCGGCTTTTGGCCGGGACTGTTGTGGCTGTTGTACCGGAAAACCGGCGATGCGCAGCTGCGGGAGCTGGCCGAATCCTGCGAAAAGCAGCTGGATGGCGTCATTGCGGACTACTACAGGCTGGATCACGATATCGGCTTTATGTGGACGTTGACTAGTGTAGCCCGGTATAAAATACTGGGCGCCGCGGAAGCGGAGGATTCCAAACGCCGCGGTCTGCTGGCCGCCAATCTGCTGGCTGCGCGGTTTAATGTGCAGGGCAACTATATCCGGGCCTGGAACCCGTGGCATGAGGGCCAGCAAAATGCAGGCTGGGCCATCATCGACTGTATGATGAACCTGTCCCTGCTCCATTGGGCAACGGAGCTGACAGGCGACCCCCGCTACCGCCATATTGCCATTCGCCATGCGGATACGGCGCTGGAGCATTTTATCCGGCCGGACGGCTCGGTGAATCATATTGTGATCTTCGATCCGCAGACGGGGGAGCAGGTTTCCGTCAACGGCGGACAGGGCTTCGCCCCGGATTCCGCCTGGTCCCGCGGCGCATCCTGGGCCATCTACGGCATGGCGCTGTCCTACAAGCATACCGGCGATATCCGCTATCTCGAAGCAGCCAAGCGGGTGTCCCACTTCTTTATCGCCAATCTGCCGGAGGATCATGTGCCTCACTGGGATTTCCGTCTGCCGGAGGATGTGCCCCATTACCGGGATTCCTCTGCGGGAGCCTGCGCTGCCTGTGGCCTGCTGCTTATAGCCGAGCAGGTGGATGGGTTGGAGGCGGATCTGTACCGCCAGGCCGGGGAGCGGATTCTCCATTCCCTCTATGCCAACTACGGCACCTGGGACTCCGAGAAGGAGGAAGGGCTGATCCTTCACGGCACCAGCCATTATCCGGAGCGCAAAAACATGGATGTACCGCTGATCTACGGCGATTATTACTTTGTGGAAGGCCTGTCCCGTTTATTGGGACATGGCGAGCTGTTCTGGTAAGCAAGCTGCAACGCCCTGCACTATAACACAATAATCAAGCCGGCGGCTGCCGATCCGGGTTTGCGCATTATGCGCGGCCAGGTGGCAGACGTCGGTTTTTTTGAGGTTACAGCGGGAAGTAGGGGAGGGCGCGAACGATAATAACGGAAAGGGTTTTCCGTTACCGCTTCTCCGGCGGGGGTATGGACACGAATAACGGAAGGGGTTTTCCGTTAACCCATCCCGTATCCCATGGAAAAACATTGCCCGAGAGAGCTTAGCGGAAGTATGCTTCCGCTATTCCCCATGATAATGCTTCTGCCCGGAGATTAACGGAAAATTGCTTCCGTTAACCGGATAAAACACCGGTCCATGCTCCGGCCGGGGTGTCCGCAAAGAATAAAGGAAGGCTTGCTTCCGCTAATCGGCCCAAGCAACCGCATATGCGGCGATAGGGTAAGTCTGCTTTCCCTTATTGTCCCTGTTCAGCTCCAAAACTGGGAGGAATATACGAAATAAGGGAAAATAAGCTTCCCTTATATCTGGAATTTCCCTATACTTCCTGCAATAGGAGAATTTCACCTTCCGCTATGGACGCTCATATGCGCCCGCCCAATGTCCCGCCTAATTTACTCTTATGTAACTGCCTTAAGTCCCCGCCTATGTACTCATATGCTCCCGCCTATTCCCCCGCCCGTCCAATGTACCGCCTATGTACTCTTATGTAGCGGCCTATACCCCCGCCCTATATGCCCCCTCCAAAAGCCGGCCCCCCCGGAGAGCTTCTACTGTATGGATGGGGACGGGGGCTTTTTCGGGGGATTTTAAAACAAATCGTGCATCTCTCTTATATGAATTACTGGGAGGAGTTGGTACTATAGGATCAAGAAAGGCCATTAAAAATATCTGGAGGGGTAAAAATGAATGGATGGAAGCGCTCTCTGGCTGTGCTGGCTTCAACAGCCGCCTTGGCGGGAACGCTGGTTGGCTGCGGCGGAACCGATGACAAAAATGCTGCAAGCAGCGCAGCACCAACCGCTGCGGCATCGGCAGCCGCAACCGCAACCGCTGCGCCAACGGCTTCGGCCCAGCCGGTAAAGCTGAGAATTATGTGGTGGGGCGCCCAGAACCGCCATGATGCCACCTTGAAGGCACTTGAGCTGTATACCAAAAACAACCCCAATGTGACCTTCGAGCCGGAATATTCGGGTATGGACGGTTATCTGGATAAGCTGTCCACCCAGGCGGCTGCCAATAATGCCCCCGACATTGTTCAGCTTGATCCAGGCTGGACCCCCGACTGGGCCGCACGCAAGCAGCTGGCGGAGCTGACTCCGGCGGTGGATGTAAGCAAGTTTGACCCCAAGCTGATGGCAGGGGGACAGGCCGGAGGCAAACAATACGGGATTCCGCTTGGATCGGTTGCCTTCGGGATGATCTACGACAAAGCGGCCATGGATAAGCTGGCCATCAAGAACCCGGCCAACGGCTGGTCCTGGGATGATTTCTTCGCCCTGGCCAAGGATTCCAAAGCCAAGCTGCCCAGCGGCACCTACTTCACCAAGGATTACGGCGGCAACTATTTCGTCTATTCCGCTTACCAATACGCCAAAGGTAAGGGTCCGGTAGTCTCCACCGACGGCAAGTTCCATGTGGATCAGGCTACATTCCTGGAATGGACCAAGAAATTCGAGGAGCTGCGCAAGGATGGGCTGGTTCCCCCGGCCGATGTGAATGCATCGGATAAGGAGAATGATCCCAAGCTGGACCTGCTGGTGAACGGCAAGGTGCTGGTACGTTACTGCTTCTCCAGCGGTTATGCCACCTATGACAGCCTGAAGAAAGGCGCGTATGCACTGACCACCATGCCTCGTTCCACTGAGGCAGGCGGCTGGCTGAAGCCTTCCATGTATCTGGCGGTTACGGCAAGCTCCAAAAAGCAGGAGGAAGCGAAAAAGTTCGTCAACTGGTTTGTGAATGATCCCGAAGCAGCCAAGATCCTGACTACTGTCCGCGGTCTGCCCGCGAACAAGGAAATGGCCAGCCTGCTGGAGTCCAACCTGGGCGATGCGGACAAAATTGGCCTGGGACTTCTCCGGGCAACGGAAAAAGACGGCCAAACCTGGGATTCCACCAGCGGCTGGACCAACTTTATCGACAAGGATTGGACTCTGGTTGGCGACCAGCTGACCTTCGGCAAGATCACGCCGGAGCAAGCCTTTGACCAGCTGAAATCCGCATCCAAATCATACGAAAAATAAACAGAAGCGCCGGAGCGGGTTTTTCGCTCCGGCGGTTTGTTTACTGCAGACGGTTTTAATGCGGTTCTCCCTCTTGTCCCTTCATTTTCCTGGCATATTTGCCGGGAGACGTCCCGGCAAGCTTGGTGAAGCTGCGGATGAAATTGGAATAATCGGCAAAGCCAGATTGATAACATGTCTCCGACAGGCTTAGTCCTTCGCTCAGACAGGTTTTGGCCAGCGCCACCCGCCTGTCCAGAATATAGGAGCGTCCAGATTGTAGGAGCGGTGCATTTCCTCAGGGGTCAGGATAAGGAGATCGCCGGGGGTGAGACGGTAGCATTGATTCTCCACATAGAAATGGATATTCCCGCGGAGAAAAAAATAAATCTCGTAAGCATTATGCCGGTGGTAAAAGGTTCCCTGATTGCAGGTGGTGACCCGGTGAAGATAAAGAAGCTCCCGGCCGATAGGATCGTACAGAAAATCATGATGGCCGCTCAACATGGCCCTCCATATCCGTTCACGCAATAATAACTGCAAGAAACGCAATGAAAATAGCATTAGCCTATTCTAAAATGAATTTATTTTACCATTGAGAAAAGTGGATGGCAACATTGGAGGTTATTATGGACTTGATTCTCACAGCAAGAAGCCTAGGGCAGGACCATTCGGAATACACCGGGCTAACCGGTCATGGATTAAGTCCGTCCATTCATATTTCGGGAGGCACAGGAGGACCCCGGGACCCGTACCGCGCAGACATTACGATCCGGAATGAGGAAGGTACTGCTTGGGCAGGGGTCATTCATGTGGAGCTGCCCTTTGCCAAAACCAGCCCCCGTTTTTTCCTGCCTGCCTTCATGTATGGAACAAACCGCGGGGAGGCACCTCTGAATGTGCCCAAGGAGTTCCCGCGTCTGCGTGAAGGAAATCCGCCCCGTCCGGCTTCCCCCTGGTGGATGGTGCGAAGCGACCGACTTTCCCATCCGGCGGCTTTTGCCTATGACAACGGTATGGTCTACGGACTTTGCGCCAGCCCGTATTTTATCCGCAGTGAAGGCGCAATACGGCAGTGGAGGCCCGATGAAGAGGGGGATTTTTACCAGTACGGGGGTTACAGCTGCTCCATCGCCAAAGGTACGGTGGGTTATACTCTTGGCTACGAAAATGCCCCTTGGCTGTTCATCAAGGCAACACTGGTTAAGGAACGTGCACCTCTTGCTGACAATTGCTTCGAGCTGGAGCCGGGTGAAGCTGTAACCTTTGGTATGCTGCTGTACGCGTATGGGGCGGAATCCGAATTGGGCGTAAATGCTGCTCTTCAGAACATTTATTACCTGTACCACCAAAACCCGCGTCAGGGGGCGGAGCCGGAAACAGCAGTTGCCGATCTGGCGGGGGCGGTGCATCAATACGCCTGGCTGCCTGGGGAAAAAAGCTATTCGGGCTTTGTCATTGAGGATGAAGCAGCTCCCGGCGGGTACCGGTACAACAAGATCTTTTCTCTTACCTGGACCAATGGGGTGTCCGTGGCCGTTCCCCTTCTGATGGCATCCCACAGGCTCGGGCAGGAGCCAATGCGGCGCCAGGCGCTGGCCTTTATTGAAGAAGTGGTGGAGCATTCCCTGAACCCCGCCACAGGGCTGCCCTTCGAAACGTACAGCAACGGCCAATGGTCCAACCACGGCTGGTGGTTTGACGGCATGCACACACCGGGCCATACCTCATATCTGGCTGGACAGGCTATGTATTACCTTCTCAAGGCATATGAATACGAGCAGCGGTTTGCGGGGATCGTTCATGAGAACTGGCTGGTGTTCGCCACCCGGGTGCTCCAGCGGCTTGAGGGCACTCAGAATGCGGATCATGAATATCCCTATATTCTGTCCGAAAAAACCGGAGCCGGTCTGGAGTATGATGCCTTCTGCGGCACCTGGGCAATGGCAGCTATAGCGTACTGGAGCTGGCTCACCGGCGACAGAACTCACCTGGACAGCCTGAAGCAAAGCGAGGCGCATTATTATCATGCCTATGTAAGACGGATGGAATGCTACGGAGCCCCGTTGGATGCCGACAAGGCAGTGGATTCGGAGGGGATTCTGGCGTACATCAAGGCGCTGCGTTATCTTCATGCCATAACCGGTGAGCCGGTGTATCTAGAGCATATGCGGGCTGCCTTGGAGTACGAGTTTACCTTCAAATTCTGCTACAACTCCCCGGTGAAGGTGCCGCCATTAAGCACACTTGGGTGGTCCAGCTGCGGAGGAAGCGTCACCTCCACCGCCAACCCCCATATTCATCCCATGTCCAGCAATGTGGTGGACGAGATGCTGTATTATGCGGAGCAGACCGGTGATGCTTACGTCCGGGACCGGATGCTGGATACCGCTGCTTGGGGCTGCCAAACCTATAACCGGTATGATATGGAATTTGATTACGGCAAAAAAGGCTGGATGTCCGAACGGTTCTGCCATTCTGAAGGGCTGGTAACGGAAACCTACGCCGACGGCTCTCCCGCCAGCACCTGGTTCGCCCTGATGCCGTGGGCCAGCGGCTGCATTATTGAAAGCCTGGCAGGCGATTATTGGGAGCGGGGATCGGAAAAGCATGATCGGTGATGAGACCGGACGCCTGATTTAGGCCTGATTCGCAAAAGGAAGGGACGGCTGCGGCCGCTCTTTCTTTTTTTTCGTTAAATAGTGAAATAATTCGATGATTTGCCTACTTTAGGACGGGAGGAGGGGTTTATATAATGAAGCTATAAAACAAGATTTTGAGGAAAGTGCAGAGGTGATCTTGCTTGAACCAATCTACAGCCACAGCCGCCAACGCCGCTGCTGTCAAGAAGAAACGCAGATTTCTGAACCGCTGGGAGGCGCCAGTGGCCGGGTACCTGTTTATTGCCCCCTGGCTCATCGGTTTCCTGGGTTTGACGGCGTATCCCATGTTCCTGTCTCTATATTATTCCTTTACCAATTACACGCTGCTGGAGCCGATGAAGTGGGTGGGTGTAGACAACTATACCCGGATATTCACGGATGATACCCGGTTCACCACCTCCGTCCGGGTCACCTTCCAATATGTGCTGGCATCGGTGCCCCTGAAGCTGGTGGCTGCCTTATTGGTTGCGGTGGTTCTCAACAAGGCCATCCGGGGATTGTCTGTATACCGCACGGCGATTTATTTCCCCTCGCTCATCGGCGGAAGCATTGCCGTTTCCATTCTGTGGCGCAATATCTTCGGAGTAGACGGGATTTTTAACGAGATTCTGGGCACCTTCGGCATTCAGGGGAGGGGATGGATCACCAGCCCCGGCACGGCGTTATGGACGCTGATCCTTTTGACGGTGTGGCAATTCGGCTCCGCGATGGTGATTTTTTTGGCCGGACTGAAGCAGATCCCCAACGACTTATATGAGGCTTCGTCCGTGGATGGCGCCAATAAGCTTACCCAGTTTTTCAAGATTACCCTGCCCATGCTGTCGCCGATTATTTACTTCAATTTGATTATGGGTGTCATCAACTCCTTCCAGATGTTCACCTCGGCCTTCGTGATTACCAATGGCGGGCCTATGAACTCCACCTACGTCTATGCGCTGTATCTGTATGAACGCGCCTTCAGCCGTTATCAGCTGGGTTATGCGTCCGCTCTGGCATGGGTGATGCTAGCGATGATCGTGGTAGTGGCTGTTATCATTGCAGGAACCTCCAGGTATTGGGTCTTCTACGAAACGGAAACAGGGAGGAAGTCCAAATGAACAAAACATGGCATTCTGTCATCCGGCATACCCTCATGATTGTATTCAGTGCCATTATGGTGTATCCCTTAGTATGGTGGGTTGGGGCCTCGCTGAAATCCAATGAGGAGCTGGGTTCCCCGGGGATTTTCCCCTCGATACCCAAGTGGAGCAATTTTACCGACGGATGGAATTCCGTTCCCGGACATTCCTTCACCGACTTTTATCTGAACACCTTCGGCTTGGAAGCGATGGTGCTGCTGGCGACCCTGCTGTCCACCACTCTGGTGGCTTTTGGCTTTGCCAGACTGGATTTTCCCCTGAAGAAGTTCTGGTTCTCCATCCTGATGATGACGCTGATGATGCCGGGGCAGGTGCTCATTATTCCCCAGTACGCCATGTTCCATCAGCTGGGCTGGGTCAATACGTATCTTCCCTTCGTCATTCCCCATCTGGTGGCGGCGGGTACAGGTGGAACCTTCTTCGTATTCCTCCTGATCCAGTTTATCCGGGGGATCCCCAAGGACCTGGATGAATCCGCCAAAATTGACGGCTGCTCCTGGTTCGGCATTTATTGGCGGGTGGTGATGCCGCTAACCAAACCGGCTATTGTATCGGTGCTGATCTTCTGCTTCCTGTGGAACTGGGATGATTTCCTCGGACATCTCCTGTACCTGAACTCCGTGGACAAATATACAGTGGGACTGGCCCTGCGGATGATTAACGACGCCCAATCCGCACAACAGTGGGGGCAGCTTTTGGCCATGTCTCTGGTCTCCATTATGCCGGCCACAATAGTCTTTATGTTCCTGCAGCGTTATTTTGTGGAGGGCATTGCCACCACGGGAATTAAAGGGTAAGATAATCCTGGATAAGTTAACCACGTTAACCATAAACGGTAAAGCCACGAAGTCCCATTCGCAGCTTTACCGTTTCGTGCACCGTAGAGACTGCGACGAAATAAAGTACCGCTAATTTGCTGACAAAACTCCCAAAACCGTGGAGATTTTATCAGCAAAAGCGGGTACTAATTTCCTCGCAGCTCTTGAATCATAATCTGGGGAGACTTGCCGGATGACGAATCCCTTCAAGAAATTCCGCATCGACAGCCTGTTTTTCCGCAGCTTTTCCATTCTGATGATTGTTGTGCTGGCCTGCATCATCTATGTCAGCTACAACATTTCATCCAAAACCCTGGTCGCCACCACCTCCCACTATCAGCAGCAGCTGTTGGATGAGCTGAACAACGAGATTACCACCCGGCTTGTGATGATTGAGCAGCTCTCCCTGTCCACCTCACGCGATAACGAAATGATAGCGCTTCTCCGCAACAATCAGGACGAATTTGACCGTTACCGCAAAATTGTCAATGTCCAGAATACCCTTGCCAATCTGACCTATTCCATTCCAATTATCCAAGGCATCGATTTGTATATGGAGCGTCCGCTAAAGAACGAAGCCAACAGCTACATCCAATTCCAGGATATCCGAGAGCTGGACAAGGAGGGCTGGACCAGATATCTGGACAAAAGTGATTCTGCGTGGACGGCGGAGCATGAAATTCCCAGCTTCCAGGGCAATGTGCCGGTGCTGAGCTTCGGACGGAAAATCCTGTTTAATGATACTGCGCTTGTGGGCGTGGTGGTCATTCATGTGAAGGCCAATGAAATTCGTACCCTGCTTACCGGGCACACCAGCGGCTCCAACCGGATTATGACGGACATGAACGGCCAGGAGTTCCTCAAGGTTGGCAAAACTCTGGAGCAGATGGAGCTTAGCCAATGGGTCAATATGAAAACGGAGCAATCCGGTTATGTTCATATAAAAGGCAATTCCCGGATGAAGGATTCCCTCTTGGTGTATTCCAAGCTGGCCAACTCCAACTGGGCTTTGGTGGAGATGACCTCCTGGAGCCAGATCACCTCCGGCAGCGTCCGGCTGGCTGAGGCTATCAGCATCATCGGTGTTGCAGCGGTGCTGTTGGTATTGGCGCTGACCCTTTATCTGAGCAGACAATTTACCAAACCCATCAAAACCCTGGTGCAAGCCATGACTTCCTATTCCCTTGGGGGCAAAAAAGTGAATCTGCCCTCCGATTACCAGAATGAGTTCGGCTATTTGTTTGCAGGCTACCGGAAGCAGAATGAGCGGATTGAGGAGCTGTATGTATCCCTGCAGCGCCGGTATGAGCAGCAGCGGAAGGCGGAGATCAAGGCCCTCCAGGCGAACATCAACCCCCACTTCCTGTATAACATGCTGGACCAGCTGAACTGGATGGCTATTGAAGCAGGGCAAAACGAGCTGAGCCGGATTCTGGAGCTGATGGGACAGATGTTCCGCATCGGGCTGTCCAACGGGGACAGCTTCATCACCGTGGAGAAGGAGCTGGAGCATATTACCTGCTATCTGGAGATTCAGCAGCTCCGTTGGGGGGAAGGGCTGGATTATTCCATAGAAGCTCCGCCAGAGGTGCTGGAGCTGTATATCCCCAAGCTGACGCTGCAGCCCTTTGTGGAAAATTCCATTGTGCACGGCTTTAATGCCAGGCTGACGGGAAATGTGCAAATCCGGATCAGCCGCCAGGAAGAGGCGCTTCAGATTCTCCTTTTGGATGACGGCATCGGGCTGAAGCAGGGGGCAGAGAACCCGATGAAACGCCATACTGGCGGTTATGGACTGCGCAATGTCAAGGAACGGATTGCCGGATATTTCGGGGACGGCTACAGTGTGGCTTTGACAGAGCGCGAAGAAGGGGGAACCCGGGCGGAGATTCTGCTCCCCTTGCTGGCGGAGCCCCCGGTCAAGGAAATGTGAGGAGGGAAGGACAGTGTGGAAAATTGCGATTATCGATGACGAGCGCCAGGTGCTGCAGGGGATGAAACGGGCCATTCCCTGGGAAGAGCTGGATGCGGAATGGTCGGGCGAAGCCATGAACGGGGCAGATGGGCTGAACATCATCCGTTCGGCCCAGCCGGACATTGTCATTACCGATATTTATATGCCCTTGATTAACGGTCTGGATATGATCGAGCAATTGCGCAAGGAAGGCTTCAGCGGCAAGTTCATTATACTGAGCGGCTATTCCGACTTCGAATATGCCCGCCAGGCCTTGCGCTTTAACGTCAGCGATTATGTATCCAAACCCATCAGCATTCCGACACTGAAGACCATCCTCGCCAAGGTTATCCAGGAGCTGACGGCGGAGGAGGAGAAACGGATGAAGCAGGGGGAGCTGGAGCAGAAGCTGATGCTCTACGAACCTTTCATCGAGAAGGAATGGGTTCGCTCCGCGGCGGTGGGGACCTTGGACAGCTCCTACGGCACACATCTGCCCAAACCTTACCGCTACTGGGAAAGCTGCCACCATGCGGTGATGGGCATCGAGCTGGTCCGGGAGGGCAGGGCCTGCCAATGCTCCTTGTCCGACTGGAATCTGTTCCGGTTTGCCGTCAGCAATATTGTCTGCGAATGGGCGCGGAGAACCTTCCCGTTTGTGGAATATGCCGAGCTCCACAGCACCAGGGCCGTGCTTATTATCCATCCACAGGCAGGCCAGACCGAACAGGCCCAAAAAGCCATGGAGGAGCTGGGAGCCCGCTTCATCGACAGCATCCAGAGCTATTTGAAGCTGGCCTGCCGGGTGGGAATCGGCAGCATTAAAAACGTCTGGACCCGTATCCCGGATTCCACGGAAGAGGCCTTTCGGGCGATGGATACCCGGCATACCCGGGTGCCCGGCAGCAGCGAATTGTTTGTGTACAAGGGAATTGGGGAGAGCGGGGATAATCCGGCTGTTCTGCTGCCGGTAAAGGTTTCCTATGAGCTGGCTAACGCTATCAAGTCCGCCCAGGAGGGGGATGCTCAGCAGCTGGTGGCCGAGTTGACAAGCGGGCTGCGGAATCAGGCGGGAATAACGCCGGATTACGTCCGGATGCTGGGCAGCGAGCTGTGGGGGATTATTGCGTATTGTTTGTATGAGGTGGGGCAGGTGCTGGAGGAGCTGTTTAACAACGAGCTCATCGCCAGAGAAATTAAGGAGCTGACCCAGCCGGAGCAGCTGCAGCTGTGGCTTCAGGAGAAGATATCCGTCATCTGCGGCAGCAGGCAGTGGAAGGGCAGCAGCAAACACCGCAAGGTAGTGGATTTTATGACCCAATATATCCATGAGCATTATGCGGAGGATCTGACGCTGGCTGATCTGTCGGACAAGGTTTTTATTTCACGGAATCATCTTTCCATTATTTTCAAGAACATTACCGGAGAGACCTTCAATACCTATCTGACCCGCGTCCGGATTGAAAAAGCCCGGGAGCTGCTGACTGTAGGGAATCTTCTGGTGTATGAGGTGGCTGAGCAGGTAGGCTACAAGAATGTGCCGTATTTCAGCACTCTCTTCAAGAAGCTCACCGGAATGAATCCCACCGATTTAATCAAATAAGGAAATCTTCGTGCTATTTTATAATGATTCGTGCATTCCTCCTATTTAAAGTTGAATAGGGGGTTGTTACGATGATATCAGCTTGGACGCAGTGCTTCTGAAGGGTTTGTAAGCGCATTCAGAAAACAAAGGAGGAATTGCAAAACATGAATAATTTCATCCGGCGAAAGACACTGGCTTCTGTGACAGTGATGGCGCTGGCGGCATCCATCGCCGCTCCGGCTCCGTTCGCCACCCGGGTTCAGGCGGCGGCTGCCGCCCCGGTAACCGCCAGCTGGTACGATACGCATCAGACGATGGACGGGGTAGGCGCTGCGTATGCCTATACAGATTCCGTTCATATGATGCAGCTGGCGACTGCCGGACACCAGGATACCGTCCGTAAGCTGCTCAATTTGACTTTCGATGAGAAAAACGGCACAGGGCATGATATTGTACGGGTCATCATCGGCGACAACGGAGGTCTCACTGCCAACGGAACCGCCTCCAGTCCCGGCTTCAACCCGGTGACCGGTCTATTGGCCGACGTAACTAAACCGGGCTTCGACATAGGCGGTAATGCTATCCCCATGAGAGGCACTGCAGGGCAATACGGCTATAAAATGGAAGCGGAAAACCGGTATTACGACGGCAATACGGACAGCATCTGGCCGGTGGAGCCGGAGCATCCCAAGGGAACGCTGGTGCCGCTTACGGATTTCGTCTGGAATTATCCATCCTGGAATATACCCATCGGCAATGATAGTGGCGGTCCGACCAATTTGCTCAGCGCACCGGGAGAGGCTCCAGTGGTGATCAAGAATACCTCCCGCACCCGGAAGGAGCTGTTCGACTTCGACCAGGTATGGACCATGCTGCAGGCCCAGCAATATGGGGTGAAGCAATTTTATGCCTGCGTATGGACCGTGCCCTACTGGATGAGCAATTCCTCCACCAATGCGCCAAGCAAAATCATCCGCAGCGACATGGCCAATATTGACGGCAAGGATGTGAAAATTTATTACCAGGCCTTCGCGGATTATCTGGTTCATTACATCAAGGGCATGTGGGAGCAATGGGGCATTCCTATCACCCACATCAATCCCTTCAACGAGGTGGATCTGGCCGGGGGAACCGCTGATTATGTCAAGGAAATCATTGACGATTACGTAGGCCCCTCCCTGAAGAAGGCTGTGGAGCCCGGCGGCGCCTTATATGAAATCAAGGACCCCAAGGGCAAGGCTATCGACTTCACACCTCAACTGGCGGCTGTGGATGGCACGAATCTGGCGGCGTCCATCAGCAGAGGCGGGAAGGTCTTCTCCGAAACAGATGAAGCAACGGCAACGCCGAAAAATCCGTTTCTGGATGTGTTCACCACCCACTTGTATGGAACGGTTGGTATCGGTACTGATGAAAACAAGCTGTATCATACTGGGGATTTTGCCCAGCGGCCTCTGGATTACACCACCGACAGTGCCAAGTACCCCGAATATTTGACCCGTTACAAGCTGTGGCAGGCCGAATTTATGAACCAGGATACCGGGGACGGCTCCGCCGGGGCGTACACCCAGCGGTACGGCAACCAAAATATCAACGATGCTGTGCGCTGGTCGAACTTGATGACCAATATGTTCACCAGCAATCCCGGCTTTAACGGCTTCGTCTGGTGGAGCATGTGGGACAGCAACGGGGCGGACGGTTCCGATCTGATTCGTTTCGTCACCAACAACTCCCAGCAGGAGCCGGGGCGGACCAGCACCCTTACCGGGGAATACCGGATCTTTAAGCGGTTTTACGGCTACGGGCATTTCTCCCGGTTTATGAACCCCGGCGACAAACGAATGGATGTGACCCGCAGCCCGGTGGAGGACATCAACATTGTCGGGTTCAAGAATGACAAGAGCAAGGATTATTCCATTACCATCACCAATGCCAAAAATGACGACAGCGTCCAACCCTTGGCGTTTACCCTGCAGGATTTCCCCGCCGGAACCAACAGCGTGACGGTGTTCCGCACAACCGGCAGCGAAAATCAGAAGAAGCTGGGGACCATTCCCGTCAGTGGAGGCAAGTTCACCATCGATATCCCCTCCGCCAGTATTGTAACTGTGGTTCCCTCCAACGGCACCTATGCCAGCTTCAACGGCCTGGACGGGGAACGGGATATTTTCTCCTCCTTGGAAGCCGAGAGCAATGATAACGGGATAACCGGGGATACAACAGGGAACGCCGGACGGAGCAATGAAGCCGTTACACTTGCCAACAGCGGCTATCTGGCGTACAAAAATTTGAACTTTGCAGACGGCTCCGCCAATGGCGGTGTTGTGCGTCGGCATCTCCTGTATCTGACCGCACAGGCCAAATCCGCTGAAGGCGGCAGTCTTGAGGCTTATGTGCTTCCGCCGGGAACAGCTGTGGCCGGGGCAAGCGACATTATGGCCAAGGGCCGCAAGGTAGCGGATATCAACGTACCTGCGGGAAGCCAGTTCGGCAAGTATCAGGACATGGTGGAAACCGGGGACCTCAGTGCTTACGGGCTGAAGGATCTGTATATTGTGTCCGCATCCGCAGGATCTGTTGTAATCGACCGTTTCTTATTTGGGGCCAATGATTCCGACTGGAGTACAGCGGCCAACAATTCTACGGTTGCCATACCGGGCAATCTTCTCCTGAACGGGGATTTTGACACGGCTACAGCGGCTTCGGCAGATAATTGGACTACGGGCCGATATGACAACGGTGTCTTCACCCGCACCGTAACCGGGCCAGTTCTGAGCGCAGATACCATTCAAAGCTATTCCGGGCTCTCCCGGTACCTGAAGAACGGCTCCACCTCCAAGGTAGCCGGCTCGGCCAAAATCGCCAACCGCACGGAAGCACCGGGCCAGTATGACGGTATGTGGCAGGATGTCACCGGCAAGCTGGAGAAGGGGGAAAGCTACGACTTCAAGGGTTATTTCCTGTCCATGAAGAGCCGCCCGGAAAGCTTCGATGTGGCTGCGGAGCAGCCGGGAGATGTGGAAATTGCGCTGGTGTATTACGACAGCCAGGGCAATCAATTGGGCATGAAGCCCATCAGCGGCCGTGATATGCCGGAGCCATATCCGGTCCGTGAAGCGGGAGATGCCGGGTACTGGAGCAACGGTGCTTTTATCGGGCGCGTTCTGGAGGGTGGCCCTATGAGCTTAAGCAACTTCCAGCCCTTGATGGTGAAGGTGGCGGATTGGCATGAAAGTGACGGCACTTCCTTCGTATATGAAGAGCCGGAGGGGACAGCGAAGGTTGCATTGGCGGTTTTCGCCAAGGATGCCAATATCCTGTACGCCGACCAGCTTTCACTGGTGCCACAGTTCATTCCTACTTATACGGTAATGGTTAATGGAGCGCCACCGGCCAATTTTGATCCCAATAAATATGATTATTCCTATCCGGTGACAGGCGAGACCATTCCGGTAGTAACCGCCTCTTCCACTGATCCTAACACCAGGGTGAGCATTTCCCAGGCGGACAGCACCAGCGGCACGGCCATTGTCCGTTTTGTGAAAGGCCAACAGGTCAAAACCTATACGATTGCCTTTTCCACCACCCAGGTGATCAGCTTTGCCGGCGGCTTGCCGGTTGGCTGGACCATTGCCAATCCGGTTCAACCTGAGCAGGCTCTGGCGTTTAATTCCTCCGGCAGTGTTACACTGGCTGGAGTTAAGGGAGATGCCGCTTACCCCGACAGCAGCAATATGCTGCAATTCCCTGGCTCAGCCGAGGGTAACTGGACCTTAACGGCGAAGATCAGCGTGAATAAGGCCTTGAGCGATTCCTCTTTTACAGACGGTACTCAAGTAGGGTTGGGGATCAGCAATATCTCCACCGGGGAGTTCTTCCGGCTGAACGGCATCCGGGTAGGCACCAGCGTCAAGGTGAACAGCTCCGGCAAAACAGGCAGTGAAACCAAAAGCAATACTACCAGCCAGACCAGCCTCAACGGAACGGATTATTATCTGCGCGTAGTCAAAACCGGAAATGATGTGCAGGGGTATTTCTCCACAAACGGAGGCGCCAGCTACACCATTATGAGCGGAAGCCCGGGAGCCACTGTGCCTACCACGTACACGCCGGCTTTCTTCACCAATGCCAAGCTGCAGCTGTACGGAACCAACGTCAGCTCCACGGCAGATCTGCAGATTACGTTCTCTAATGTGACCTTATCCAAATCCTCGGGAAACACAACAACCAGTCCCGACCAGGTGGTTGTGGAGCAAGCGGCGGCCCTGATCGGAAGCTCCATTATTGTGCCCAACGCGCTAAATCAGGATCCGGCGTTAAAGGCGAAGGCTCAGCAATGGCTGGATCTGCACAGTGAGTTGAAGGCACTTGGGGTGCAGGGGCTGATCTCCGGAAGCAGCAACCCGTATTCAGTTGTCTTCACCAAAGGAAAGGCGGTTCTCAACGTCCCCACGATTACCCTGCTCGGAGGAGAAGGAGATGACAAAAAAAGTCCGGTATGGCCGGAAGGCAGTTCAGTCAAGGCCGTGGAGGTAACCAGCGGAGGTGCGCTGTTATCCTGGACATCGGCTGAGGATGAAAGCGGCATAGCCGGATACCGGATCTACAACGGAGTGGATGCGGAGCCGGTTACGGTGGCGGGAGATGTGTACGGCTGGCGGGTAATTGGATTGAAGCCGGCTACAGCCTATACCTTCAAGATTGAAGCGGGGGATCAGGCTGGCAATTGGAGTGTTAACGGCCCTGCCGTTTCCGTTGTTACTCCTTCTGCCGCAGATGTGGCCCCGCCGGTATGGCCGGAGGGCAGCAGGCTGGACGTGACAGGGGTTACCAGCACGGAGGCACTTCTTAGCTGGACGGAGGCAGAGGATGAAAGCGGCATAGCCGGATACCGGATCTATAACGGCGTGATTCACTTGCCGCTGACGGTTGTCGCTGGTGATCCGCTTCTCACGGTGTCGCAAACGGTTTACTCGCCGTCTGTGACAGGGTCCGTGTATGGCGGCGGGGCGGTCACCAGGTCGGTGTACAGCTACCGGGTGACGGGGCTTGCCCCGGAGACAGAATATCTATTCACGGTTCAAGCGGGGGATATTGCCGGGAACTGGACGGAAAACGGTCCCTCCGCTAGGGCAACTACGCTGCCTGCTCCGGATATATCGGCTCCTGTGTGGGCAGGAGGCAGCACACTGACGGTGTCGGAGATTACGCAAACGGGGCTGGTGCTGAGCTGGTCCGGGGCCAGTGATAACAAGGGGATAACAGGCTACAAGGTGTACCGGAACGGTAGCGTGCTTGCTGAGCTGGAGGGTGCGGCTACCAGTTACACCGTCAACGGATTAACGGCGGGTACAGAGTATACCTTCTCGATCCAGGCTGGAGACGCGGCCGGTAACTGGAGCACTACTGGGCCGTCGGTTACGGCGACTACGCTGCTTGCTCCGGATACCTCAGCTCCTGTGTGGACCGGGGGCAGCACACTGACGGCATCGGGGATTACGCAAACGAGTCTGGTGCTGAGCTGGTCCGGGGCCAGTGACAACAAGGGAGTAACAGGTTATAAGCTGTACCGGAATGGCAGCGTGCTTGCTGAGCCGGAGGGTACGGCCAGCAGTTACACCGTCACCGGTTTAACGGCAGGTACGGAGTATACCTTCTTGATCCAGGCCGGAGACGCAGCCGGCAACTGGAGCACCAGTGGGCCGTCAGTGATGGCGACTACCCTAAGCTACAGTGAGGAGCCCGGGTCTGATCCTGACCCTGAGCCGGAGGCACCTCCGGTCACGCCGGGAACCCCCGGAACGCCGGTAACGCCGCCCGTCACACCTCCGGTTACACCACCAGCTGGACCGGAAGCACCATCAGTACCGCAGCAGCCTGCTCCGGCACCGGGCAGCAGCGTGTTTGAGGATGTGGACAGCGGATTTACATGGGCAGATGAGGCCATCGGAGAGCTGTATGCCAAGGGCATTATCCAAGGCACCACGGACACTACCTTCAGTCCGGAGCGCAATGTGACCCGTGCTGATTTTGTGGTGCTGATGGTCAGGGCCTTGGGCCTGAAGGCCGGATATGAAGGAAGCTTCATCGATGTGCAGCCGGATGATTATTATTACGAGGCACTGGCTATCGCCAAAAAGCTGGGCATTATCAACGGCTTGGAGGATGGGCGATTCAATCCGCGAGGGGACATTACCCGGCAGGATATGATGGTCATCGCCGCCAGAGCGCTGGAGGCTGTGAACAAGCTTGCGGCGGAAGGAAACAACGAAGATCTGAGCCGTTTTGCGGACGCACCGGATGTGGCCGATTATGCCGCAGCCAACGTGGCAGCATTGGTGAAGGAGGGCATTGTGCAGGGAGACGGCAGCAGCCTTCATCCTAACGGTACGGCAACCCGGGCGGAGGCCGCCGTCCTGATTTACCGGATTTACAAGAAATAACCAATCATACAACACTGCGATACACACCATGTTCATTCAGGGTAGGTGATCATGCAAAAGGAAGGAGCCTTTGAGCTCCTTCCTTTTGACATGATAGCATCTAACAGCGTGGATGAAAGATGAAAATGTATATATGACAATATATATAATATTAACCATATAATAATTGCTATGAAACATATGTCTATTCTGCTCCTGCGGGCTAAGAATGGTCGCAGAGCCCCAGTTTGGGTCATTGTACTCGGTTTTTCATATACGATTGGCAGCGGGAGTCCCCCTCTAAACCAAGCATACACAAAAAAGAAGGCCGTCCCCGCGGACAGCCTCCATACCAAACGTTCAATATTACACACCCGTATATTCGAACCAGTCGTAATCCGCCCAGTTATTACTGTCCTTGCCGTTGCTGCTGGCGTACATGCCGAGACATGCACCAACAAAACCTCCGGCAACGTCCGTACTCAGGATACGCCCGTCTACCTGGCTGGCCAAGAGCGTCTGCTCCTCCGGGGTGCTTCCATAATAGAAGGAATGGTCCTGCCCATGCGCCGTTACCGTCAGATAAAGGACATCCGACGAATAGGGCTGCCGGGCCAGAATCTCCTCCTGGCCGTCCTGGTTTTTGGCCAACTGGACATATTGTCTGCCATCCACTTGAATGGTTTCAAAGCGGAAGTGGTACTGGCTGCTCTGTAACAGTGCCATCCCGGCGGCCTCACCCTCTGCCCGAGGGGTAAATTCCATCCTGGTTCTCGCCGTAAAATCCATATGCTGCTGGCGTCTGCACACCAAGCTGGGATTGGCATTCTCCGAGAGGGTCTGCGGCCGCAGCTTCAGCCGCAGATAGCTCTTGCGGGCGTCCAGGCTGTAAAATGTGTCCCGGGGTGTCCGGGCGAACATCCACTGCATATCCAAGGCTCCGCCTTCAAACTGGTCGCACGCCGAAGGGGGCAACCAGCGGTGCTCCGGCAGGCTGGGAGCAGTTTCCGTTAACTCTACAATACTCTTGCCCGGCTTCACCACCGGCCAGCCGTCCTCCCAGACAAAGGGCACCAGAAAGGTTTCCCTGCCCAGGTTGCGGTAATATCCGCCGTAGGGACGGGAGGCCAACAGCACCATCCACCATTCCCCATCCTGAGTTTCCACAATATCCCCATGGCCTACATTCACGATGGGATAGTCCTGGCCCAGATGGCGGTGGGTAAGGAAGGGGTTGCGGGGATATCCCTTGTATGGCCCGGTCAGCTGTTGGCTGCGGGCAACCGACAAAGCATGGTCCGGTCCGGTGCCGCCTTCTGAGATCATCAGGTAATAATAGCCGTTGATTTTGTAGATATGGGGACCCTCCGGCCAAACGGCATCACGCAGTGCGCCTCTCCATAGGGAATACGTATCCCCTGTAAGCTGCATGGTGGATAAGTCCAGCTCCTGGAGCCAGATTTCCCAGTTGCCGAAATACGCCTCGCCTTCCCGGACAGGCCGGGTTCCCGTGTAATAGGCCCTGCCGTCCTCATCAAAAAAGAGAGACGGGTCAATGCCCTCCGCCTCCAGCCAATACGGCTCTGACCAGGGGCCGGCAGGATCAGTGGCGGTTACAACGAAATTGCCTTTTTTGCCGACAATGGTATTGATGACATAAAAAACGCCCTCATGATACCTTATCGTCGGGGCAAATACGCCCTTGGACGGGGATACACCATCCAGGTCCAGTTGGGACGGCCTGTCCAGCACATGGCCGAGCTGGCGCCAATGGACCAGGTCCTTGCTGTGGAAGATAGGGATGCCGGGAAAATATTCGAAGGTGGAGGTAACCAGGTAATAGTCATCCCCTGCTCTGCAGATGGACGGGTCCGGGTAAAAACCGGGCAAAATCGGATTCGTAAAGGTTTTCATGGGCGGCCTCTCTTTCCATGTGGAGAAAACGTTATCATTCCTATAATGGACCTTATTCTTCCATTCGTCCATAAAGAAAATCAAGAACATTTGGAGAAATTAAAGATTATTTTAGCGGTAAAAAGATCAGCCGCCACCTGGCTTAAGAGGCAATTGACGGCTCCGATTTCCCGTGCTACTATCGCGGTACCGATAACAGTTTCTGGAAAGGAAATGGGCATATGCAGAATCCCATCATTCTCGCGGATTACCCCGATCCGGATATTATCCGGGTGGAGGATACGTATTACATGGTCAGCACAACCATGCATTTTATGCCAGGCTGTGTCATCCTGCGTTCCTATGATCTGATTCATTGGGAAACGGCGGCGCATGTGTACCGGACGCTGGACGATACACCGGGGCAGAAGCTGGAGGAAGGGAGGCATATCTACGGCAAAGGCATGTGGGCCGCGTCTCTGCGGGTTCACCAGGGCACATTCTATGTATGCTTTGTCGCCAATGATACGGGCAAAACCTATCTGTACACAGCTGCTTCCGTTAATGGGCCGTGGAGCAAACGGACGATAGCGGGTTTTTACCATGACTGCTCCCTGCTGTTTGACGACGACGGGCGGACGTATCTGGTTTCGGGCAATATGGAGATCCGTCTGACGGAGCTGGCGGAGGATTTGTCCGGTCCCAAGCCCGGCGGCCTCAACCGTGTGCTTGTGCAGGACCGCAAGGAGGAGGTCTACCTGGGTTATGAGGGGGCCCATCTGTACAAGATCAACGGCAGGTACGTGCTGTTCCTGATCCATATGCCCAAAGCAGCGGGACGCCGGACACAGGCTTGTTATATCGCCGACTCACTGGAGGGGGAATTTGCCGGAGGGGATATTTTCAATGATGATATGGGCTTCTTCAATTCCGGTGTAGCCCAAGGAGGGATTGTGGATACGCCCCAGGGGGACTGGTATGCCATGCTGTTCCAGGACTACGGAGCACTTGGCCGGATCCCCGTTCTGGTGCCTTTCCGGTGGGAGAAGGGTTGGCCCGTATTTCCGCAACAGGCGCCGCTCTACATTGAAGTGCCTGACCCAAGGCCCGGTTACGTCTGCCAGCCGCTGTATGGCGGCGACGATTTCCAGTATATTGCTGATGGGGAGGGCAGGGTGCACCTGAAGGAATATTGGGAGTGGAACCACAATCCGGCTGACGGCTTATGGTCGGTTACCGAACAACCCGGCGTATACCGGATACGCACGGACAGGCTGTCTCCCAATCTGGTGTACGCGGTAAATACCTTGACCCAAAGAACCGTAGGACCGCAATGCGAAGCCGAGGTTACTCTGGATGGAAGCGCACTTAAGGATGGGGACTTCGCGGGTCTCTGTTTGTTAATCAGTTCGTATGGATTTATTGCCCTTACCCGGCAGGAGGGGCAGCTTTATCTTGTGATGCGGGCACGGCCAACGGAGGATAAATCCATCTTCGGGAATCTGGTGGACAACGATCCGGGAGTGGAATATGCCAGAGTGGCGGTTGAGGGCACCCCAGTAAGGCTAAAGGTCCGGTGTAATTTTGTGGAAAAGGCGGATACATGCGAATTTTATTATATGGAGGGGGCTGCTTGGCACAAGCTTGGGGTGTCCCACAGCATGGTGTTCAAGATGGACATGTTCGTCGGAGCCCGGGTAGGCCTGTTCCTGTTTTCTACCCGGGAAGCCGGGGGCAGAGCCGATTTTTCGGAGTTCGCATATTCACTTGTTGAATAAAGAAAGCCCGGTTTTGCGCAAAACTGCGGACGGGGGATAACCCTTAAGCAGCTTAAACATATTGCTGAAGTAGGAAATATCCCGGAAGCCGCAGCGCTCTGCCGTTTCCGATACCGTAAAGTCCCCGGAGGACAGCATCATTTCCGCATTGTTGATGCGGATGCGGTTCAGATATTCCTTACAGGTGGAGCCGGTGCATTCCTTGAACAGCTTCCCCAAATAGACGGGGTGCAGGTTCACCGTCTCCGCCAATTGGCTGATGGCGATGTCACTGGAATAATGCTCTTCGATATATGTGGTGATTTTCTTGATGCGGGGATCCATCACCGGGTTGGACAGCAGGTAATAATTGCTGAGCAGACGGTGGAGGATCAGCTCGAAGATAGCCCGGGCTTGAAGCGGATAAAAGGGTTGTTTGCCCATCCAGACATGCTTAAATTCCTGAATATAATCAAGGATTTCTGTGGTGATCAGCTTTTTGGTGACAACTCCAAAAGGAAGATGCACCTTGTTATGGGGCGTAGCCCATTGGAAGTTGAAGGGATAGGCATGCATGGGCGAATCCGCATAGGTATGGGCCTCGCGGGTGCTGTTTTCCGGAACATAAACCAAATCGCCGGCTTCGACTTCATATGTTTCACCGTTTATGCAGTAGCGGGCTTTGCCGCTGATTACAAAGGTTAAATCATGGAAATCGATCCAGTCCTTCCCTATTTTCCAGTCGCCGAAGCATTTGCGGTCCACGAATAAAAATATATTGGGAACCAAGTGGTGGTGATTCGCCAAATCCAAAGCAACACGCCTCCTCTTTCTTCTAGGGCCTGTCTGAGAAATTTCAGGATAATCTGCTCCCCACGGAGTTTTCAGACACACCCTAGTATAAATGAATCTTTAAAAATTCCAAAACATCTTTTTTTATTCTATGGATTTCAGGAGGCGTTTCACTACAATGAAAAAGAAAAGGAGAAATAGGAATGATTAAGCCTGCTTCGCAGCATGAACCGCTGGTAACCCATATATATACGGCAGACCCGTCTGCACATGTGTTTGAGGGGAAGCTGTATATCTATCCCTCTCATGATCTTGTACATGATATGGAAAGCAATGATAACGGCGACCAATACGTCATGGAGGATTATCATGTCCTCTCCCTGGATAGCTTCAGTTCCCCGTGTGTGGATCATGGCGAGGCTCTTCATATCCGTGATGTGCCCTGGGCGTCGACGCAGATGTGGGCACCGGATGCCGCTTATAAGAACGGGCGGTATTACTTGTATTTTCCGGCACGGGACCATAACGGCATCTTCCGCATCGGGGTTGCCTCCGGCACAAGCCCCGCCGGTCCGTTCCAAGCGGAGCCCGCTTATATTCCCGGCAGCTTCAGCATAGATCCGGCCGTGCTGGTAGATGATGACGGCAGGACCTATCTGTATTTTGGCGGCTTGTGGGGAGGCCAGCTGGAGAAATGGCAAACCGGCTCCTATCTCGCGGACGGGGAAGGGCCTGCCCCGGATGCTCCTGCCTTAGGCCCGCAATTCGCAGAGCTGTCGGATGACATGCTCTCCTTCCTAACACCCCCCAAGGAGCTTTCGATTGTGGATGAGGAGGGTAACCCGCTGCTGGCGGGAGATGAGGACAGGCGCTTCTTCGAGGGGGCGTGGGTGCATCGATACAACGGCCTTTATTATTTGTCGTATTCCACAGGCAACAAACACAAGCTGGTTTATGCTGTCAGTCCGTCACCGGAGGGGCCTTTTACCTTCAAGGGGTTGATCCTGCCGCCGGTTATCGGCTGGACTACCCATCATTCCATTGTCCAATTCGAAGGGAAATGGTACCTGTTTTATCACGACAGCTCCTTGTCGGGCGGTCTTAACCACCAGCGCTGCGTCAAGTATGCCGAGCTCCACTATAATGAGGACGGCACCATTCAACCCATCAACCCGTATCCCGTAGGGGATGACGGTCAACCTGCAGAATAATGGAGGCTTCCATGAAACCGGATATTCCCTCTTTGTTTAAAAGCTACAGCAGCGGCTTCAAAATCGGCGCCGCCGTCAGTCCGTCCGTCATCAGGTCGGAGAGTGAGCTGATAACCCGGCACTTCAATAGCATTACAGCCGAAAACCAGATGAAATTTGGCATGCTTCATCCGGAGGAAGACCATTATGACTTCACCGCAGCCGACGAAATTGCCGAATTTGCCGGCCGCAACGGTATTGGCCTGCGTGGCCATACCCTGGTTTGGCATAACCAGACCTCCGATTGGGTGTTTACGGACCCGGTTACCGGAGGGCCTGCATCGCAGGAGCTGCTGCTGGAGCGGTTGAAGAGCCATATAGATACGGTTGTTGGCCGTTACAAGGGTTTGGCCTATGCATGGGATGTGGTCAATGAGGCCATTGAGGATAAAACGGATAAAGTGATGCGTGAAACCAAGTGGCTGAACCTTCTGGGGGAGGATTATCTCGTCCAAGCCTTCCGGATGGCCCACGAAGCGGACCCGGAGGCGCTCCTCTTCTACAATGATTACAACGAGACCAATCCGGTGAAGCGTCAAAAAATCCACAAGCTGGTCCAATCCTTGCTGGAACAGGGCGTTCCTATTCACGGAATCGGCATGCAGGCCCATTGGAATATCTATAGCCCCAGTCTGGATGAAGTCAGGGAGGCCATAGAGCTGTACAGTTCTCTGGGGGTGCAGCTGCATATTACGGAGCTGGATATTTCCGTATTCCGGCACGACGATAAACGGACTGATCTGACCGCACCCACGGCGGACATGCTGGAGCTCCAGGCGAAACGCTACGAGGAGATTTTTCGGCTGTTCCGGGAATACAGCAGCATTACCTCGGTTACCTTCTGGGGGGTGTCGGACAGCTACACCTGGCTGGATCATTTCCCTGTGCGCGGACGCAAAAACTGGCCGTTTCTCTTCGATGTGAATGGGGAGCCCAAGGAATCCTTCCGTAGAGTGGCCGGACTGGCGTCTGCAAACGGCGGGTCCATTAAAGAGGCTATCGGGAAAATCCCTCCCCAGGGCAACCCGCTGGCAGCCCATAAATTTGGGGCGGACCCCTACGCATTGGTTTATGGGGACCGGGTTTACCTGTACATGACCAATGATGCTCTGGAGAGAGACGCGGAGGGCAAGATCAAGGAAAACTCCTATTCCACTATCAATACGATTACGGTTTTGTCCTCAGCGGATTTGGCCAACTGGACAGATCACGGCGACATTCCCGTGGCCGGTCCGCAAGGGGCCGCAGTCTGGGCCACTCAATCCTGGGCTCCTGCCGCTGTCCATAAGGTTATCGGAGGCAAGGACAAGTTCTTTCTTTATTTTGCCAACAATGCCTCCAACATCGGTGTGCTGACCGCCGACAGCCCCACCGGTCCGTGGAGCGATCCCATTGGTAAACCGTTGATTACCAGAGACACGCCCGGAGTGGCCGACGTCAAGTGGCTGTTTGATCCCGCCGTGCTGGTGGATGATGACGGACGCGGCTATATTTATTTTGGCGGAGGGGTGCCTGACGGGCTGCATGAATGGCCGGATACGGCCAGAGTGATGGAGCTGGGGCCGGATATTACCAGCGTCACCGGTATGGCCACTGCCATACCTGCTCCTTATATGTTCGAGGATGCCGGCATCCACAAGCATAACGGCACCTATTATTACACCTATTGCTCCAATTTCTACAGCGGTCAACGGGCAACAGGCAGTCCCCCTCCCGGAGAGATTGCCTACATGACCGCCAGTCATCCCATTGGCCCTTGGACATACAGGGGAACCCTGCTGAAGAATCCGGAGTTTTTCTTCGGGGTGGGCGGTAATAACCACCATGGGGTTTTCCAGTTCCGGGATCAATGGTATATCGCCTACCATGCCCAAACCCTGGCCAAGGCCATAGGGGACCCCAAGGGCTACCGGTCCACCCACTTAAACCGGTTGTTTCATAACGAAGATGGCTCCATCTGTGAGGTGGAGGCGGATTACCAGGGTGTGGAGCAGCTGGCAGCGCTGGACCCGTACCGTCCTGTGAAAGCAGCCGTGATCGGCTGGAGCGCCGGCCTTTGTCCCGCCAATCTGGTTCCTGCTTCTCGGGCATCAGGTCCTATGTCCTGCAAGGTTTTAGCCGGTATGGAAAACGGCTCCTGGATCGGTGTGTCCGGGGTTGATTTTGGTCCGGAGGGGGCGAGCAGGTTTGTGGCAGCCGTTGGCGATGCTGCACCCGGCAGCCTTCTGGAGCTTCGGCTGGACCAGCCAAACGGGCAGCTCATCGGCCGTCTCCACGCGGGAACGACAGCAGGCGGATCCGGCAAACTTGTGGAGCTGGAGACCTCCGTTGCCGCTGTCTCCGGTGTTCATTCCCTTTTTCTTGTTTTCGCCGGAAATCCGCAGCAAAGCTGGGGTACTCTGGGGTATTGGTACTTTAAGCCATAAGCATTATTTATAAAATAAAACCAAAGGCGCCGGGCCACAAGCTTCCCCGGCGCCTTTGATTTTACTCGGGAAAGCGCAAATTTTGCCGGAAGTCAATCCTTTTTGTTCCAGTTTAATTGTGATAAAGTAGGCCTTAATCCTTTATTTATGCAAATATTAGCTGAAAGGAGCTGAGGAAAATGTTCAAGGTGTTGATCGTGGATGATGAGGTATTTGTCCGCAAGGGGCTGCAGAAGCTGATCCCTTGGGAGGAGTTCCATTTTACCATCGCAGGTGAGGCTAAGCATGGCGGGGAAGCGCTGGACATGATGAAGCAGCTCTCTCCCGATTTGGTGATCACGGATATTATGATGCCGGTGCTGGACGGCTTGGGTTTAATCCGCAGTGTGAAGGAAGAGGGGGACGGGGCGGCCGGCCCTGAGTTTATCATTATCAGCGGGTACAATGAGTTCAAGTATGCCCAACAGGCGATCCGGTATGGCGTACAGGACTATATCCTCAAGCCCATCGATGTGAAGGAGATGGAGGAGACGCTGGTTAAGCTGGCGGGCACCATCCGTAAGAAACGGTTGATAGCGCTTACCAAGGAGCGTTTTTCGCGGGATGGAGTGCTGGAGCTGCTGCTCCAGGATAAGCTGCCTGCGGAGGAGGATGTCCGGTATGAGGAGCTGCTGGGACTGGAGCCCCATGAACCGGAGCTGCGCTTTCTGATTGTGGAGGTCCATACCGGCCCCTTCACAGCTCCTATATCCCTGAAGAGCTTCCGGGAGGTGTGGGCTGCCTTCGGCACAGGGGGAGAGGAGCTTCCTTTGGTAGAGCACTGTCCAGGGCGGTTCGGCACCCTGCTGGCGGGTAGTCAGCTCCGGACGATGGAACCCCCATGGCCCCAAGCGCTGGAATTGTTCCGCAGAGAGCTTGCCGGCAGACTCCAGCAGGAGGTTACCTTCTACGCCGGCGGCTCCAAGGAAAGGCTGACCGAGGTGCGCCAGTCCTATCTGGAGGCTAATGAAGCGGTGAAGCATAAGTATGCCGAAGGCTGCGGCAGGGTGATTGTGCACCAGCATGTCAAGGCTAAACCTCTGGATCAGACGGAGCTGGAGCCGGGGCTGTTCAACCGCCTGCTGGTGGAGCTGGAGGAGAATAACAAGGAAGCTTTTGCACAGACGGCCATGGAGCTGCAGCTATTTTTACAGAGAGGACGGTTTACCCCATCGGCTGCGGTTCATTCCATCTCCCGTTTTGTGGAGCGCGTACTGCTGGTTGTGAAGCAGATGGGGGGCAACGAGGAGGAATTGCGTCATCAGCTTGTCCGTTTGGAGGAGGAATATCCCGTCTGGACCCTGCCCCAGCTAACGGAATGTTTCCTCCGGATTACCGGGGAAGCCGCGCAATACATTGATATTCTCCGTAAGGACCGGAATAAGGGGGACATCGAAAGGATCAAAAAATATATCGATTCCCACTATGCCGATAATATGAATCTCAAAAACATCGCGGCTCTTTTCTACATGAATCCCGTTTATCTGGGCCAGCTATTCCGCAAGACCTATGGGGTTTACTTCAACGATTACCTTCTGGAGCGGCGGGTGGAGGAGGCCAAGAAGCTCCTGCGCCAGACGGATCTGCGGATGTATGAAATCGCGGAGCGGGTAGGCATCAAAAACGCCAATTACTTCGTTTCCCAGTTCGAAAAGCTGGTCAAGCTGAGCCCAATGGAATACCGGAATAAATTGGTCAAAAAAGAATAGACGGGCGGCGTTAACCATGAAACCCTTCAATATGAATAATGTGAAGCTGCGGGACAAGCTGTTGCTGATGTATATTTTGTCCGTATTCCTCCCCATTGTCATGACCAATGTGGTGTTCTATCAGGTGACCACCACCAATATCCGCAACCAGAAAATTCGCGATGCCAGCCTCGCCCTGGAGAATGTGAAAGCCTCGGTGAAGGCACTCGTGGACCAAGCCGCCGGATTATCGTATTCCTTCTACGCCGACCGGAGCTTCAATGAAACCCTGGCCCGCCGGTTCGGTACACCCTTCGATTTTGTGGAGGCATATGATTCCTTTCTCAAAGGCTCCTTCTCTGCGGATAAGAATGTCCTGAACACCATGTCCTACAAGGTATATACCGACAACCCCACCATCCTGTCCGGGTATATTGTGCCTTTGAACGAGGAAGTACAAAGCTCCGGCTGGTACAAGCAGTTTAAGTCCGTGTCCTTGCCTTATCCCAGCCTCATCTATGACGACCAGGCCTTCAGCGTAATCCAGCGCCTGGATTATTATTATACCAATGGTTTTAATCCGTTTCTTAAAATTGACCTGAACATGAAAACCTTCGGCCAGCTGTTCCACAATAACGGCTTTGACGGGAAAGTCTATCTGGTGGATCCCGGTGGCCAGGTGCAATTCAGCAGCGAAGGGGAGCCCCCCCATGCCAATCCCTTCTTCCAGGAGCTGGAGCTGCCGGAGAAATCGGAGCTGTTCGAAACCCGTTATACAGGAATAAATTATCTGGAGGGCTGGACACTGCACGGGGTGATGAACAAGGAGGTTGTGCTGAACGAGGTTTGGAAGTCCCGCTCCTTCGTATTTGTCCTGGCATTTATCAATTTTGTGGTGCCCTCCCTGATCCTCGCTGCCATGTCCAGATCCCTGCATGTCCGTCTGGTACGGCTGCTTAAGTACATGAAGAAGGTCAAGAACCAGAACTTCCAGACCATTCCCCATGAGGAGGCAAGGGACGAAATCGGCCAGCTGACCAATGAGTTCAACCGGATGACCGAGCGGATCGACAGTCTGATTACGGATGTGTATCTGGCGGATATCCAGAAGAAGGACCTGGAGCTGAAGCAGCAGCAGGCCCAGCTTCACGCGCTGCACAGCCAGATTAATCCTCACTTTTTGTTCAATGCCCTGGAATCCATCCGCATGAGAAGTGTGATTAAGGAAGAAGGCGAAACGGCAGAGATTATACATAAAATGTCAAAAATGCTCCGGAAATCAATCTCTTGGAGCAAGGACTGGATTTCGGTGGCGGAGGAAATAGAGGCCGTCAAATATTTTCTGGAAATCCAGAAATACCGGTTCGACGAGGAGCTGGATTACAGTATAGAGGTCCAGGAGGAAGCTATAGGGCTTAAGGTGCCTAATATGATTTTCCTGCCCTTTGTGGAGAATGCCAGCATCCATGGGATCGAATCCATTCCGGGCAAAGGGGTGATCCGGATCAGCATTGGGCTGGAGCAGGGCCGTCTGGTCTTCAGGCTCTCGGACAACGGCATCGGCATGTCCCCGGACAAGCTGGAGGAGATCCGCCGGTATTTGAACCGGGACGATGCAATCGGCGAGCGTGTGGGAATGAAAAACGCCTATTACCGTCTGAAGCTGATTTATCAGGACCGCTTCAGCTTCGATATCCAGAGCAAGGAGGGAGAGGGCACCTCCATTGAAATCGGGCTGCCTCTGACGGAGACGTAAGGGTAAAACCAATGTTTCCATATAGTTTTCATACTATAAACTAAAGTTTGTGATCTAATTATGTATCCGGTTTCTTGCTATAATGAAAGCGTCTACAGGACAGATTACAATTCGAGAGGGGAAGAGAAGAAATATGCGCGTCAAAAAAGTATTGGCATTGGGGCTGGCGGCGGTAATGTCGGCCGCAGCTCTCGCAGGCTGCGGGAGCGACAGCAAGGACAACGCCTCCTCGCCTTCTGCGTCGGCAGGAGCTGTTGAGGATACCTCCCCGGTAACCTTCAAGTATTATCATTTCGGACAAGGCCGTAAGGATGTGCTGGCCAGTGAAACCACCATCGGCAAGGAGCTGCAGAAGCAAACCGGTGTGGACGTAAAGATGGAGTTTCTGGTGGGTGACAGCGGAACCAAGGCGGGCGTGATGATTGCAAGCGGAGATTATCCCGACATCATCAGCGCCAGCGGAGAAATGGCCAAGCTTTTGGATGCGGGCGCCTATATTCCGTTAGATGAGCTGATCGAAAAATACGGTCCCAATATTAAGCGTGTTTATGGATCCTATTTCAATAAAATGAAAGCCAAGGACGGCAAAATTTATACGCTGCCCTTCACGGCAAACCAAGGATTTATTGCCGAGCCCGATCCCGGCACCGCCTTCTGGATTCAGCGCTCCGTGTTGAAGGAATTCGGTTATCCGAAGATCACCACCTTGGATGAATACTTCGATTTTATCAAGAAATATAAAGAGAAATATCCGAAGGTAGACGGCAAGGATACTATTGGTTTTATGGTGTCCGCCGGTGTGAACAACAACTTCTTTACACTGCAGAACCCTGCTGCCCATTTGGCCGGTTACCCCAATGACGGCGGCGTTATGGTGGATATGAAAACCAACGAAGCCAAGATCTACGCAGGTACCGAATACCAGAAGAAATGGATCAAGAAGCTCAGCGATATGAATGCCGTCGGTTTATTTGATCCCGAATCCTTCACCATGAACAAGGACCAATATCTGGCCAAAATCACCTCCGGCCGTGTGCTCGGCTTCTTCAATTACTCCTGGCAGGTTGGGGACGCCTTCAAGAATTTGAAGAAGGCCGGTATCGACGAAAAACGGTATGCGCCACTGCCCATCGTATTCGACAAGAGCATCAAGGACCAATACATTGATCCGCCCGGATTCGTATCCAACTACGGGGTCGGCATCAGTGTGAAGGCCAAGGACCCTGTGCGCATCATCAAATACTTTGACAATATGCTGAAGGAAGAAAATCAGATTCTCACCTCCTGGGGGATCAAGGACCAAACCTACAGCGTGGATGATAAAGGCCGTTTCTATTATAAGGACGACCAAGCCAAGTACCATGAAGACCCGGATCTGAGCCTGAAGTTTGGCTTCAATTATTACACCGAATGGCCGAAATACGGCAACAATTCTGTCCTGAAGGACGGCAATGCTTATGCGCCGGGCAACCAGGCTGAGGTGGCCTCCGCTCTGTATACCGACGGTGACAAGAAAATTCTCGAAGCTTACGGCGCCAAAACCTTCAGCGGCTATTACAACAAGCCCGATGAGCGGAAATGGTTCCCGGCCTGGTCCATCGCCATTCCCCAAGGTTCGCCGGAGCAGATCTTCACCACCAAATCCGATGACCTGCAGAAGAAATATCTGTCCAAGATGATTCTGGAGAGCACAGATAAATTCGACGCCACCTGGAATGAATATATCACCGAGCTGAACAAGCTGGATAAGAAAACCTATGAAGCTACTATGAACAAGGCCATTCAGGACCGTATTGCAGGCAAGTGGTAAAAGGCATAAACAACGGAGGGGAGTTAGCTCTCCCCTCTGTTGCACATCTTGTGGGGATGACGGAAAGGAGTTATGTGCAGTGGGAAAGCATACTGGAACAGTTCTAACAGCGCCTGGGGCAGCTGCGGAAAAACAAATAAAAAGACCGTTATTTTTGAAGCGGGTAATCCAGCAGAGGGCTCTTGTGTTTATGTCCATACCGTTTGTATTGTGGGCTTTTCTTTTTAAGTATGTGCCCCTGTGGGGCTGGAGCATGGCCTTCCAAAAATACAGACCGGCCAAAGCGTTTATGGATCAGGAATGGATAGGGATGAAGAACTTCAAGTTTTTGTTCGAGGACGACACCTTCTACCGGGTACTCCGCAATACGCTGGCTATGAGCTGCATCAAGCTTGTGCTGGGTTTTTTCACCGCCATTACGCTGGCGATTCTGCTGAATGAATTGAAGAATATTGTTTTTAAGCGGGTTGTCCAAACCATCAGCTACCTGCCTCATTTTATTTCGTGGGTGGTGGCATCCAGCATTGTGCTGATGGTATTGTCGCCGGAGGGCATTATCAATTTGATCCTGACCAAGCTGCATATTATCGATCAGCCAATCTTATGGATGGCTAAGGGAAGTTATTTCTGGGGGATTCTCGGTGTCAGTGAAGTCTGGAAGGATGTAGGCTGGAACACCATCATCTATCTGGCCGCCATCACCACCATCGACCCCTCCCAATATGAGGCTGCGGAAATTGACGGGGCCAGCCGTTTTCAACGGATCCGCCACATTACCCTGCCCGGCCTGAAGCCGGTGATTATTATTCTGCTGATCATGAACATGGGGAGCATTCTGGAATCGGGATTCGAGCCGCAGTATCTGCTGGGCAACGGGATGAATGCGGATTATTCCGAAAACCTTGAAATATTCGTGCTGAAATACGGTATGGCCATGAGCAACTTTTCCTTGGGTACGGCAGCGGGCATGTTCAAAACGGTGGTCAGCTTTATCTTTTTGTTCAGCGCCAACTACATTGCTAAAAAAATGGGCGAAAGCCGGCTGTTTTAGAAGGGAGATTATACCATCATGTCGAAAACTAAATCATCCCGCCTGCGCTACAACAGCTTAGGCGACAAGATATTCGATACCTGCAACATCATCTTTATGCTTTGTCTGGTAACTGTAACGTTATATCCATTTATAAACATGTTTGCCATTTCCTTCAATGATGCCAATGATGCCATTAAAGGCGGCATTTATTTGTGGCCGCGGATGTGGACGTGGAGCAATTACCAGTACATTTTTAATGAATCGGCGATTTACCATTCTACCTTTATTTCGGTTATCCGCACAGTGCTGGGGACGGTCATCTCCGTATTCTGCACGGCTATGCTGGCGTATACGCTGAGCCGTCAGGATTATGTGCTGCGCAAGTTTGTCACCATGTTTTTCGTATTCACCATGTATTTTAGCGGGGGGCTTATCCCGGGTTATCTGCTCATCAAGAATCTGGGCTTGACCGACAGCTTCTGGGTGTACATCATTCCCGGCATCATCGGCGTATTCAATATGATCGTCATCCGATCCTTCATTGAAGGGCTGCCGGAGGGCATTCTGGAATCGGCGCGGATCGACGGAGCGGGGGAATTCACCACCTTCCTGCGTGTGGTGCTGCCCCTGACGGTGCCGTCCTTGGCTACAGTTTCCCTCTTTGTGGCCGTAGGCCAATGGAACTCCTGGTTCGATGTGTTTCTGTATAACTCCTCCAACCAGCAGCTTAGCACACTGCAATACGAGCTGATGAAGATTCTGCAGACCTCCAATACGGCAACTACCCAGAGTGCTGCGGATATTTACGCCCAAAGCTCCTCCACCCATACCGTTACCCCTACGTCCATCCGGGCCACCATGACGATTGTAGCCAGTGTGCCCATCCTGATGGTATATCCCTTCGTACAAAAGTATTTTGTGCAGGGCATGACGGTTGGCGGCGTGAAGGGCTGATGGCCGGGATGAGATTCCCATGCCAAAAGAGAGGATTGATCACGTGAACGATCAAACAATGGCTGCCGGTGCTTCCCGGGAGGGGCCGGCAGCCCCCAAGGACCCTATAGCCAAACGGAGCGGCTTCTACATCATGTATGAAGCGAAGATTGAAGGTGTCACCAGGCCGTGGGGCGTCCACTCCCAGGAAATCTATTTGGAGGGACGGCTGGTGGACCAGGCCCGTTACACCGGCGGTGTAACGGATGAATCGGTGCTGGAGCTGCTGAAATCCACGGAAGGGTTCCGGCGGCTGGTGCACAGCATTGGTGTGTCGGTCCGTCCGGACAAGGCGGGGACTCCAAGTATAGCCTTCACCATGCAGCATTATGCCAAAACGGACCGGTTTCAGGCAGGCACCTGCTTAACGGCCTCCTGCCCGGGAGACGGGTCCGAAACCCTGCTCCTCCTGGAGGACTTCACCTGGTCCGCGGATGACGATGTTCCAGGCAAGCTAGTGTTCGAGTTTGAGGAACCGGGGGAAACGGCCTCCGCCAGTGTGGTGTTTTACCTGAATGACGGCTATGAGGTCCCAGAGGTGGAGGTTGAGCCTCCTGTTGCTTACGGCTCCGCCGCTTATAACGAGGTGATCGCCAAGTCCTTCCTGAATCTGGGCAATACCAGGAGATTGAAGGCGGCCATTGAGAAGGCGAAGAGTGGGGAAGAGGTTACTCTGGCCTACATCGGCGGCTCCATTACCCAAGGAGCGGGTGCCGTTCCGGTTCATAACCAAAGCTATGTCTATAAGTCCTATGAGCAGTTCAAACAAAGGTTCGGCGCCGCAGATGGTGCCCGGGTCCGCTTGATCAAGGCGGGGTTGGGCGGGACACCCTCGGAGCTGGGCCTTGTCCGCTATGAGCGGGATGTGCTCCGGGAGGGAGACGTTGAGCCGGATGTGGTGGTTATTGAATTTGCGGTGAATGACGCCGGGGACGAAACACAGGGAGTCTGCTACGAAAGTCTGGTGTTGAAGGCATTGGACGGGGCCAAGCAGCCTGCCGTGATCCTGCTGTTCAGCGTATTCGTGAACGATTGGAATCTCCAGGAGCGGCTGGCGCCGATTGGCTGGCATTACGATCTGCCTATGGTCAGCGTGAAGGAAGCGGTGGTGGAGCAGTTCCGGCTGTCCAAGCAGCAGGGCAATGTCATCTCGAAAAAGCAGTTCTTCTACGACATCTATCATCCCGCCAATGCCGGACATCAGGTGATGGCCGATTGTCTGGGGCTGCTGTTTGAGAAGGCGGACCAAGCTGTGCTCTCCCCGGAGGACATCTGTCTGGACCAGCCGCCACTTCTCGGGGACGAGTACAGGGATATCCGATTGCTGGACCGCCGGAATGGAGAGGAGCCTGCTCGAATCTCCGCCGGAGGCTTCGGGGAATCCGACAGCGATCTGCAGCTGGCTCCGTTGGATGGAGAGACGTTTGCAACACCCCAGTTCCCGTATAATTGGATGCATACTGACGCTTCCGGTGATGAGAGCTTCCGGATGGAGCTCGGCTGCAAACGGCTGATTCTGGTATTTAAGGATTCGGGCAGTTGCCAATTCGGCAAAGCCCTTGTGCGGGTGGATGGCCAAGCAGTCCTTACCGCCGATCCGCATGTGAATAACTGGACCCACTGCAATGCCGTGATTCTATTGAATGAAGCGGAGACCCGCGAGCACCTGATCGAGATCACCATGGCCTCCGGTGATGAGGATAAGCAGTTTACCATCCTGGGCTTTGGGGTTGTTCAGTAACGTATCCCGCCTATAAAAGGAGTGTCCGATTGTGGCCAACCTGCAGATGGAATATTATTCAAAAAGCTTAAAACGACAGGTTTCCTTTTCCGCTGTGATTCCGGCAGAACGGCTGGAGCCGCCTTCACCGGAGCGCAAGGGGCTGAGGTCCCTCTACCTGCTCCACGGTTATGCCGGCAGCCATACCGACTGGCTCTATTTTACCCGGATTCGGGAGCTGGCGGAGAAGCATCACATTGCGGTTTTTATGCCATCCGGGGAAAACCACTTCTACCTGGATGATGAGGATAAGGGGGAGCGGCACGGCGAGTTCATCGGCAGCGAGCTGGTGGAGCTGACCCGCAGCCTGTTCCCTTTAAGCCGGGAGCGGGGGGATACCTTCATCGGAGGCCTGTCCATGGGCGGCTTCGGAGCGATCCGCAACGGGCTAAAGTACAACGGCAGCTTCGGCCGGATTATCGCCTTATCCTCGGCCTTGATTCTCCACGGGATAGCGGGGATCGGTCCGGACTTTCATAATGGGATAGCGGGATATGGTTATTACCGCAGGGTATTCGGCGATTTGAACGCCGTATTGGGAAGCGATAAGGATCCCGAGGCACTGGTCCAGGCGCTGAAGGCGGCCGGGGCAGAGCTGCCGCAGATCTATATGGCATGCGGCACCGAGGATTTTTTGCTGGAGCAAAACCGGTTGTTCCACGTTTTCCTAACCGGGGAAGGGGTCGCTCATACCTACAAGGAAAGTCCCGGCGCCCATACGTGGGATTTTTGGAATACGTATATTGCGGAAGCGCTGGAATGGGCTTTGGCCGCGGACTAGACACCCGCTTCGGCGGATAATCATCCCCCGCTGTTGGCGAGAAGGCCAACGTCGGGGGATTTTGCCAAGTGTCGGGGAGATTATTGCGCGGTTACGGTAATGCTGTCCACATTGGGCCCTTCGGTGCCGGTGGTGACCAGCTTCAGCGTATTGGTTTCGGTATTCATCGGCACCTGGATCGTGAGCTCGCCCCAGGCGGACCAGCTGCCTGTAGCAGCGAAGGCTTGGTTTGCAATCACCTTGGTGCCGTTCACCAACACATCCAGATTGCGGGTGCCGGTGTCCAACGCGTACCGGATCTTTACATTTTTGGTGCCGGCCGTGGCGCAGTAGAGGCTGTTCCATTGGATAGCTGCGCCGGTGGAGGCGTTGAAGTTCACATAACCTGAGCCGTTATAGCCGGCATTGACGGTTTCCGCAGCGGCACTGGTCAGGGTAGTCCCCGTTTCCGCCTCATAGGTGGTGCCGCTTGAGCTGCCGCCTGCCGTATAGTCGGCAACGAAGGTGGTGACGCTTTGGGCCGGGAGCTGGGCGGTGAAGGAGCCATTGGACACGCTGATGGGCGAACCTGCCGCCAGATTCCGGGTGGCATCCGTCAACCAGGAGGAGACGGTGGAGGCGGTGCCGTTCTGAATGGTGAAGCTTTGGCTGGCTGCCGAGTTGCCGCGGTTAATAGCCACGATCACAGCCTTGTTGCCGCCTTTGTAAGCCGAAACATAAATATTGGTGTTGGGATTTTTGGTGGCATCCACACGCACATAGCCTGGACGGACAAACTTGGAGAAGTGGGCCATATTGTAGCCGCGTTTGCTGATGGTTCCATCCTCTTTCATAGGGCCGTACTGGCGGCGGATATACCACCAGACATAGGCTTGGAACTCACCGTCCACCATAGCGTTGTTAATGTGGTAGGACACATCCAGCGCTTCCGGCCACCGGTCGGCGGAGTTGTTGTCGCTGTTAGGATAATAGACCTCCGTCATCCACAGGTCCTTGCCGGTTCCCTTTTGCTTAAACAGGGGATAAGGGAAATTGCTGAATTGTGTGCCGTACAGATGGGCTCCCAGAATGTCCATATTAGCCAGCGCCTGGGGATCGTTCAGAATCGGATCGGACATGTTCTTGAGATAGGAAAAGGATTCCGGGGCGATGACGCGGCAGTTGATGGATCCTGCGTTTTCCTTCATAAAACGGAGCATTTCCTCCGGTGTCCACCAGGTCCACGTATGGGCATAGTCGGGTTCGTTCTGGACGGAAATAGCATAGAGATCCACTCCGTTATTCTTCATATACGTGACAAAATCGTTGAGATGCTGGGCATAAGCGGCGTATTTGTCGTAACGGAGGCGTTTGGCGGCAGTGTCGCCATTGTGGTTGAAGGTTTCCGTCATGTCGCTGGGCGGATTCCAGGGGGAAGCGAACACAATGGCTCCGCGGGCGATGGCTGCTTTGGCTGTATCCAGCTCCCTGGACCAGTTGTTCTTGTTCTCGTCCACATAAATTCGCAGCACGGAAAAACCCAGCTGATTGGCTCCGTTGCCAAAGGCGGTTTCCCGCTGGGCAGCGGTCAAGTCGCCGATCCAGGCGGGATGGTTGATGCCGCCGAAGCCGCGGATCACTTGCTTCTCCGCCGACAAATTCACCACCGCGTCGCTGGCTGCCGAAACCTCGCTGGCAATCGGAACCGACAATAACAGGGATAAGGCCGTCGCTCCCGCCAACAGGGCGGAAAAGGACTTTTTCAGACGCGACACAAACATTAAATCATCTCCTTCTAGAATGGTTGGAATATAATGCGCTGTTTCCGGTTGTTTCTCCCTGTTTGCTCCTTTCATAAATCAGAATGGTGATCACGCGTGGGCTTCTGTTAAAAATTAGGAGGTTGCGCTTGATTAAAAGATACCATAATGGCTACTAATATGTAAATATATATAATTTATTTCAAAATTTAACGATTTTCTTTTTCTGGAGCGAATACAGAAATAAAAAAGAGAGTACCGGATCGTAGAACCGGCACACTCTTTTGAGCAAACACAAAAGCCCCAGCTTCGTTGCGAGGGAGAAGCTTTTACGGACCATGTTACGTGAGAGATTCTAACGGCGGCCAAAGACCTTATTTACGCTAAAACACCACTTTCCAAATTGTAACGGCGGTCACAGCCGCTATTTAGACCAATTGCCCTGCTGCGAGCCCTTTTTTAGCCCAATAACGGCTTCTGCTTCCGTTAGATTTTGCAGTCCCCCGTTTTGGGGCAAATAGCGGCTCTCACCGCCGTTAGGAACAGCAGCACAGCATCAGCACCAGTCTGCACTCCCGTTTACCCAAGGGAAAAGCGAAGCGGCGGTTGTATGGAGCAGGCTGTGTTTCCCGCTAAAAAACAGGTTTGGGGCGATGTTAACTCAGCTTCTCCGATTCTATCTCCGCCAGCCCGGTGACCCGGGTAATGGTTCTCTCATACAACCCCTCTACCGTTTTGGCAAAACGGAGCCCGGTCAGCTCGGACACGGAGTGGCGGGCTTCCGCCGCCAGCCGCTCCTGCAGATAACGGTCCGTGAGAACCGCATCCGTATACCGGAGGAAGTCGGCCTGCTCCCGGAACATGAAGCCATTGCCCCCATGTCGGAGAACCCCATCCAGACATGGATCCGCCATTGCTATTACAGGCAATCCGGAGGCCAGCGCCTCCGTGTAGGTCATACCTTGGGTTTCGCTCTGGGAGGCGTTAATAAACACATCACCCAGCCTGTAATACAGAGGGACCCGGTCCCACAGCACTTCCCCAGCAAAAATGGTTTGCCCGCTGATGCCGTATTCCGCGGCAGCCTCCTCAAGCCGCTTCCGCTCGGGGCCGTCTCCCACCAGGAGCAGCTTCACCCGCTCCTTGCCCGGCAGATAATCCTGCAGGTAACCCAGCAGAGCCTCCACATTCTTTTCTTTGGCTAATCTCCCGATATAGAGCAGGACCCGGTCACCGACCGCAATCCCCAGGGATGTCCGCAGTTCATCCAGTTGTCCGTCTGAGGCGACAGCGCTGCTACCGAAACGGCTGACATCGATGGGAGTAGGCGCTATAGCGATATCCGGACGGACGCCGTAGGTCAGCAATAAGCTCTTTACCTTTTCTGTGGGGACAATCACCTGATCGGCGGAATTGCAAAAACGGGTGCTGATGGACCGGGCCAGTTTTTTGGCCGCGGGCTCCAGCACCCCGAGCTTGATAATATAATGGGTATAGTTTTCGTAGATGGTATGGTAGGTGTGCACAAAAGGAATATGCAGGAGCTTCGCCAGCGTTCTGCCCAGCAATCCTAAGGAAAATTCGGTGTGGGTGTGAATCACATCCAGACCCAGCCTGCGGATAAATTGGATGGTTCGCGGCTGGATGAAGATGCCGATGCGTCTGGAGCTGGCAAACGGAAGGCTGGTGACACGGAAGACGCCGGGCTCATGCTCGTCAGCGCCCGGATCGGTAGTTGTGAACACATATACCTGATGCCCCAGCTTCTCCAGCAGTCTTTTATGCATCAGCACGGATGTGGCTACACCGTTAATTTGCGGATAATAGGTTTCCGTAAAAAGCCCGATCTTCATGTGCTACGCTCCCCCTCAAGTAGGATGAGAACAGTCCACCCGTCAGTCTCATCATACAGGAAGGAAATGTGCTTGCGGTAAAAATTTTGTTAACGGATCATTAAATCCTACAATTTCACCGGCACCATGAGTCCATCGGGGCCAAAACCCAGCGGATCAATGCACACCTCGCGGTGGAAGCCCTTGCCCTCCGTGAAACGGGCGAGGGGGGTAACAAACCGGTGATAGGCGATCCAATACTTATCCGTATCCGGCTCATGGAGGATGGAGTGATGTCCGGTGCCCAGCATATCCTTCGCCTTGTTTTTGACCAGGACGGGATAGCGGTAGGTGACAGGGCCGTAGAGATCTTCTGCGGTGCCGTAATTAATGTGGTAATCCTCGCTGCCCGTATCGTCGCAGGACCAGGTGAAGTGATACAGCCCGTCACGCTTGAGCACCGTTACCGCTTCGCGGAAGTCGTACAGCCCCTCCAGATTGCGCATGGTCTCCTCCACGACGCTCACCATATCCTCATTCAGCTTGACGATAGCCGCATGGCTGTTGCCGAAGAGCAGATACACCTCCCCGTTATCCTCCACATAGATGGATGGATCGATGGCTTGGGCCATGGAGATGCCCAGTCGGCCCAACAGCTCCATAGTGATCAGGGGAAGAGGCTCCGCCCGGAACGGGCCGGCGGGAGCGTCGGCGACGGCAACACCGATGGCGCTTTTACCGTCTGTTCCTTTGCCGCAGAAGTAATAGTAGTATTTGCCGTTGCGGGAGGCGATACAAGGTGCCCACGCGCTGCCTAACGCCCAAGGAACATCCTCGGTAGCCAGATCCAGAATGACACCTTCGTCCTTCCACAGCTTCAGATCGTCGGAGGAGAATACATGAAATTGGGTACCGGACCACTTATCGAAGCCGTCGGTGGTGGGGTACAGGTAATAGCGACCGTCGAATTTGGCCAAATCGGGATCGGCGAACTGGCCGGGCAGCACCTGGTGTCCGTCTCCGTATGCGGCTAACAGCCTGCTGCATTCGTCGCGGGTAATGGGCAAAACGCCGCCGTGGCGCTTTTTGGTGGTACCCATATCAAATTCACTGTCGTCAAGTATCCGGAATTCCCCGCTGGCCAGATCGGACGTAACCAGAGGCAAATACCCCTTGCCGGCGGCAAAACGGTCCACAATAAGGCACCATTCCTCGCGGTCATTAAACTTGAAGATTTCCGGTCCTTCCACACCCAGGAGCTCCTCCAGCACAGGAGCGGAGATAGGAACAAAGGCATCCTTGTCCAAGGTAGAGCCCTGCTCTACCCGGATATTCTTGGTGGTTTCATCCTTGGAATACCGGTAGTAGACGCCGTTATGGAGCAGGATGGTGGTATCAATAATATGGTTATCCCGTTCAATGTACTTTTCCGTAGGGGTAAAGCTGCGGAAGTCCTTGGTGCGGGAGCTGTAAATTTTATGCTTCGGCTCGGATTCCTGCTGTTCCTTGGTGGAAGAGGCCCAGAAAACCAGGAATTCTCCTGACGCTTCCTCATAGATGGCTTCAGGCGCCCACAGGCAGCCTGCTCCGGGTATGGCCAGAGTAACCGCCCAAGGAGAGGACCAGTTCACCAGGTCGGCGGATTCCCAGATAATCATGTCCCGGCTTCCGGCATGGACGGCGGTGGCCCAGCCTTTGCCGTTGGCTACGCGGAGATCGGTGGCAATCAGGTAGAACTTGTCCGCTTGCGGGTCCCGTACCAGAAACGGGTCGCGGGCTCCTTTTTCGCCTAATTCAGAACGGAGCACCGGTAAACCCTCGTTTAAGTCCTTCCAATGCAGCCCGTCCTCGCTATAAGCAAAATAGACCTGTTCTCCGTCAGGCTGCTCTCCGATAAAATGGGCCATTAAATAGCCGGAATAGTTGTTCTTTGGCTGTGTCAATTCCATGTTCCCTCCATACATCGGTTGTGTTACTGAAAAGTATAGGGGCCTGTCCCACACGGAGCAATAGAATATCCGGCGAAAAACTGACCTATTGTGTTAAAAAACGAAGCCAGGCGCCTGTTAAGGAATCCTGGCTTCGTCGTTATTGGTTATGTTTGACATACCAATCCGCAGGTTTGTTCACCCACACGTATTCATATAATGTTTCGGGAATACGGACTTGCTGCCGGATATCCATTGCGATGCGATACGCCCATTCATCATCTTCCCCATAGCTGCTGTCCGCAAACCGGTGGCGGGCCGCCAAACGTCTGGCATGGCACATAAGATGGTTCGGCTTACGGTAGTAATACTCTCCGTCAGAGCCATAATTGTATTCTATCCCGTATTTGCAAAGCTTGGCATAAACACCTTCCAGGAAAACGGCAACATCAAAAACGAAGCAGTCTGCTGCAGGGTTTTCTTCAATATAACGGAGCAAGGTATCCACGTAATGGGGTTTAAGCTGGTCATCGTCGTCAACGAACGTAATAAACCTTCCCTGAGCCTGTTCAATAAGCAGGTTTCGCTTTGCGCCAATTGTTCTTTTCCGGTTTTCTGTGGCAACAAGCAGCTCTACCGGCTTATCGCCAATCTGCTGCTGCAACTCGTGCATGACCCGGTTCAATGCTTCTGCACGTTCGGGTAAGGAGGGAATCAATACCGATAAGGCGATGTCTTTTTTTCGTTCCGCCCCTGGAGTTTGCTGGGTATACAATTGGCGGTAATATTGCTGATTGTAAACGATGCTGGGATGGTCCGGATAATAACGCGCGGCCATTTCATTATGATAATGTGCCTTAACCGTGTCCCCTGTCTGATGGTAACAGAAGCAAAGCTTCAAATGCGGCAGCCATGTCCGGCTTGCCTGATCTGTACCAGCTTGCTCCGGCATGGAAGCGGCCAATTGAAACCAAAAGATTGCGGACGCCCATTCTTGTGTTTTTACGAAATGTTCCCCCAACTGGTAACACTGGTCTGAAGTCGGTATTCCTTTTGGGAATGCCAATAATGCATTGTTTATGGAGTCATTGGGGTGAAGCCTGGATTCATTCTCCATGGATCGTTGTCCCTCCCGGCCGGTTGCTTTCCTAATTCTAGTGTATGAACCGCCCGATTCCCGATATGACTTTTGGAAGTCCACAAAGTCCACATTTGTGCGAATGGATTACCGGGGTGGAGAATAATCTTTTACTGTGAGTGACAAGGAGAGGTGGAGCCAATGAATTATTTTCAAAACAGGGTGGAGGGAAAGGAGGGGCTTTGCAATCAGTTAATGGCTGTTTTCCGCACACTGACAGAAGCATTTCACTCCGGTGGCCGGAATGAACCATCGTGCATTTTGCTTGCCGACGGACAAACCCGCAGGAGCGTGGATTCGGAGCAGGAGCCTTATTTTTTGCCCTTGCCTATTGATGCATTTATAGATGTACCCCAATTGGAAAAGGTACTTGCCACTAAGCATGTTTCCCTCCGGCGTGTGCAGGATTTGCAAGCAGAACAGGTGCAGCCTGTTTTATGCTCACGCTTTGCCATCCGTTCCATGACGCAGGAGGAGTCCCGTGATACAGGGGTATGGATTGCAACGTCATTCCCTTTTGCCGCAAAGCCGCTGAAGCTGGCTCAATGGATTATCGACAAAATGTCCTTTTATCCTGCGTGGTCTGCACTTCAACTGCGGATCGAGGGTGATATGCTGCATTTTCCTGAAGTGAGTAGTATCGGACTGGATGCGTATGCCATCCAACAGGTAGATCTGGCCTCTGAATGTATGGCCCGGATTCCCGGCTTAAAGGCGGTTTATGTAGCGACAGGGGCGCAGGGAGATAAATTCAAAACCGTTTCCAATGAATTGACCAAACACTTCCCTCAATTAGAAGTGAAAAATAAAGCCGCCATGCTCCGCTTGTCACCTGAATTGTGGCAGGAGTTTGAAGACCTGTCTCTCGAGGAGCAGGCCTTGGTAGATTGGCTGGTATGCGTGGGGGCTCCCTATTTTCTCGGACCGCATGTAACCTCTTTTTCTTATCTGGCCGGATACATCCGGCATTACCGCGGTTTTGAACCCGAAGCTACTCAACTCTGGCCTGCTTACCAGAACGCATGGGAAAGCTGGTTTCCCCGGGTTTGACAGAACAGAAAGGGTGTGAACTTGTTGTCTTCTGTGGACATAACCTTCGAAACCAAATGCTACGAAAAGGATTGGCGCATCATTCTGACCACGGATTGGCTGGAACGAATGATTGGACAAAACCTGTATGATTTTAAGGAACGGATTCTTCATATTAATAACGTGTCGGATTCAAAACTGGTGGCACAGCATGCGGAACGGCTGGTGGCCAAAGGGATCCTGACTTCCTATTCCATAGTGGCTGACTATGAGAAGCAGGTGCTGGATTTTTTTGGTCTCCGTGAAGAGGACTTTAAGGGGGGGTATTACTACTCCATTGCCGAGCTTGTAGCCATTCATAACTGCAAAACAGAATATTTGCTGCATTACGCAGGGGATTGTATGTTGGCTGCACCTCTGGATTGGATTGAACCATCATTGGAGATCTTCCGGCAGCACCCCAACGTCAAGGTGTTCAATCCGGTTTGGAACGGGAATGTTGTTGAAGCAGAAGAGGTAGCTTTTGCGGAAAGCAGGGACTTTTATTGGGGATACGGATTCTCCGATCAGTGTTATCTGATTCGGGCAGCGGATTTCAAAAAGCGCATTTATGGGGAAACCCATCCGGCATCCGAACGTTATCCCGCCTATGGGGGGGAGTTGTTTGAGAAACGTGTGGATGCCTGGATGAGAACCTGTGGGCATTACAGACTGACCTATAAGCATGGCAGCTATATCCATCATTGGGACATGGTCAAAGATGGGTAAGAGGAAGATAAATGGATACAGCTGAATTTACACTCTTATTGTTTAACCTCTAACCGGATCACGTTCCACGAGGCCTTGCTGAGGCGGGCTTCCACCCGGCTGCCGTCTGTCCGGGCATTCCCTTGGTTATGAGGCTGCACCTGCTGCGGCTGCTCCAGCGTATTCACTGCCTTCAAATCCTCATGCTCCAGCACCAGATGCTCCAGCACCTTCACTCCGCCGAAGCTGCGCAGGTCAACCTGCAGGTCCAGCTCCTCCGTCAGATGGCGGTTAACCGCAAAGACCGTTACCTGCGACAACTCCTCATTATAAACGGCAATAGCCTCCAGGTACGGCACATCGGTAAAGTCCTTGGAATCGTATTTGGGCGAACGGATAATGGGATGAAGTACGGTCCCTCTGCCGTACAGGGAGGCATGCAGGTAAGGATAATAGGTGGTTTGCAGCCAAAGCCCGCCCCCGGTTACCGTGGTAATCGGGGCAATGGTGTTGATGAGCTGGGCCAAACAGCCCACCTTCACCCGGTCCGCATGCTTCAGAAGGGAGATCAGTAGACAGCCCACCATCAGGGCATCCTCCATATTATACATATCCTCGAATTCCGGCGGCGCCACCTGCCAGCGCTCCGAGGCCCGGCTGGTTCCGATGGTCTTCCAGACATTCCACTCATCCATGGAGAGATAGATTTTCTTCTTGGAGCGTTTCTTCGCCTGGACATAGTCGCAGATGGAGGCCACGCTGTCGATAAATTGGTCCATATCCAGGGATTTGGCCAGGAAATTATCTGTTTCGTCCTTGTTGTTATTATAGTAGGTGTGCAGCGAAAGATAGTCCACCTGGTCGTAGGTAAGGTCCAACACGGTGGCCTCCCAGTCCGCAAAGGTGGTCATGCCTCTGTTGGAGCTTCCGCAGGCGACCAGCTCAATGGACGGGTCCACCCATTTCATGACCTTGGCGGTTTCGTTGGCGATCCGCCCGTATTCCACGGCGGTTTTGGCGCCGATCTGCCAAGGGCCATCCATTTCATTGCCGAGGCACCAGGTTTTGAACCGGTGGGGCTCCTTGTAGCCATGGGCAATCCGCAGGTCGCTGTAATAGGAGCCTGAGGGGTGATTGCAGTATTCCACCAGATTCCGGGCTTCATCCGGCCCGCGGGTGCCCAGATTCACCGCCATCATTACCTCGGATCCGGCCAGCTTGGCCCAGTCGGCGAATTCATTGGTGCCCATCTGGTTGGTTTCCGTGGTCCACCAGGCCAGCTCCAGCTTTTGCTTGCGCTCCGCCTTGGGACCCACACCATCCTCCCAGTTGTAGCCGGAGACAAAGTTCCCGCCGGGGTATCGGATAATCGGCACCTGCAGCCTGCGGATAGCCTCCAGCGCATCGCCGCGGAAGCCGTTGACATCCGCCGTGGGATGTCCCGGCTCATAAATTCCCCCATAGACAGCACGGCCCAGATGCTCAATAAAGGAGCCGAAAATCCGCTTATCCACCTCCGAAATGACAAAATCCTTATCCACTGTCATGCTTGCCTGCAGCTTCATGGGAAATCCCCTCTCTTGAATTAATGAAAACATTAATTTAAAATGGCATTATTGGCAACATAGATTTATCATACCTTTTTGAAATAATCAATATCTAAGTTTAAGGCATACAGTTTACAGAGAATAGGGGTGTGGGTAACAATGCTGCTGACTACGGACAGTGAATCATTGACGGTATATGAGGCGTTGGCCAGCGAGGTCCGCCTGGGGATGATCCGGCTGCTGCAGGAGGGGGAGCGGAGCATTAAGGAGCTGGCTGAGGCGCTTCATATCAGCAATCCCATGGCCAGTGTGCATGCAGGCAAGCTGGAGCGGGCAGGACTGATCAGCTGCAGGAGCAAGCGGATTCAAGGCGCCACCTATAAATTTTGCTCCCTGACCACACACCACCTGCAGATTCATCTCGCGTCTGCCTCTGCGGAGGCGCGGAAGCTGGTGGAAATCGCAGTTCCGGTAGGCCAGTATACCGATGTGGAAGCTCATCCCACCTGTGGTTTGGCCACCTCGGAGAGGCTGATCGGGGAATATGACAATCCCCGTTATTTTCTGGACCCTGAACGGATGAATGCCGGGATATTATGGTTTGCCAAAGGTTTTGTGGAATATAAGGCGCCGAATTATTTGTTCGCCCATCAGGTGATGAACGAGGTGGAGATTTCCATGGAAATCAGCTCGGAGGCGCCCCATACCCGGGATCAATGGCCGTCGGATATCGGATTTTACCTGAATGGAACCTGGATCGGCCAGTGGACAAGCCCGGGGGATTACGGGGACAGAAGAGGCAAGCTGACGCCGGACTGGTGGCCCTCCAATGTGAACCAATATGGCTTATTGAAGAGGCTGCGGATCAACGGACATGGCACGTTTATGGATGGCAAGCGGATTTCCGACGTGCGGATTCAGGATATCGGGTGGAAGGGTGAAGCCTGGATTTTCCGGATGGAAGCGAAGGACGGAGGAAGACATGGCGGGGGGTTGACTCTTTTCGGCCGGGGCTTCGGGAACTACGATCAGGATTTGCTGTTCCGGGTGTATTACGATTAAGGAATAAGGAGCCGATAGCTTTCAGGAAACTCTCAGTTAGCGCTCAGTTTCAATTCATCACTGTTTAAGGTTCGGGGGATATGCTCTATTCATCAGCAATAAGCAATCCACTAAACCTTGAAGGGAAGCGATGAATGATGAAGAAGCAATTGGCGGTAGTGATGAGTGCAGCAGTTCTGGCAGCGGGAGGATGGGGATGGGCAGGCTCTTCGGCTCATGCGGCGGCCAATACATACGCAGTGACAGTTCCGGTTCATGGAGAAGAAGCCTCCCAGCAAAGTGTTACGTATGCTGATGTGTTCGTATCCAACTGGCTGGCCAGCCTGCCGGACCGGGTATCGGGGTTGTATAGTCCGGAGCAGGATGTGTACGAAGGTCTTTTGGCAGGGGGGGCTTCCATTGCGGCTGCAGCTGGTGTAGCCTCTTCCACGATTATTTCGGATCTGACGGCTATTTTCACGAAGGACGCCCAGAATGAAGTGGCTTACGGCTATCTTACCGAACAGGAGGCCGCCGATGCTGCCAAACAATTAGACAGCTTACTCCCCAAGCTGATAGACCAAGCCTGGACAGGTTATGATGCGGCGGCAGCTGCTTTGAATCCGGGCCGGGAAGCACTGAATAACCGCTTAAGCCAATTGGTCCAGCTGACCTCTGGGATATCCGGGGTCTCCACAGCCGATCTGCGTGCTGCACTGCAATCGGGCCAATCCTTGTTGGATGCCTCCGGTTTGGAGGAAGCGGACTTAACTGCTTATTTGCTCTCGGGGCTCAACCAGGAGCTGGACCGGTTAGTGAATGCTAACCGCCTGACGCAGGCGGAGGCTAGCGGGTTGGCAAGCGAAGCGGCCTTGGATGTGGCCAAATTGGTGAACACCAAGGGCTACGATGCAGCGGAAAATAAATGGATGGACACGTATGCCCAATCGATCATTCAAACCAGGCTGAACAGCATTGTGCGATTGGCAGTGATATATGCCGATGCGGACTACGCCGATGTGACGGGTGCTCTCGCAGCAGGGCAAAGCCTGCAGGCAGCGACGGGAATGGATGCCGGTGTATTGGTCGGTTATCTCCAAGCGGATGTGGACAAAGCGCTAGATGCAGCATGGATGTCAGGCGCACTGAGCTCGCCCAAGCTTCAGGAGTGGAAGGCGGAGGCCCAAAAGCAGCTTCTTGCGGCTGTAACCGCCAATAGTTATGCAACAGCAGCGGAAGCGGCTCCGGATATTGTGAAGGAAAGTCTGCGTTCTGTCGTCGGCCAAGCGGCCAGCAATATGGGAGTGGAAGCGGCAGCATTGAGGAGCCAGCTGGATGGCGGCACGACGCTTGCAGCTGCAGCGGATGTAAGCGTGGATGAGCTTGCGTCAACCTTGTACAGCTCCGTGGCTGCTTACATCGATCAGGCGGTGAATAACGGTTGGCTGAAGCAGGAGGCGGCGGCCTCCACCAAGGAAGCGGCATATGCGGAGCTGTTGGCTGTAGTGGATCAGGCGGGATATGCCGGGGAAGTGGACACCGATGCCTACCTGCAGGAACGTACGGACCGGATTGTGAATGATGCTGCCGTTGTTACAGGCGTTCCAGCTGCACAAATCCTGGAGGGTTTGGCCCAAGGGCGGAGTCTGGCGGCAGCAGCACAAACGGATGCGGCCACCTTGTTCAAGGGGTTGATGAAGCAAACCAATAAGGAAGTCAATCTGCTTGCGGCCACCGGTTCACTCAGCAGCCAGGATGCCGACTCTGTAAAGGCTGATTATTCGGCGATGCTGCTGGAGGCTCTTAACCCGGCAGCGCAAAAGTGACATTATTCCATAAACACCTTCCATGCTGTCATGGGCAGGCCTGCCCGCATTGAGTACAATAAGGTTAATCTCAAAGGAGGTTAACCTACACATGTACAAAGCGGACGACAAACGGTATGACAATATGCTATATCGGTGGAGCGGCAAAAGCGGCTTGAAGCTGCCGCTGATTTCCCTGGGCCTGTGGCATAATTTCGGCGGAATCGATTCCTATGAAAAGGGGCGGGAGCTGATCCGCACGGCCTTTGATTCGGGCATTACCCATTTTGATCTGGCCAACAACTACGGGCCTCCGGCAGGTTCGGCAGAGGAGATGTTCGGCAGGCTGCTGCAATCCGATCTTGCTCCGTACCGTGATGAGCTGCTGATTTCCACCAAGGCCGGGTACTATATGTGGCCCGGACCGTATGGGGAATGGGGCTCCAAAAAAAGCCTCACGGCCAGCATCGATCAAAGCCTCAGACGGATGAATCTGGATTATGTGGATATATTTTACCATCACCGTCCTGATCCCAATACGCCGCTTGAAGAGACCATGTCGGCTCTGGACGGGATTGTCCGGCAAGGCAAGGCACTGTATGTGGGCCTGTCCAACTACAAACCGGAGGAAACCCGGCAGGCTTCCCGGATTCTGAAAGCATTGGGGACTCCCTGCCTGATTCATCAGCCCTCCTATTCCATGCTGAACCGGACCATTGAAGCGGGGTTACTGGATGTACTGGAGGAAGAAGGCATCGGCTCCATCGTGTTTGCCCCGCTTCAGCATGGTATCCTAAGCGACCGTTATCTGAACGGGATTGCGGCGGATTCCCGCGCCGCCGGGCCCAGCCCGTTCCTGAAGCCGCAGGATATTAGTGAGGAGCGTCTGGAGAAGGTGCGGAGGCTGACCGATCTGGCGAACGCGCGCGGGCAAAAGCTGGCCCAGATGGCATTGGCCTGGGTGCTGCGGAGAGGCAGAGTCACCTCGGCCTTAATCGGAGCCAGTAAAATCAGTCACATCGAGGATGCGGTAGAGGCTGTAAGCGGGCTGGAGTTCTCTGAGGAAGAGCTGGCGGCCATCGACTCCATTCTGGCATGAGCGTAAGGAATCAGTTCAACCGCGACCGGGTCAGCTTTATCGCCTTTTTCTTCCTGTATTACGGCACAACAGCCATTACTGTGGTTTTTATGCCCTTGCTCCTGAAGAGCAAGGGTTTGTCGCCGCTGGAGATCGGCGGCTTCCTCAGCACCGCGCCTCTGGTGACGCTGGTGATGCAGCCTTTATGGGGTATGGCCGCAGACCGGTCGGGAAAAACCAAGCTGCTGCTGCTATCGGCCATGTGCGGCTTGCTGCTGGCTATGGGACTGCTGCTCGGAACAGAGGACAAAATGCTGCTTCTGGCCTGTTATTTGATGTACACTCTGTTTTCCTGTCCCATCATCCCGATGATGGATGCCTGGAACTTTAGTTATTGTGAGCAAAAGGGAGATAACTATGGCTCCTTCCGCTTATGGGGGTCCCTGGGTTTTGCGGCGATGTCCATCTGCTTCGGCCTGTTTGCGGTAGGTGCCGGGGAAGCGGTGCTGTTCAGCTTCTTCGCCGCATTCATCGTTTTGGCTGCTGCTGCATTGGTATGGATCCGCCCCGTGGCAAATGCGGCCTTCAACAAAAAACGCGGCTACGGCAATGAGCTGCTCCAGGTGCTGAAGGATAAGCGGGTCTGGGTGTTTGCCCTGTTTCTGCTGCTGGCAGGAGTGCCAGCCCGGTCGGTGGATTCCTTCTACGGTATTATCCTGGAGGGCCGTGGGGCATCATCCGTTCTGATCGGGGTGGGCTGGGCCTTGGCCTGCTTGAGCGAGGTGCCCGTATTCGCCTCGGCGCAGCGGTGGATCGTGAAACGCGGCAGCCGTTTCCTGATGACAGCAGCTGTCGTATTCTACTGCGTCCGGTGGGCGCTGCCGCTGGCAAGTGACCATCCGGGCTGGATGGTGGGTATCCAGCTGCTGCACGGGCTGACCAATGGTTTGCTGTTTATCGCCGCCATGCATTATATGAAGGAGCTGGTGCCTTCCGCCCTGCGGGCTTCCGGGCAAACCCTGCTGATGCTGTTCTTGTTCACCATCCCCGGTATTCTCGGGAACTCCCTGGGGGGTTGGATGCTGGACGGGGGCCATGAAACAGGCCTGTTTGTGATGGCCTCCCTGTTGTCGCTGGGCGCGGCACTTGTCTGGTGGTTGACCACTCCGAAGAGCAGGGGACAACCGGTGTAGTGGTTGTTGGCTTGGAAGTTACATCTGTTTCGGGAGGGTCTTTACGACCTGTTGGACAGTCCGCCCGCTTGTATGGCAACTCCGTTAGCTGCGTGTTTTCGAATCTTTTTTCCCCGTGTTCAGCCGTTGTATGCGGAGGGACGCGGGGTTTTTGGCTTGGGGTTGGCTCTAACGGCGGTGAGCGCCGTTATTTTGGTGAAATACCTCCTTTGGAATTTTTAACGGAAGCACAGGCCGTTATTGGGCTTCATTTCAGCCCAAAACCGGGAAAATGGCTCCAATAGCGGCCCTGGTCGCCGTTAGATTTTCAAAAGAGTCAAAATCAACATAATAAAGGCGCTGGCGTCCGTTAGCTTGAAAGAGGGCGGAAGCCACACGGGCTTCCGCAGGCCTACCCATGGAGATAAATGGGAAGCCGTCCTAAAACAGCGTTTACTCCACAGCCCCTTTTGGCCAAAAGCATAAAATAGTGCATGTTTTTCTTGGAAAAGTACAGCTTTTTGAGCAGCGGCAGAAGAGGCGGGATAAAAAATGCATGTTCTCAATTTGAATGTACATATGCATTTTGGGGGGCATCCGATATAATCAGAATCAGATTCGGACAGACGAATCCATAATCAAGGATAAAATGAGGGGGAATCGGCATGAAAATGAAGAACGTTTTCAATATTACCCTTGTGGGTGCTTTAAGCGCCGGACTGCTGGCAGGCTGCGGCGGAAATAGCGACAATAACAGCTCGGCAAGCACCGCACCGTCTCAACCGGCTGCTTCTGCAAGCGCTTCCGCAGCGCCCAGCAATGAACCGGTGAAATTGAAGTGGGCTCTGTGGGACTGGGAAGCAACCGCCTACTACAAGCCTTTGATTGAGGCCTACAAAAAATCCCATCCCAATGTAACCATCGAATATGTGGATCTGGGCTCCACCGACTACATGACCATGCTCAGCACCCAATTGTCCGGCGGCGCGGATCTGGACATTCTGACCATCAAGGATATTCCCGGCTACGCTAACCTTGTGAAGCAGAACCATCTGGAGCCCCTGAAGAATTACATCTCCAAGGCCTCCATTAATACGGGGGATTACGGTGGCACCGTAGAACAAATTCAAGTTAACAATGAAGTGTATGCGCTTCCTTTCCGCAGTGACTTCTGGGTGGTGTATTACAATAAGGATTTGTTCGACAAAGCAGGTGTGGCATATCCCACCAATGATATGACCCTGGACCAATATGATGCGTTGGCCCGCAAGCTGACCTCCGGCTCCGGTTCGGCCAAGGTTTACGGCGGCCACTATCACACCTGGCGCAGCGCAGTTCAGCTGTTCGGCATTCTCGACGGCAAGAATACCATTGTCGGCGGGGAATACGACTTCCTGAAGCCCACCTATGAGCGGATCCTGAAGGAGCAAACCGACGGCATCGTCATGGATTATGCCACTCTGAAAACCTCCAGCACCCACTATTCCGGCGTCTTCTACAACAATAACGTCGCTATGATGAACATGGGCAGCTGGTTTATCGCCACCCAAATCGCCAAGGTGCAAAGCGGTGAGTCCAAGGCCAAGAACTGGGGTATCGTGAAGTACCCGCACCCGGACGGCGTAGCCGCAGGAACTACCCTGGGCACCATCACCTCCTTGGCAGTGAACAAGAAGTCGGCGAAGAAGGATGCCGCTCTGGAATTCATGAAGTTCGTCACCGGCAAGGAAGGCGCAGCCGTTATCGCCGCCACCGGTACCATTCCTGCTATCAAGGACAGTCAAGTGGTGAATTCCATTGCTTCCATGAAGGGTTTCCCCACCGATGAAAACAGCAAACAAGCGCTGTCTACGGTGAAGACCTACCTGGAAATGCCGCTTCACGAAAAGAGTGCTGAAATTGAAGTGGTGTTAAACGAGGTGCATGACAATATCATGACCAAGAATGTGACCATCGATAAAGGTTTGGCGGATATGAAAACAAGAGTGCAGGCTGTTCTGAAAAAGTAACGCTCTTAAAAAAGCAACAGACATAAAGCGTCTTCTGTAAAAGGGGGTGGGCCTGGCGCCTGCCTCCTTGCGGAAGGCTGCCGGAGAAGACGGAAGGACTGGAGGAGATATCATGCAGAATGAAACCGTCCTTGGAACGGGGAAGCCTCCCAAACGGAGGATGTCCAAAAGTGTCAGAGAGCATCTGGTGGCGTACAGCTTCATTGCTCCCAACTTTATCGGGTTTGCCATATTTACCCTAGTTCCCATGGCCTTTGCGCTGGTGCTGGCCTTTGTGGAATGGGACGGATCCAATCCCATGGCGTTTATCGGGGCGGATAATTTCGTCCGTCTGTTCGAGGATACTGTGTTCCATAAAGCCTTGTGGAATACCATCCTTTATACTGTCGGTGTGGTACCCCTCACGATGGTTTGCGCCTTGGCTCTGGCCATATTGCTGAACCAGAAGATTTTTGGGCGGAATTTTATGCGCACCGTGTTTTTCTTCCCGTATGTGGCGTCCTTGGTCGCCGTAGCAGCCGTATGGAACTTCATCTTCAGCCCGACCCTGGGGCCGGTTAACAATCTGCTGCATGCCATTACCGGCATTCCCCTGGAGCAGCTGCCCCGTTGGGCGGCGGACAAAAACTGGGCGATGGTGACGGTGGTTCTTTTTACAGTGTGGAAAAATATGGGTTATTATATGGTGATCTATCTGGCCGGTCTGCAGGGGGTTAATCCCGAGCTCCATGAAGCAGCCCAATTGGACGGGGCCAATGCCTGGCAACGGTTCCGCAATGTTACGATTCCCCAGATTGCGCCTACCACCTTTTTTGTGCTGATGATTCTGATCATCAATTCCTTCAAGGTTTATGATATCTTCATCAACCTGTTTGCGGGAGCGGACAATCAATTGAACGACTCCACGCGGGTATTGGTGTACCAGATTTACAACACGGCATTCCGGTCACTCGACTACGGCTATGCCAGCGCCATCAGCATCGTGCTGTTCCTGCTTGTCCTGGGTATCACCATCCTTCAATTCCGCGGGGAAAAGAAGTATGGGTGATAACCGGCAGTCAGGCAACCGCATAAAGAAGGGGGAATAAGCCATGGCAGGACGTAGCAAGGGACTCAAATTCGTACTAATGACTAGTGTGTATGCAATGCTGATCATAACGGTGCTGTTTATGCTGGTGCCCTACATTTGGATGCTGTCATCCTCATTGAAGCTGAACAAGGACGTGTTCACCTTTCCCATGCAGTGGATTCCCGAGGCGCCGCGGTGGCAGAACTATGCGGACATCTGGACGCGGATTCCATTGGGCAAGTTTATTTATAACACAGCCAAATTATCGATTATCGTGACGGTGTTGCAGCTGTTTACCTCCAGCTTCGCCGCTTATGCATTCTCCAAGCTGAGATTCAAGGGCCGCAATGCGCTGTTCCTGGGTTACATCGCCACCATTGCGATTCCTTGGCAGGCATATATGGTGCCGCAGTTTATCCTGATGCGTTCGATGGGTCTGAATAATACCCACCTGGCCATCATCCTGCTGCAGGCCTTCTCCGCCTTCGGAGTGTTCCTGATGCGGCAGTTCTATCAGGGGATTCCCGATGAGCTGTGCGAGGCGGCGCGGATCGACGGCCTAAGCGAATACGGCATCTGGGCAAGAATCATGCTTCCCTTGTCCAAGCCGGCTTTGTCCACGCTCTTGATCTTCACCTTTGTGTCCACCTGGAACGACTTCCTGGGGCCGATGATTTACCTGACCAAAACCGAACTGAAAACCATCCAGATCGGTCTGCGGATGTTCATCTCCCAATACTCTGCGGAATATGGCCTTATTATGGCGGCCAGCGTTATTTCCATCATTCCCGTGCTGATTGTATTCCTGACTCTCCAAAAGTATTTCGTACAGGGCATCGCGTCATCGGGCATCAAGGGCTGACCGGCGGTTCCAATGGCTGATTCCAAGCCCTGCCACCGCCATACGACAACAAGACATGATGAAGCGTGGCTCCAGTGGGCTGCGCTTCTTTGTTCAGAGGCGGTTGGTGGAGGGAGAGGCAGGTCGGGGCGGGTGAAGGAGGACGAGGTGGGCGTTGGGGAGGTGGGGAGTAATGCTGGGGGTGGGGGGCAGTGCCGGTACTCCAGCCAAATGGAGTTTTGACAAAATGGAATATTATGTAAGTTACTTGTTATAGAAATGTCAGGAAGAGGCGGGCCGTCACCTTATGTATGAAAAACCGAGTATAAATCGTGTCAAAGCACCAATTGGGACCCATTGTGTATGAAAAACCGAGCATAAACCTGGCCAAAGAGGCTGTTGGGACACATTGTATATGAAAAACCGAGTATAAACCCCGGGAAAGCGCCTGCTGGGGCATATCCTGTATGAAAAACCGAGTTCACGTCCCACAAAGGTAAGGCACTATCCTCATCATCCACATAAGGAGGATTTCAATGAAGAAAAAGCAAACCCTCGGAAGCCGGTTATGTGCGCTTGCCATGGTGGCCGTGCTTCTGGCCGGACTGTTCCAGTCCGTTTTGCCGCCGCAGAAGGCATCAGCTGCAGCGCCGGAAACCGTGTATGCTGCCGCCTACACAGGAGCTACCTCAACCGCAGGCACCTCGCTGCCAACCGCCATCGAGCTGGGTGGCGTGCAATCGGCGGTCACCTGGTTCATCGGGGCGGATACCTTTGCCATTCCGTATGATATCGCCACGGTTACCGGAGCGGCGGCCAACGGTACAACCGTAATGGCTAACGTAGTGGTGCTGCCTCCGCAGAGCAGCCCGCTGGTCTATTTTGTGGACAGCGGCACCGGTCCGGATTGGGCCAACCCGCCTCTCGGAACCGACAAAAAGCCGGTGATCCGTTCGCTATTCTATGAGGCGGTCACCCAATTAAACGGAGTGCACCTGGCTAACGAAGTGTCCGACCAGATTTTCAACATGACCGGAGAACCAAACAACACCTGGGGAGCTGTTGTAGGACTGCGCGCCAACTCTACCCGGACCGATCCGCTGCAAAGCCCGGATGGCGCAGCTGCCGGTGATTCCACTGATCTTTACCGCATCGGTCTGCGTACCGGCAACAACTCCATTTCGTATAAGCTAACCTTGGCCCCAGGCAAGTATACCCTGACCAGCGGCTTCTTCGATTGGTACGGCACACGCTCCCGGGAGACGAAACCCCGGATCGATTACACCGATACAAGCGGCACCGTGAAAACTCTGCAGCTGGACCAATACAATACCAACGCCACGACCCAGATATCCAGCGAATTCACCCTGCCTGCGGATGCCAATGCCAGCGTACCCGTTACATTGACCTACGCCAATGTGTCCGGCGAAGCGCCGATTCTGAGCTGGTTCTCCGTTGCCCAGGGAGGCATCAAAACCATGATAGAGGATGCCCGCAAGGCTGCCGCCTCCATGGTGAAGGTGCTGCTGGACGGCAACGACATCAAAGCAGACAATGTTAACGGCTTGACCTTCAAGGGCTTCGGCGTACTCAGCGCCAACAGCACCAGTGCCCTGCTGATGGATTATAAGGCCGAGCATCCGGATAAATATACGGAGCTGCTCCAGGTGCTGTTCGGCGGTGAACATCCGCTTATGTCCCATGTGAAAATCGAAATGGGCAATGACCGGAACAACTCCACCGGCCCTGATCCGGCCACCATGCGGACGGCTGACGAACCGGCCAATGTGACCCGCCATCCCGGCTTCCAGCTGGCTGCGGATGCCAAGGCGGTTAACCCCAACGTCAAGGTCAGCATTCTGCGCTGGAGTGCTCCGGCTTGGGCAGATAATAACGACAAAATCTATACCTGGTACAAAAACACCCTTTTGGCGGCTTATCGGGAATACGGCTATATGGCTGACTATGTGAACCCGTATATTAATGAACATGCGCCTGATCTGAATTGGACCAGGGAATATGCCGCCAAGGTAAGAAACGACGCCGAGGGTTTCCTGAACGCAGAAGAGAAAGCGCTTTATAACCGGATGGAGATGGTGATATCCGACGAGGTGGGCATTGGCAGCTTCGGGGGCAGTCTGGTGAGTGACGCAACGCTCCGGGATGTGATATCTGTAGCCGGGTACCACTACAATACCGACGATGACAGCGCCGGCAACTTCAAAAAGCTGGCAGAGCAGTACGATCTGGAAATCTGGAACAGCGAAGCCCAAGCCACCTTCAGCAATTCGGCTTTCCGTCCGCACAACAATGTGAAGGACCCCTCCGCAGCAGGAACCGGCATTGGCGGAACCGGCAGTGCGCTGGAGATGGGCAACACCATTATCAAGGGCTTCGTCAACTCCCGGCGGACCCACTTTATTTATCAGCCGGCTATCGGCTCCTTTTATGAGGGAGGGCAGTACTCCTTCAAGGAACTGGTCAGCGCCCGCGATCCGTGGTCGGGCTGGATTCATTATGATGCGGGGCTGGCGGTGCTGCAGCATTTCAACTGGTTCATGAAGGCCGGCTGGGAAAATGAGACCAATACTGCTGGCATTTGGCGGGCCGTCCCGCAAGCCAGCTATACCGGAGCCACCGGTACCAACCCGGTAAGCGGGCGCAACGGCACCCCCAGCTATATGACCATGGCGGCGCCGGACAAGAGCAACTTTTCCACAGTTATCGTCAATGACAGCGAATATGAACGCACTTATAAGCTTCAGACTGTAAACATGGCCTTCTCCGCAGGAAAACCTCCGTTGGAGGTGTGGGAGACCCGGGCTGCAGAGGCAGGCGAAGCCTTCAACAGCCGGTACATGCAATACCTGGAAGAGGCTGCTGCCGATGGGGCGGGTGTCTACACGGTAAAGGTGAAGCCGTATTCCGTTGTGACAGTAACCTCCTTGGACAACGACAGCAATCCGGCCTACCGCAAGGCGCTTCCCGTGGAAGGGGAACGGACTGTTTTGGATACGGACGCCACAGGCGCCGGACAGAATACTTCGGACAACATACTGTATGCGGATAATTTTGATTATACAAGCCGAACCGTTCCCGTCATCGGCGCAGGCGGTTTGGTCACCGGAAGCCAAAGCTATGTGGATTCCCGTGGTGGTCCCAAAGGAGCCATACCCCGTTATACCCATGACCGCAACGGCGCTTTCGAGGCTTATCTCGATGAAACCACAGGCAATTATGTGCTGCGCCAGCAATTGGACAGAAGCAGCATGGGCTTGGGCGGCACCTGGAACAACGGCGAACCGGTTACAGCCATCGGTGACAACCGGTGGATGAACTACAGGGCCAGTGTGGATGTATCATTCGAAAATAACAGCACCCAAGGGGGTGCCAACTATGCAGCCATCGGCGCAAGATACCAGGGCGGCGGCAGCTCCCATTCCATAACGGGCACGCCGTATGTGCTGAAATTCTGGTTTGACGGCGGCTGGCAGCTTCTGGTGAACAATGTGCAGGTGGCCAATGGCAATGCGGCCAGCGGTGAAGGAGGCGTCAGGATTGAGGGCTTTAATACCGCTCATAATGCCTGGCATAAGCTGGCCATCGAAGCAGCGGGAAGCCAAATCACAGCGTATCTGGACGGTGTGAAGCTTGCCACCTATACCGACCCGAGCCCCAAGCTTTCCGGGCGGGTGGATCTGGCCAGCGGCTATTATTTTACCTGTTTTGACAATTTGGTGGTGGAAAAGCTGGACGGCTACGAGCCTTATTATGCCGAGCTGCTGGATAATCTGGAGATGACCGATTTGGCTCCGGTTCCGCAGCAAAAGCTGGTGTATAACGGATCATGGAACCACACCAACGGGCAGGGCATGTATATCTACCAACGCTCCATTTCGGCTAGCCAGGGGACAGGAGCCGCACTATCCTACACCTTTACCGGTACCGGACTGGATCTGCTCGGACCGAACGACGGCACGGCCAAGCTGGAGGTGACCGTAGATGGCCTGACCGTCGCCAAGGCGGCTCCCACCCTTGCCTCCAAGGAGCTGTACCAAACCTATAGCCTCCGGGGGCTCAAGTACGGTCCTCATACCGTTGAAGTGAAGGTGGTCAGCGGGAACCTGTCTGTGGATGCGGTGGCGGTAGTGCCTGGTTTGACCCACGGCGCGCCGGATACAACGGCATTGCAGACTGCAAGCACGTCAGCTCAAGCGGTAACCCGCCAGCCGGAATTTACCGAGGCCGATTGGCAGCGGTTCGAGGCACTGCGCGCTGAAGCAGGGGAGGCCCTGGCCGATCCGGCAGCCTACCGGCTGGACCAGGAAGGCGCGGAGCAGCTTGCTGCACGTTTGACAGCGGCGGAGCAACAGCTGTATATGGGCGACATTATCTCTTTGGCTACCCCTTTTTACGCGGCCACATATACCGGCACGGCTCCTGCGCTGCCCCAAACTGTAGAGGCCAAACATCAGGACGGCACCACCTCGATGGTGAAGGTAGATTGGAAGCTCCAGGATACTGCTTTTGCCACCCCTTATGAAACGGTCTCCGTTAAAGGAACCTACGGCAATTTGGAAACCACTGCTTATGTGGAAGTAGTGCCTCCAGGTCTGGTTTATTTCGTGGATACCGGTGTTACGGTAGATGGGGATACACCTCCGTATACCCTCATCAAAAGCCTGGTTGGGGAGACTCTGCTGAATAACAAGGCGGATCAGCCTTCAACCGGCGACAGTGTCTGGGGACATACTCCGGCCAACAGCAATTACCAGATGAAGGGGCTGGGCGGCGCCGTGGTAGCAACGGATAAAGGCCAAACCGGTGTGTACGGCTCCAACACCCGCAACAATCCGCTGGGTTATGTGTTCCCCCTAACGGCGGGCAAGTATACCATCACCTCCTTCCACAGGGACTGGTGGAGTAACACTAACCGGACTATGGACATCAGTCTGAGCTACATGGATGCCCAAGGCGCTACAGTGACGGAACCCGTCCGAACCGGGCTGGTAGCAGGTTCCGGCGGCGTATCCGTCAGTCACAGCTTTACGCTGCCCGTTGATGGAACTGTCAAGCTCTCCATTAACAACACCTACTCGGGCAACCAGGCTTCTCTGGTCAGTTATGTGGCCGTTGCCAAACGGGTGCCCAGCCCTGCGGATGTGCAGGCGGTCCAAGAAGCCAAGAGCATCCTTGAAGGAGCGGCCTACACCGTAGAGAGGACTGCAGCCAATACGGAGGAGGACGTACGGACCTGGCTGCGTCAAACCATGAGCGGATTGCCTGGTTTTGCTGCAACAGGAGTTACGGCAGGCGAAATCGCCTTCACCTCCTTCCAGGCAGCCTCCGGCACAGCACCGGGCAGCTTCAGTTTTACGGTGGCACTGTCCAAGGGTGAAGCCGAAGCAAGCGCAGCGGCAAACGGTGTCATTAAAGCGCCCGTGGTGGATACCTCCCGGACTACCCAGGCTTATGCAGCTTATGCGGGAACCCTCCCCCAGCTGCCCCAGCTGGTGCGTTTGGCGGATGGAGGACCGGAATATCCCGTAACACGCTGGACAACAGACGGCAGCACCCTCGTCACTGCAGCGGATTTTGATACCCCCTTTGAGACCATCCCGGTATCCGGCGCTTACAACGACGGTAGCGGGGATAAACAGTTCCAGGCCTATGTGGAGGTGATTCCTCCGGGCCTGAAGTATTTCATTGATGCCGGAGCGTCGGCACCCGTTATCTATGAGGCTGTCAGCAAGCTGGCGGGGGGGACTCTGTTAAACGGCTCGGCCAACCAGCTGTACAGTGAAGGCTCGGGATCGGGTTGGGGCTACACGACCCTGAGCAGCACGGGAGCCGTCAAACCCATCATTAATAAATCCGCTCAGCCCGATCTGGACAAACATGCAACAGGCATCATGATCGACGGCGGCGATCCCCTGTCTACCCTGACATACCGGTTAGGTGGACTGGAGGGTGGCAAAAGCTACCGCTTTACCTCTTATCACCGGCTGTGGTGGGATAACGAAATGCCGCTGAAAATTGCCGTGGAATACAGCCTGAACGGCAAAACCGTCTCCCAGCTGGTGAACCGCCTGCATTTGGATCATGCGGGACATTCCCGGCAGGTGGAATACAGCCTCAATCTTCCGGTCGGAGCCTCCGATGTGCGTTATGTACTGACCAATGTGGGCTCGTATACGGCAGGTCCGGGAGCAGGCAAAACCAACAAAAATGCCGCCATCAGCTGGCTTGCAGTGGAGGAGCTGGCGGCTCCGGCGCAACCTTCCGTATATACCACACTGGGTGGGGTGGCAGGTGAAAATACGGATGTGTGGCTGGATACCAACGGTGTTCCCATCCAGGCCCATGGCGGCCAGGTTACCTGGGTAGAGCACATCACATGGGACGGGGATAAGCCGTCCTACACGGCCTCTCCGGCTCAAGGAGACGGTGCCTGGCTGTGGGTGGGAGAGGATAAAACCTATGGCGGGCGGCCTATCGGCGGCATTCATACCTATGTATCCAAGGATCTGTACAACTGGGTGGACATGGGAGTTGCACTGTATCCTCACCGGATGTTCCCCATGGAGAAAACTGCAGATGGCACTGGGGTACAGCTGAGCAGCACCCGGCTGGCAGAGCTGAAGGCAAGGGCCATGGCGGCATCCGGAGTGGGTCTGAACGAACGGGGCCAGCCCTTGACCCAGGCAGATATTGATGGTGCACGGGACTTCCTGCAGGCTTATGTAGACCGCAATACCCATCCCGGCTACAGCCGCAGCGCAGATGCAGACTTCGATTACGTGGCCGCCTCTTATGACGATGCAAGCCTGAAGCTGGCTTTTGACCGCACCTATGCCTATTACACCATCATGGAACGCCCGAAAATGCTATATAACGAACAAACCGGCAAATATGTGATCGTGTATCATGCTGACGGTCCCACGGATGCACGGATACTGGAGCAATTCGACACCCTGGTGAGCGACCCTATGTATAACACCGGGATCAGCCGGTACAGCCGGGCGCAAATGGGTTTTGCCGTATCGGATACGCCCTTCGGCCCCTTCAAGCTGGTGAACGCCCAAAAGATGAACTACATTGAGGGCTACTACGACAGCAACAAGGGTATGGCCCGGGATATGACCGTATTCCAGGATGACGACGGCAAGGCGTATGCCATTTATTCCAGCGAAGAGAACAAGTACACGTATGTTTCCCTGTTGAATGAGACGTACACCGCCCCGGCCCAAGACGGCACCTCCGGGTTTGGTGAAACCTTCACGGCCCGGGTTTTCCCTGACGCCAGCCGGGAGGCACCGGCAGTGTTCAAGTACGACGGGTATTATTACTTCATTACCTCCGGCACAACAGGCTGGGATCCGAACCCGTCTATTGCGTACAGGGCCAACCATATTTTCGGCAATACAGAGGATGGAGGCAAAACCTTCACGCCCTATACCAAGCTGGGGAATCCGTTCCCCAACGACAGCTCCAATACCTCTTACCGGACGCAGTCCACAGCAGTCATTCCTTATGACGCGGAGAACGGACTGTTCATCTACATGGGCGACCGCTGGATCCAGCGGGCATTGGAGACCTCCGGTTATGCGTGGGTTCCCCTGCGCATCACGTCCAACGGCACCCAAATCGAAGGCCAAACCCTCAGCAACTGGACCCTGGATGTGCTGGACGGGTATTCGCCGTTGAAGGTGCTGACAACCATAAACAACACCTTCCGGTTGGGCGAAGCTCTTGAGCTGCCATTAACCCTGGATGTTCAGAAGGGCAAAACCGTCTACCGGGATATCCCGGTGATCTGGGATGCGGCCAGTCTGGAGGCGGCAAGGCTAACCGTCGGAGCCGCTGCTGTAAAAGGAACCCTTGGCGGCATTTTGGCAGGCAGCCGGGTGGATGTGGAGGTCACGGTTGCCCTTCCGGACAATCTGCAGTATTTCGTTAATCCGGCGTCGGGGGATGTACCGCAATATACCCAGCTGATGGAGGCCTACAAAACCTCCACAGGCAAAGTCCTGCGGCACGAGGCTGCGGAGCAGGTGTATGATCCTGCAGCTGGTAAAACATGGGGATATTCCGGTAATAACAGTACCTTGAGAGTCAATACAGCGGATATTTTCCAAAGCTTGCGTTATGTGAACAGCTCCTCGGAACGGAATCTGACCTACAAGTTCGATCTGGAAAAAGGTGATTATACCGTCTACATGGGCTTCTACGATCCCTGGTTCTCCAGTTCTCAATCCAAGCGGGCTGCCAATACGGTCATTAACGGCGTAACCGTGGAGAGCGGACGGATTATCAATGCTTCCTATGCGGTTGCGGAGCATAAGGGAATTGTCATGAATGAGGATGGGACCATGGAGATTATGGTGGCCCCCGCCAATTCCGGCAGCAATACGGATGTGCAGCTCAGTTGGATTATGATTACCCAAACGCCGGGTGCAGACGCGGTAAAACCGGTGATCACTCTTCTGGGAGAAGATCCGGCCTACGTAAACCAAGGCGCGGTATACACGGACGCGGGAGCGACGGCATTGGATAACCGGGACGGGAATATAACGGACCGGATTAGCACCACCTACAGCTGGAACGGGCTTCCCGCAGCAGGAGTCAGCACGGTGACGGAAGCCACCTACAAAGTCCACTACAATGTCTCCGATACCGCTGGCAACCTGGCGGCTGAGGTGACACGGACAGTTGTGGTGAAGGCTCCTCCCACTGAGCCGGATACAGTGAAGCCGCAGATCACCCTGCTGGGGCATGAGCTGGTGACCCTGGGTGTCGGCGCGGAGTATACGGATGCCGGGGCTATCGCTATGGATGACCGGGATGGAGATATTACGGACCGGATTATCACGTCCTACAGCTGGAACGGTCTTCCTGCAGCAGAAGTCAGCACGGTGACGGAAGCCACCTACACGGTGCATTATAATGTCAGCGACCTGGCGGGCAACCGGGCCAATGAGGTGACGCGGACAGTGGTAGTGGCCACCTATGGCGGGCCCGATGTGGTGAAGCCTGTGATAACCTTGCTTGGTGATGCGGCCATTACTTTGGAAAACGGAGCGGTTTATCTTGACCCGGGTGCCCTTGCGGCGGATGACCGGGACGGCAGCATTACGGACCGTCTGGTGACCACGATTAGCTTTGAGGGCAAGCCAGTTACGGCTGTCAACACCCTTGCGGCCGGAACCTATACCATCCATTACAATGTGCAGGATGCGGCAGGCAACGCGGCGGAGGAGAAGACCCGGGAGGTCATTGTGAAGACGCCGCCAATCCTGCCGGATACAGTAAAACCCGTTATCACACTGAAGGGCAACAAAACGGTATATGCAGGGCACGGTTCGGGCTACCAGGATGAAGGTGCTGCCGCAACCGATGACCGGGACGGCAACATTACGGAACGGATCGTGACCACGATTACCTTTGGGGGCAAGCCAGTTTCGGCTCTGAACACCTTTGTAGCCGGTACCTATACCATCCATTACAATGTGCAGGATGCGGCAGGCAACGCGGCGGAGGAAATGACCCGGGAGGTCATTGTCTACGCAGCTGTTGTTGACTCCGGTGGCGAAAACAATACGGACACCGTGACAGCACCAGTGCCTGCACCCGAGGTTCCGGTAAACACTCAACAGGTGGATCTGGATGATTTGAAGACAGATGGACAAGGAACCTATTCCGTTCAATGGAATATGGAAGCAGAAGCACTGCTGCTTCCGGCGCAGCTGGCCAACACCGTGGGAGCCGGCGAAATTCTGAAGCTGGTGAAGGAGCAGACGGTCCTAACACTCAGCGGGCAAACCCTGCAGAAGCTGCTGGCGCAAGCCGCAGAAGGGCAGGAGGCTCGAGTCAAGATTACGGCTGTGACCGGCGATTCCCGTTCCCTGAATCAGGCCATGGAGGCCGCAGCCCTGCCAGCGGGTGTGCAATGGAAAGCGGCCGGCGGGTTGTACAGCATCCGGCTGGAAGCAGTAGCTGCCAACGGTGAAGCATTCGCCATTGCCCCTGCGTTATCCAATGAGACGGTTCAGCTGTCCATCCCAACCGGCCCTGCTGCCGACTCGGAATTGTTGGGAATGTATGGGATCGGGGCAGACGGCAAAGCGGTTTATCTGGGAGGCCAATGGAAGAACGGTGAATTAACGGCCACCGTCCCGCTCTCCGGCCAATACGCTGTTCTGGCGTATGAACGCAGCTTCTCGGACGTGGACAGCAGCCACTGGGCCAAAACCGTCATCACACGGATGGCAGCGAAGCATGTGATTAACGGTGTGGATGATACCCGATTCGAGCCGCAGGGCTCGGTTACACGGGCTGAATTTGCCGCTATGCTGGTACGCCTTCTGGCCATCCAGCCTGCAGGCGGGAAGACCGCGGCTGCATTCTCCGACGTGCCGCAGGATGCCTGGTACGCCGATGCAGTAGCTGCTGCTGCACAGGCCGGGCTGGTAACCGGACGCAGTGCCGGCGGCTTCGAGCCGGATGGAACCATAACCCGGCAAGAAATGGCAGTGATGCTTATCCGGGCATTGGAATGGAAAACCGGACGGAAGCCCGCAAGCCAGCCGGACATCAGCTTCACGGATTCCTCCCAAATCGGTGACTGGGCCAAGGACGCCGTATCCGCTGCTGGTGCGGCAGGGCTGCTCCAGGGCCGGGAAAATGGACAGTTTGCTCCTCAGGAGCAGCTGACCCGGGCCGAAAGTGTGCAGGTACTATACAACTTGCTTAAGAATGTAGAGTAATTCAATTGCTGCAAACAAAAGAGGAAGCGCGGCGCAATCTGCTGCGCTTCTTTTGTTTTGCCGAAAGCTAATCCGCTGTTTATACTCCGTCATTCTTACCATTTTAAAGTAAAACAGGCATACGTTGGAGCATGCGGTGGGGTTCGGACATAGCATATCGTGTTTAGTCGGTTCCGGCTCGTCCGGTTCAATACTCGCAGGGGGACGGGACTGCTATCCAAGAGTTGAGATCTAAAGAACTCATTCATAGCCTGGAGGAGGAATGTGCCGGGTTTAATATGCCTAAGCCGGAGGGCAGCAAGGTTCAAAATTTATTTTGGAAGAGGAGTTGTGTCGGATGCCTTTATTTACTCCAATTCTATTGGGGACCCCCGGAGCAGAAGTCCGATTGATTGCGACTGTGGCGCCTGCGGAAAGCCAGCCGCTGTCACAAATTCATTTTAATGTCCCTGTTCGGTTCAGACTGCAGAATACAGGCAGCTATTTGCTTATTTTAGGACTGGAGCTTTGGCGGAATGGTCAAGTTCTAAAATCTGTAACAGAGCCGTATGTAGGGTCGGGTAATGCAGGTGAGGTAGTTTCAGGCAATATTCATTTCTATATTTCGGAGGTTTTATCTGCAGAGATACATTTGTATGAACTGCACCTGAGAGTTCTGGCCTATCAGAACATTCAAGGACATCCGGAAGCCGGTAATCCGTATACCGCTACTCATCCTGATCTGCAAGAGGACGGTGTTGGTCCGGAGGGTCCGGAGGGTCCCCCAGGTCCACCTGGGGATGAGGGCCCTAAGGGTCCTACTGGACTGACGGGAGAAACGGGCATTACCGGTTACGGACCCACCGGTGCCACCGGTCCTACAGGCGATACCGGAACAACCGGTCCATTTATTTCTGACGAAAGCTATACAGGAATGACTGGCCCTACAGGCACCACTGGTTTTGGCTCTACAGGTCCAACAGGTGCAAGCGGCATCGGTCCAACCGGCCCAACTGGCTTTGGCCTTACAGGTCCCACCGGCCTCCGCGGCCCAACGGGAGCAACAGGTGAAACCGGACCGGATGCAATTACGGGTCCGGATGGTCCGATGGGAGAAAATGGCCCCAGAGGAGCGACAGGGGTTGGATTTACAGGAGTGGGGCAGGGGTTTACCGGGGAGGCTTACACACAGTGGTTGCAGACAATTAGTTTTGATGATTGGACCGAAATTGGACGTGTCTCTATTGCCACGATTGGCTCTACACAGCCATTATTAGCATCGGCTGTTATGTTAAAGGGGGGATTCGATTTTTCTTACGGCTCGGATTTCTTGGCGACAGGCGATTTCACTATTCAATATCGGGTGCTTCGGGATGGAACGCCTATTCAATCCTTTCAATATGAGCATCGAAAAGATGTAATAGGCTTTAATAACGGGATTACAGTTTGGCTGCCTTTTACCCATTTGGATATCCCTCCTGCTGGTCCAGGACCAGTTGAATACATTTTTCAAGCGAAGATGATCACTTCCCCCATTGGGAGTTTTCCAGCTTCCTTAACGCAGGTATTCACTGCCATGAATATTTACACTCCAAGGGACTAGTGTGAAAACCGTATGGATTCAAGAAAAAGCTGTATAGAAGGAGTTGTGCCGGATGTCCAACTTTATATCACTCCCTGTCATGAGCGGCGCAAGCGCTATTCTGGAAGAGATTATGCTGTCGGTAGAGGAGGCTTATCCTCTTGCTGAGACAACGGTGGTACTGCCATTGCTGCTGCAAACGGAAACCTCTGGTTTGTACCGGCTGCTCATGGAATATATCGTTAGCCGAAACGGAAAGCATTTATTAACTCAACAAGTCGTATTGGAGGGGCAATCGGCATCGGGAGAGCAATTCCAAACAGATGCGTATCTTAAATATGCTGAGTCTCTAGAAGCAGGTCTTCATGTTTATCAGGTTCAGGCTACTATTCTGCAAGCTGTTAACCTGACATCAGAGGTAATTGCCTTTGCCCCGCTTATACAGACAGGGCCGGGACCGGTCGTGCTGGAGGGACCCATTGGGCCAACTGGACCCACCGGTCCCACTGGGCCTACAGGGCCTAGCGGAGAATCGGGTCCCGCCGGCTCACAAGGCGGTAGAGGAAAAAGCATAACAGCCGGTGTAACCGGTCTGCCGGGGCTTACCGGTGCTACCGGCCCCACAGGTTATGGAGTAGGGGGAACGGGGCCGACAGGAGCTACAGGTTATAGCGGAGCTGGTATCACGGGAGCAACTGGCCCTACGGGAACAGGGCATACAGGTCCAACAGGTTTTACGGGATTCGGTATTACAGGACCCACCGGTCCCACTGGTCCGACTGGTCTTCGCGGAGATACAGGATCTGGAATGGGATTCACCGGCCCTAAAGGTGCAACTGGTGCAACCGGTCCTACCGGATACAACGGAGAAGCCATTCAAGAAACGCAAATTTGTTATTCCACCAAGCTGCCCCAGGCCTTGACCCTTGATCCTGCCAAACAAACCCTGAATTTCTTATTGATGTTTCCGAATGTTTATTACATGAGACGGGGAACCATTGACGGCTATATCCAGGTGCAAATTAAGCCACAAAGCACGTATACAGGCACCCAGGAAGTTTATTTTAATTACATCGTACATGCAGGTATAGACCAAATGAATGAATTCGTATATCCAGCAGCAGGGGAGGATTTGAGGGAGATTGTACTGCCTATTCGCATGGATGTTTCCCATCAGCAGTCCGGGGTATGGGTGAATCTGGCTTATTTGACACCTACCGATGGCGCATTTGAGATTACCATTACACAAGCTGCTCTATATTTGACTGTGTATGAATACGAGCATTGAGAAACCAAAAGGACTTTTGTAGGAGGAGCGGTGTTCTATGTCATTTACACCTCTAATGCTGGGCAAACCTGGACAGGAGCTTCATCTGGCCATTACGTATAGGGCCGATTATGATCCTCCTGCCACGCTCTTCAGCATACAAGTTCCCTTGAAGCTGTCCACGATTTCATCAGGATCAGGAATGTTGTATGTAGAGTGGAATATCTGGCGGGGAGATGCACTGATTGCGAAGCAGGTGTCTCCGGTAACGGTTTCCGCATCTGCGGGAGAGGAACAGTTATTGTCGCCAGTGATTGATTTCATGGACGATGTGGGGGCGGGAACTCATATATACAACCTAAAGGTGCATGTAATTTCGTTCAGTAACATTGCAGCGGAGCCCTTATTAGGGAAGCCTGAAATCAGCGTAAGAATTCCTGCATCGGGTCCATTGGTGGAAGACGGCATAACGGGTCCAACAGGTCCGACAGGTCCAACCGGAGCTACGGGAGCCAAAGGGGATGGCGGCGATCCGGGAAATCATGGCCCCACAGGCATCGGACTGCCAGGCCCCACTGGTGCCACAGGGGCAACAGGAGCTACAGGTCCCACCGGTACGGGCGATGCTGCCAGTGGAACAGGAGCAACAGGAGCCACAGGTCCGACAGGGTCAACCGGTTATGGGGTAACGGGGCCTACCGGATTTGATGGCATGGGAAATACGGGGCCGACAGGTATGGGGGTTGGCGGACCAACTGGGCTAACAGGGGAAAGTGGTCCAACAGGGATTACGGGAAGAGGGCCGACTGTATTAGGAGCCACCGGAATGACAGGTTTGACCGGAGGCATTGGGCCACAAGGTGAGGATTACTTCCCCATACAATTTGCCGGAAACTATAACTACAATGAACAACCGGCCATTGAGATTCCCGGAACAGGCGAATGGGTCACGATCCAAGCCCTTCCGCAGATTTCAGTGGAGCCCGATCAAAAAATTTTCCTGGAATTTCTCTGTGAGATTCGTTGTGAGCTTGATGAAAGCCGTCTTACTGCTCATTATAGATTTTTGGATAGTGCATCCAATATAAACGTTCTTCCGGGCAGCATTTTTATAGGTTCTGGAGACGGGCTGTACCGGTATCCAATGTTAATACAATGGGTCGACACAATCACAGATTCTTACGACGTCTTTTATTCCTTTCAGATGAACGGAAATATCCCTTTTACTATTCAATTTTGGGACTTCAGGGCCACCGTACTGGATAAACCAAGGTGGTTTGAAGGGTAACTAACAGACCTCAACAAAACAGAAAGAAGCGGCAGCTTAACTCGCTGCTCTTCTTCTGTTTTATACGCTGTTCGAGGAGTTGAAAATCCTTAAGCCCATTTCATATCCACACAGTCCATTTCGGGCTATATACAGGTGCAACGGAAACCACAACACACATATACTGGTACTCGAACGGATTACGTGGAGACTATGTGCTGTAGGAGGAGCGGAAGGTTATGTCGTTTATACCCATTGTCCTGGGGAGTCCGGGTCCAACAGTTCAACTGGCCGCAACGGTGGTAACAGACTTCGATCAACCAGACACGCTGTTCAGGTTCCTCATTCCCTTGAAGGTGTCCACTTGTTTTCCGGGAGCAGGGTCACTGCATATGGAATGGGAGCTGTCACGTGACGGTGATGTCGTGGCGCAGCAGATATCCCCCGTTGATGTTCATGCTCCCGTCGGGAAAGTCCAGCTGCTGAATGAAAGTATAGATTTTATCGATCACATTGAAGCAGGCACACACATTTACAAGGTAAAGGCCAAAATTATTTCTTTTCGAAATATAGCTGCTCATCCTCTTGTGGGAAACCCTCAAGTCAGTATTGAGGACATTCCCGTAGCGGAGCCGGTGGCACTAGACGGTGCGGGGCGGTTAACGGATGTAACAGGACCCACGGGTCCATCCGGTCCGCCCGGTCCAAAGGGAAGCAGCTATCATCCCATCCGGGCTGCGGAAAAATTAACCTATCATGTTGAGCCTTCAGTAAAGGTGCCGGCTTATGATGGGACGATCAGATGGACTACTGTGCAGACGCATCCTCCCCTTCCGGGTTGGCCGGGTCAAACGGTCTTCCAGGAGGTTCTGATAGGAATCCAATTCGAAGGCGGGCCTGAAAGAAGGTTTGAAGTGCAATACCGTATTGTCGATCAGTCTACTAATGAAGTCCTTAATTCAGGCAGTCTCAATTGCGGTTGGGGCATTGGGGATAACCAATATATGATGATGATGAATTGGGTGGACTCCGTCACGGAACCGTCCTATGGAGCTTATGCATTCCAGGTCCGAAGTACAACGGCAGCCTTTACCGTGCAGCACTGGAGCTTCAGGGCTACTGTATTGGAGGAGATGGCCTGAAAAGCAACTGCTCTAAGACAACCGATTGGCACCGGAAATCTTAGAGCAGGTTTATTTTATAAACGGCTTTCATTCACTACTCCGCACCGCCTCCTCCCAGATGAGAGCAAGCCGCGTGCAATCCTCGCCGTCGAGCTGTTCCCCCAGCCAGGTTTCGATATACTCCATGGCGGTAATAGCCTTGATACTATGTTTGACGCCCGCTGCAATCTCCAGCACATCACCGCTTCCAATCGCCATCACCCGACCGTCCATCAGGCATTCGCCCACTCCGGACAGTATGGCGCAGATCTCCGTGCGGTGCTGGTGGAAATGATAGCTGGTGTTCGTTCCGGCCAACAGAGTCACCTTGCTGGTCAGGCTTTCACCTGCTTGGCTGTGACGTGAATAGTCCAGCGTGCGGCGGACGCCCCAACGTTTCTCCTCCATCATCGGCATTCGGTTATTTTTAAGCAGATCCTTGATTCGGCTGGCCTGCTGCTTGCTGGCGACCAGCACACCGTCGGGACCCGCAGCCACAATCACATTGGAAACGCCGATGACATGGATGGGACAGGGCAGTTCATTGACCAGATGGGTATTGGTGGAGCTGTTTTCCACTTGCCCCAGGCCGGTGACCTTATTGTTCAAATGCTGAGTGAAGGCATCCCAGTTGCCCAGGTCATCCCACAGCCCCCCATAGGTGATGGCGGCGCAATTGGCCGTCTGTTCGACGACCTCTTGGTCGAAGCTGCGCTCCGGCAGCTGTCCGTATAAACCCAACAGTGCTCCGGCATCAAGAGGAAGGCCCTTAGCTAACATTACATCAAGCATGAAGCCCAATCTAAAAGCAAACACACCGCAGTTCCACAATGCCCCCTGACGGATCAGATCTGCCGCCACGGATGCATCCGGCTTCTCCACGAAACGTTCAATCCGGCGGAAGTCCTGATCCTCCAACATAGGGCTGGGCACCATATACCCGAACTGGCTGGATGGTCCGGCAGGAGAGGTGCCGATCAATGCCAGATCGGCAGCAGACTGGGCGAGCACTGCGGGGCAGCGCAAGATCGCCTGGAAGAATGGCTGCTCGACAAAAGAATCCACCGGCAGGGCCACCACGATCTCCTCCCGGTCTACTTTAAGCCGGGAGTGAAAAAAAGCGGCCGCCAGTGCAATTGCCGTGAATGTGCCGCGCTTATGCGGCTCCTCCAAAACAGAAAGAGCTCCTTCTGTCTGGCTGCGGGTAATCTCACCCTGGGTGGCATGAGTGACAATATGGGTGGAGGGGAGCAGACCGGCGGCAGCCAGTTGGCGGGTAATCCGCTGAATCATCGACTCCTTGCTCCCTCCTTCGCCATCAAGCAGCTTCAGGAATGCTTTGGACCGTATTTCGTTGGACAATGGCCATAATCGTTTGCCGGAACCGCCGGACAACAGTACGATCTGCATGGTATCTCCCCCTATCCGAGCCTAACCGCATCTTTAACCTCGCCGGTCTCCACTGATAATACGCTCAATGGCTTTCTTCATCAGCCTTCCTGACCGATCCCAGGACAGATTCAGCGCATCCTGCCGGCCTTGCTTTCCCTTCTGCTTGCACAGCTGCGGATTGGCATAAGCTCTTCGCATCTGCATTCGCAGGTCATCCAGCTCCGCTTCCGCCCAAAGCTGCCCCTTCTGGGCGAATAAATTGCTGAATTTTCGGCTGATGCAGTGTTTTTGCTGCATGCTCGCCGCGGGATTGCGAAGGTTGTATTTTACAAAAAATGAATTTTTCTTGGTAAGAAAGTCCATCTGTCCGCCCCAGGCAGTTGTGATAACGGGAACACCGCTGGCTATAGACTCCAGGAAGGGCAGCCCGACACCCTCCCCCCGTGTAGGCAAGACGAAGGCATTGCCGGAGGTGTAGATCTTGCGAAGCGATGAATCACTGATACGCTTGGTGATGAGCATAAGCGGTGCAGTTTTGTGGGGAAGAGCAAGCTGTTCCTTGTAACGGAGGATTTTGTTTTTGATCCATTCGCCATCCTCGTCTTTGTCGAAGCCGCTGGTTTTTATCAGCAGCAGCACCCGGTCCTTCTGCGAAAATTCCTGCCAGTAGGCCCGAAGCAGCAGCTCCGGGTTCTTCCGGTGCTGAAAGCTGAATACCGATACGAAAACAAACTTACCCTGATGCTCCCCCAGGCTGAACTTCGGATTAGCCGGGTTATAGAGCTTTGTGTTCACACCGTGGGGAACAATGTAGATGGGCACCTTCACGCCGCTGTTGCGCAGGGCTTCCTTGTTGTGCCGGGACGGTACGAGAATCCCGTCGAATTGATTCATATAGGGCATCCAATTTCTTGGTGTCCGTGAGGTCTCCCAGACTGTATTCAGAATAATACGGTCATATCTTTCTTTGGCTTCCCTGAAATTCAGCGTATGGGGAGGATGATGATAAATCAGCACCTGCTTGCCGGCTCTGCTCTCTGCCCGGGACGCGGGCCCGCTGCTGTCACCAATCCGCACATCTACTCCCTGCCGTCTTAGTGCCTGAACATACTCTCTGCTGGCATGGCCCAATCCGCTCCGCTTTTCCAGTGGTCCTCTCCACGTGCATTGATAGCGCAGCATTCCCGGCTCCTTCTTATTGGCAGGGAGCCTAATATTATTTTGGGCTAGGGTCATAGTTCCATCTCCCAAAGAAAGCTTTTAAGATTAGATTATGTCAGTCCTCGGTGAAAGGAGCAGGCATTATGACCTGCTCTCCATATAAGGCGCATGCGGCAAGACCATATGCCCTGCCTGACGTTAACCGAATTGAACTCCGCACGGCAAAAAAGCCTCTATCCATTCAGATAGAAGCCCCGGCTGTATATGGGATAATTAACCCTATGAATCTCCCAAGCTTCCTGCCGTCAAGCCTGTTTCAGTCTGCTGCATGAACTCTCTGGGCGAGACTCCTTCCACCTTCTTGAACACCTTGCTGAAATAAAAGGCGCTTTCGTAGCCCAGCCTCTGCGAAATTTCGTTGACACGGCCTTCGCCGCGGAGCATCATCTCTTTGGCTGCGGCGATTTTCGTTTCGGTGATGTAATCGACGAAGTTGATGCCTGCGGTTTTGGAGAACAGATGGCTCAAATAATTTGGGCTGAAGCTGAACACGTCGGCTACCTGATTCAGAGAAAGCCGGCTGTCCAGGTTCCGCTTGATGTAGGACTGGACATTCTTGACCAGCTGCTCCTTATAGCTCTGCCTCCTGGAGGACAACAGCTCGCAGCTGCCGTCCCGGAACCGGACCAGCCATTCCACGATTCCTTCCATGGTGTGCTGCTGGTAGATGGCCCGGTAGCCCTCCGGCTCATCGGCGAAAATATGCTCCACCATGTTCTCTCCGTCCGCTAGGAGGGAGGTAGCCATGTACAGTACATTGCAGGCGGCATCCATTGCCGGCACCACCAGCTCAGGGCGGCTGTCGAAATCCTCGATCATCCTGGTGATGATGGCGTATAAGGCCCGGGTATCCATTTCCTCAAAGGCGCGACGGATGTCCTGCCGGGATTCGGAAAAATCGAACAGGGCATGCTCCTCACGGGCATGACGGTCGGAGGAATAGAATACAAAGGATTGCCCGCGCACTGCCTCCGGCATGGCCCGGCGTGCGGACTCATAGCTGTCCCTCAGCAGGTAGGGGTCTTCCACGGCGAATCCCACGGCTCCAATTACCGTCACATTAAAGTAGTTATGCAGGACGGAGGCCATATGAGCCAGAAGCATTCCGATGGCCGCCATCCCGTTCTCTGGGTTTGTCCCTGTGACTGGCAGGATCACTGCGAAGTTCCGCAGGTCCAGGCTGATGACAAAACAGGTGCCCGTCCGGGCAAGGGTGTCCTTGGCCATCTGAAGGGTGCTGGTGCACAAGGCCACCAGCTTGTCTCCCCGGGGCGGAACACTGGTGGGACCGAGAATCCGGCAGGTGGATACCACGTAGAAGGGCTGGTCCAGCACGATTTCCAGGTCCTTTTGCTGCAGCAGGTATTGGTTTTTGTTCTCGAATAAATTGTTCAGCAGGCGGGTAAAAAATTTCTCCCGGTGTCCTTGAAGGTCGCTGCGGCGGGTGGAATCCGGGGCGGAGGCACCTTGTTCCAGAGACTTATAATCCGCCAGAATGGAGATGGCTCTCAAAATGGAGGTGGTCAGCATCTGCGGTGTCAGCTCCAGCTTGACCAGATAGTCCACTGCCTGGAGCTCTATTGCGCTTTTGGCATATTCGAATTCCTCGAAGCTGGTCAGGATGATGAAGAGAGGCAGGCGGCCTTGCTTCCTGCGGACGGCATCCGCCACCTCCAGTCCTGTTTTCACCGGCATTTTGATATCAGTAATCACAATGTCCGGCTGCAGGGATCCGATCAGCTCTTCCGCCTGGGCGCCATTGTGGGCGATCCCCACAATTTCGATGTTGTATTCCTCCCATTTCAGCATGGATTGCAGGCCTATACATACCAATGCCTCGTCGTCGGCAATAAGCAGCTTGATCATGCGGTCACATCCTTGTTCCGGAAGTATAATAAGGGAGTAATATGATAATGCGCGTATACCGGCCCACTTCGCTTTCAATAGTTATGCCGTACCGCTCGCCGTAGGCCAGGCGCAGCCGCTCGTTGACACTGCGGAGCCCCATATGCTCCATCAAACCTTTGGCAGTGGAAGCTTCGTCCGCCAGTGCGGCAGCAATCTGGTCCATCTCCATACCCACGCCGTTATCCTCAATGGCAATGCGGATATCGAAGACGCCCTGCCGGGCAACGGTGATGTGTACATGTCCCGAGCTTTTTGGTTCGATCCCATGGAAAATGGCGTTTTCCACCAGCGGCTGCAGGGTTAGCCTGGGGATCAGGGCGGACAGCAAATCCTCACTCTCCACCTGCCGCTCCATGGTGATGCTGCTGCCGTAGCGGTATTTTTGAATCAGGAAATAATCGTCCAGGAGAGCCAGCTCCTCCTTCAGTGGAACCGGCTTGCCCATATCCTTGGCGATGCTGCGCAATAGCCGGGAGAGGGAGGTAGTCATTTCAGCAATGCCGGTGGCATTCTGGATGGTTGCCATCCACCGGATGGAATTCAGTGTATTATAGAGGAAGTGGGGATTGATCTGGCTCTGGAGCACCCGGTATTCCAGCTCCTGCTTCTGCTTCTCCTGGGCCATGCGGTTCTCCATCAACGCTACAATATCCTGGGACAGCCGGTTGATGCCTCTGCCTACATCCCCCAGCTCGCTGTTCCACTCGATATTTTTGTCCATATAAAACTGGCCCTGGGCGATTTTGTCCATCCGTTTCTTGAGCTTTTCTACAGGCAGGCTGATGGTCCGGGTTAAATACAAGGTAATGATGCCGCTTGCACCGATAACCAGCAGGCAAACCCCCGCCATCAGGAACAGCCAAATATTGGCCTGGGGCGCAAACTGGTTGCCCTCCAGGGTTTGGGTCAGCACCACCCCGGAACGGACGGGATAGGAGACCGCCAGCTGCCGGCCCGAACCTCCGGCTATATAGGACAACGCGGCTCCCAGATCATCAAAGTTATCGTTGGTATAGGGCTCCTCCTCATAGCGAATGGGTTCCGTGGAGACCTTGTCCCCAGTGATCTGATAATGCGTGCCGCCCAGCGTCAGCACCAGCCGGGAATCCTTAGGGATGCTGTATCCCTTCAGCTTATCCGTAATGACCGTTGCATTGGCGAATAAGTAGACCGTTCCGATGTTGGAGGCTCCGTTACCGTAGATGGGCATGGCAAAAGGGAGCACGGTAGCGGTGGAGAAGGGGTCCTGCATCACCATATTCCACTGCTCGGCGCCCAGCTCGCCGGGCTTCGGGAGTTTGTCCAGGTTATGTACATTCAGGGGGATAGAGCTGCCGGCGCTGTCCACCTGTACAAAAAGAGCGTTGTTATTCGTTGCGATCAGCCGCCGGGCGTAGGTATTGGAGGGGTTGCTGCGGAATCCATCCTGCATGGCGTTGAATACATCAATGGCCATCCAGGGGCTGGGCTCCTCGGCTTTAAAATAATCGGCCAGCCTTGTGTTCGTCGGGGAATTGGTGCTGCATTTCATGGCCAAGGCAGTCAGATTAATCAGATCCTGATCAATGATATTGGCAATCAGCTGCAGATTGAACTTGGTGGCCTGAATGGTGGTTTTGCGCTGGAAAAAGGAGATCAGCTGGTAGCTGAACACGGACAGCACCGTGGCGCAGAGCAGGGCAAATACCGTCATAATCAGAATGATACGGCCTTTTATCGTGGATTTTTTCTTCATGAAACCACCCTTCGGAACCGGCGCTTGCTTACAGTGAAGCGTTTACATGTTATTATAGCATTGATCGGGGGTGGTGTTAACCGGCGGCATCCGGAATTACCCGTATCCGTCCATCGGAAGTTGGCAATAATGGAGATTAACCTTGGAGGTGCAATTATGAATCTGCAAATTACGGAATCGGCTGTCTCCTGCCTGAAGCAGGAATGGGATTTTGCGGAAGGGGATTATATCCGGGTATATGTGAGGTATGCCGGAGGCGGGAGCGAGCCCTATGTATGGGGGATCCTGCGGGAGAAGCCGGAGCCCAACGATCCGGTTACTCAGATGTCGGCTGGCGGTTTTTTCATATATATCAAACAAAGTGATGTGTGGTTCCTGGAGGACCGGAGCCTGCGGATCGATGCCGAAGGAATGGACCTGCTGTTTGTGGTGGAGGATTAGGCGGAATACCTAAACCGAAAAGCCTGACGGAGATGAAACGTGCTCCGCCAGGCTTTTTTGTGGCTTTAGGGCTCCTTACTAAGTATTATAAGAAACGTTCTCTAATTTCAGGAGAAGGCAACATACAGCTCTCTTTTTTACCAAACCATTTATATCGATTGTTGGCAAGTATCCCATAGAACAAATCTCGTATGGGTCTTGGAACTATTAGGAGGAAGTAAAATATCTTCCAAAGTCCTTTTAATTCCTTACAAATTTGAAGAGCCGCTGAGGATTTAGAATAGGTTTTGTTATTAGCTATTAGAATAAAGCTATTCGTATCTTCGGGAACATTCAATTGATTCAACATCTTCTTACCTGTATCGCTTTGTATCGAGGTAAACTTAAAGTGCCCTTTAGGGTCTCTTTTAATGATAAATTGAACACTGTGGTCACAAAAATTACAGTCTCCATCAAATAGAACAATTTTATGCATAGTAACACCCTTTTTAATAAGTATATCATTACTTTTCTTTGCAAAAAACAGCCCTCCACAAAAAAACAGGAGCCCCCGGTGGAATGCCGGCAGCCCCTGGTTTTATGTGAGCGTAATGTCCGCTTAATGACCTACAGCTGAACGGTATCGTTCATCTTGGTATCGGTTTCCTTGCCGGTCAGCTTCTCGAACAGGAATTTGGCTTGTTTGAACACGCTGCCGGACTCCCAATATTCAGCGCTTTCGGCTTTTACCTTAATGAGCACAATATTGGGGTCCTCCCAGGTGGTTTCCAGCATTTTTTCATACATGGCGTTCCAGAATTCCTTGACCTTCTCCCGGCTTTGTACAATTTCCGCTGTCCCGCTGATGGAGACGTAGGATTTATCCGCATAGGCCACATTCACCTGGGCATTATGAAGCAGCTCATAGTATTTGCTTGTATCCTTCTTGGTCAAAAACCAGATATCCCCGTCGAACTCCACATCCTGGGTTTTCATCGGCCGGGATACGAGACCCTCATCGGTTACGGTGGTCAGCATCGCCGTGTCAATTCCATTGATCAGCTTACGGATGGTTTCCAGTCCTTCCCGGTGGGCTTCGTTATGGTGCAGCATGGGATCACCTCATTTTGGAATTTTGGTTCTAGAATTTGGTACTAGTGTTCTCTATATTCTTAACATCATTCACCGGAAATGAATCTTGTTGGGGGATTAACGAGAATTGTGAATATGTCTTTTGGTCCGAAGATACGGTAAGATGGAGGGGATCGATACCAGACCCACACAACATGGTCCATGCCGCATGGATGACTATCTACAGGAGCGAATGCCCGCATGCAGAAAAAATGGCTGTATCGTCTCATCCTCTCTTATTTGCCTATCTTCCTGACAGTCGTTTTCTGCCTGATTCTTACCTTCTTCCTGACAATGGGGGAAACCACCAAACGCCAGACCGTCCAGGCTAACCGTGTGTTTGCCGGGCAAGTGATGCAGATTGTGGATGCCACTCTCCAGAACGTGGATACCATGGCCAGCAAAGGACTCCTCTTAAACAGTGAGGTGGTCAGCTACTTCGACGAATCCGGCGCTATGGGAACGTATGATTATTACCGTACAACCAATGCACTGCTGGATTTTATGGCACCGCTTCCCATGGTGGATTCCGTTTATTTATACCGCCAATCCGACGGCAAAATATTGATGCAATCCTTCTCTTCCCAGCTGGGGGAGTTCGGAGACGACGCTTTTATCCGCCAGGTGATGGATATGCCGCGGCCGAATATGTGGAGTGAAATCCGCAATCTTGCGCTGTTTCCGGGTGATGAGCAAAACCGTTCTGTGATTTCACTGGTGAAGCGGGTGCCGTATTTCTCCGGTGAGCAGGGACTCATCGTCATCAACATCCGTTCCGGCTCCCTGCAGGCGTTGGTCCGGGAAATGCAAATTGAAGGCGGCGCCAAGGTCTGTCTGGCCGATCAGGCGGGCCACAGCTTCGCAAATCCAGTGGCAGCCTGTCCTAATGATAAGGACGGTGCGTATGCCCTGTCCGCTTTGTCCGGTTTTCAGGTGAGTATGGATTTGCAAAAAGGAAATTGGTTTTCTCTGCTCTCCTCCTTTACTTATATCTGGTTCGGTATCGGCTTGATTGCCGTTATCGCCGGTATTGTTGCGATGACGTATATCAGCCACCGCCATTACCGGCCGCTGGAGCAGTTATTGGAGCGGGTGCAAACCTTCGGCCAGCGGAAGAACAGCCTCCTGCGGCGGGAGGAAGGGGACGATGACTTCTCCTTTATCGACCATGCGCTGGAAAGTCTGATTGCCGAAGCCAACAGCTTCGAGCAGCAGCAGGCGGAAGGTCTGGTCTACCGCAGAACCCACTTCTTCAAGGAGCTGCTGGAGGGCAACCAGGTATTGTCCGGAGAGGAATTCCATGAGGAAACCCAGAAGCTGGGGGTTTCCTTCTCCGTAGACAAGGCCATTGTGGGCATAGTGGAAATGGACTATTATGAAGCTTTTGCTTCGGAATACAGTGTCCGCGACCAAGCTTTGTTTAAATTCGCCATCCGCAGCGTGATCCAGGAAATGGCCGCGGAATCGGGTGAATCCTTATGGGCAGAATGGATTGGGCCCAACCGGCTTGGACTTTTGTACTGGCGGAGTCGTAACGCGGAGGACAAGGAACAAGGAGAGGCGTTTCTTGATAAGCTGGCGTCCATGTCGGACAAGGCGCGCCAGTGGGTGGAGCAGTATCTGAAGTTCACTGTCACTGTGGGTTTAGGCCGGGAAATCCGGGAGGTGCCGCTGCTGTCTGCCTCCTACGACCAGGCGGAATTGGCCGTGGACCGTAAAATCGCCACCGGTCCCAACCGGGTCTACCGGTTTATGGAGCCGGGTGCGGATGGAGGCGTAAAAATCGACGCTGTCCTCCAGGAGCTGAAGGAAGCGGCCCAACTGTACCGGCTGGGCAATCCCGATTGGCAGGAGCGGCTGAACAGCGCATTCCTGTCCATGGCGGGAGGGGAATATGGCAAGGAGGACATTGCCCGTTTTGTTCATCTGTTCAAGGCCCAGCTGATCCGTGAAATGCAGAATGCCCCCCAGGAGCTGCAGCATGTGTGGCGGGAAGTGGGGTTGGCGGAGCTGCAGGCGATTACGGAGCAGGTGGAGTGGATGGAGGAGGCCAGATTGGCTCTGGTCACTTCCTTGGCGGCCACGGCGGAAAAGCTGCAGGACCTGCGCACCAACCGGGAGCAGTATTCTCAAGCGGCATTGGTCCGGCAGTATATTGCGGAGCATTTCCGCGATCCCAATTTGTCCCTGGCCCAGATCGGCGAGCAGTTCGGCATGAACCAGAAGACGCTGAGCCGGATCTTCAAGGAGGAATTCGGGGAGAAGTTTGTGGATTATCTCACACGGCTGCGGCTGGAGCTGGCCAAGGAGCTGCTGGAGACCACCCAGGATTCCGTGCAGAGCATATCCGAACATGTAGGATACTTATACCCCATGTCCTTTATCCGCGTGTTCAAAAAGGTAGAGGGCGTCACTCCCGGAGATTACCGGAAGGAACGGGAAGCACGAGGAGCGGAGGGGCGGTAGTGGCGATCCTAACGAATCTGAGGAACGCTATTTGACTAGAAATGGGCCTGTTTGAAATCTAACGAATCCTAGCCACTCTATTTGTCCCAATCGGCGCCGAATGGTGCCTAAAAGGGCGAATAGCGTGCGACAGATTCGTTGCTATGAACGTTTTTGTCAAGCCCTCCGGTTTAGCAGGGTCGGAGCACGTGGCGCGGGAGCAAATAAACG
>NZ_JBJURJ010000018.1:0-184738 GCF_046098205.1 Paenibacillus mesotrionivorans | reverse complement strand
CGCCTCATAACAAAAAGAAAGGGTTTCGACGGAGCCCAGAGCACGGATGAGTTTTCGTAACGCAGCAGGCGTATGCGCAATACTTCCATAATACCGGGGAGCTTCTTGGCCGACTTCAGCAATGGCAACGGCGATGGTTTCTTTCGAGACATCCAAACCGATAAATTTTGTGGTAGAATGCATAGTAACAGCTCTCCTTTGCTATGTAGCTCTGAAATGGGTGGTGGTCACTTTCCATTTTAACCTACGACAGTAGCAATTTGGAGGGCTGCCCTTTGTTTACGTTCATCTTAGCTAGAATCCTTCACCCATCCACGTACGATCTTGCAAAAGCGCCTCAGCCCTCCCCGAAAAAGTTGCTGAACGGCTGGAAGCGGGCCAGCACCTCATCGACCTTCCTTATCCGCTCCTCCAGACTCCCTCTCAGGGTAATGTAGGGAATCCGGCGCTCCTTCAGGTCGGCGATAATCTGCTTGTGGAAGACGCTCCGCTTCTGCTCGCCGCTGCGATCCCAGGTATCGTCATAGGGAATATCGTCGTCGCACAGGAAAAACAGGTCGTACCGCTTCGCGTTCTCCAGCGCCAGCCGGGTCAACAACTCCGGCGCCCTCCCATGGTAATCCAAGGCAAACATATAGGTGGTGATGGCGTTGGTATCCACAAACAAATAGCGGTTAGCCTTCAGCAGTGCCTGCTCCTCCCGCTCCAGATGCCCCACGGCAATCTCGTCGAAGGCTTCCAGGCCGATTCTTCTGTCCACCTGATGCTCCGTCCAATAATCCCGACCATATTCACTGGCGAAGGTGGTGTTGTACTTCTGCGCCAACGCCACCGTCAGGGTGGACTTGCCGGTGGACATGGCTCCCACAAACACCACCTTCGTAATTAAGTCGCGGTATACAATATCGCTGACAAACTCCCGGTACCGGTACGGATCGGAGCGGATCATAGTGGCGGATACGGGCACCTGGCCCCGTGGCTCATCCACCCGCCGGTCCACCGCTCCCAAGGCGCGGCTCATATGATCGCCGTAAAATTCACTGGAGTAAAAATGAGTCACCTGCTCTCCGTTCAGCAGCCCGAGGATATACTGCTCCTCCCGGATTTCGTGCTCCCGGTCGTCGGAATATCCATCCGGGCCGTCCCAGGCCTCGATGACCCGCACCTGCGGATAAAGCTGCCGGATCCACCCCGCCCGGATATGCAGCGGCACCGGCATCACCGGGGTATCGTAGATGACCACGATCAGCTCATCCACCTCCTGCAGCGCCGTTTCAATCATATATTGATGCCCCTTGTGCAAGGGCGCAAATTTCCCCAGTGTAAGTCCCAGCGTTTTCATTGCAGCGCCTCCTTCGCCCCTTTGTTCCACGTATAATAGCCGTACAGCGCATTGATCAGATAAGCGCTCCACATGATGATCATCATCCCTCCGTCCGGGCTTCCCTCCGCGGTACGGATGGCCCACAACAGAACAGTAAACATATTCAATACAATATAAACCAGCCATTGCTCTTTATACCGCTTCACCATCAGCAAGGTTGCCATAACAGACAGCACGGTGGTGGTGGCATCGATATAAGGCGAGTTCTGCGCCTCGATCAGGGATAATCCGAAGCCCAGCGCCACACTCCCCGCCGCACACACAGCAGCCACCAGCAGAAGACCGCGTTTATTCAGCTGCAGCATGGTTAATTTGCCGCCTTGGCGGTGATTCTTCCACATCACAAAACCGATAATATTCATAGGGACGAAAAACAGCAGATTCAGCCCCACCTCTCCGAACAAACCGTTCCCCCAGGCCAAGTAGGCATAACCCAAGGTATTGTACATACCGAAAACGTAGGTCATCAGGTTGCCCTTGGCGGCCAGCACCACACAGAGCACACCGGTAAGAAACACCGTAAAACCAAACAGCGTATCCTTCATAAGGACGGTCAGCACAATGGCCATACCGGAGAATAAGCTTAACCAAACCAGTTCGTATAAATTCCAGCCACCCGCATATGTTTTCATAGCTGTTTGCCTCCTTTTGTTGCTCGTTTGTTTATTATATTATGTTAATAACATTTTGTTAATATCAATAATAACAGGTGGTTGCGCCGATTTCAAGTGATTTTATTCCTTTTTATCAGCTATCGGACCCACAATCCGCTATTTTTTATAATAAGGGGCTTTGGCGAATCTTGCGGACACAGGAGCCGCTATTTCCACAAAATAACGACTCCTCTGTCCGTAAAAAGGACAAAACACTGAATTTTAACCAAATAGAGGCTCCTCAGTCCGCCTCAGCAGCAGCTCCCTACGCAAAAAACCGCTGCAAGCAGCGGTATAGATCAAGCGTATGGGATGGTGTATGAAGGAAAGCAGGGTTTGGCATGGTCATCTTACTCAACAGGGCAAACAAATGGAAAGTTTCTCGTTCCGGTGCCTCTTACCCGCACCGCTGCTACTCCCGGGTATAACCGCTTATCTTCAGGTGGGATTGGAAAATATCCATGGAGGACGGAAGCTGCTCCTTGGCCGGCCAGCTATCTTGTTCCCAGATGCCGGAATGCTTCAACGCACGGGGACAGTGGATAAAACACTCCTCCACCTCCACCACAATCCCGAGCAGGGGCGCTTTGCCTTTCAGCTTCAGCAGCTCCAGTACCGGGTGCTCCTTAATCACCGTGGCACGTCCGTTAACCCGCAGCACCTCTTCCATGCCGGGAATAAGAAACAGCAGCCCCACATGGGGGTTCTCGAGAATATTGCATAAGGAGTCCACCCGCTTGTTGCCGGGCCGCTCCGGAATAACCAGCTGCTGCGGGTTGGCCACATGGACAAATCCGGGTGCATCGCCGCGCGGGGAAACGTCACAAGCCCCGTCCCCGCTGGAGGTGGATAGAAACATCATAGGAGACTGCGAGATAAAGCCTTTAGCCTCTTCGCTGATCAATCCTATGCTTTTTTTGACGACGGCTTCATGGGGGGGCCCCACCAATTCCCGCAGTTCCTCCAGAGATTGGACCGTACAGGACTGAACCTCCAGTCTATCCATTGCAAACAGCTCCTTTTCTTCGAGCAGTATTCCATATTCTCAAGCTTCCGGTCCCCGTTAACCCAACGCCACGTCCAAAATCATCATCACCAGAAAGCCGCCCATCACACCGAACGTCCCGATGTTGGAGTGTTCTCCCAAGTGGGCCTCCGGGATCAGCTCCTCCACCACCACATACATCATGGCACCTGCGGCAAAAGCCAGCAGCCACGGCATATACGGCATAATAATAGCGGCCACCAGCACGGCCAAAATGCCGAAGATCGGCTCCACAATGCCGGACATGCTGCCCATGGCAAAAGCCCGCCGGGTGCTCATCCCCTCCTGGCGCAGCGGCAGCGATATAGCCGCCCCCTCGGGGAAGTTCTGGATGCCGATGCCGATGGCCAGCGCCAGAGCGGAGGCATAGGAAGCCGTATCTCCCTGCTGCGCAGCCAAAGCAAAGGAGAGCCCCACCGCCATTCCCTCGGGGATATTATGCAGGGTCACCGCCAATACCAGCAAGGAGGTGCGCTTCATGGAGGTGGACATCCCCTCTGGCTTGCTGCCTGAGGGATGAAGATGGGGAATAAGCAGATCTAGTCCGTACAGGAAGAAAATCCCCAATACAAATCCGCCGGCTGCGGGAATCCAGCCTATTTGCCCGCTGGCCTCCGCTGCTTCAATGGCCGGGATGAGAAGGCTCCATACCGATGCCGCAATCATAACCCCCGCTGCAAAGCCGAGGAATATCTTCTGCACTTTCCCGCTCATGGTTTTGTGGAAGAGGAAGACCATCGCCGCTCCCAGAGTTGTCATCAGAAAGGTGAAACCTGTTCCGCTTGCTGCCCAAATCAACGATTCCGCCATATTCTCACCCTATCCGTACAAGGTTGTAACACCAGCATTATAGCACACTTGCCGTTCATACGAAGCTTATTCGGCCATGCAGCCGGACATACCAACCAACCTGCGTCCAGTCCCTCTATAAAAGAGAAAAGCATCCTCTCCGGATGCCTTGTCTTTTATAGGATGTCTCCTTATTTGTCAGCCCTACTCCATGTGCACCCAAAGCCCGCCTACCCAGGTATTTATCTTGGCCCAGCTTCCTTTTTGGGCAGTGGCGCCTACCGTCTGGGGCGAAAGCGCATAGCGGGTGCGAACCATTTTGCCGTCGGAATAGGTATACAGCTGGGTATGGCCGGACAAGTCCAGAGTATATTCTCCCGCAACCTCCACATCATCCGTTGGAACGGCGAGGGATAGATTAATGCCCTCGGCTATGCCTTCAGCCAATCGGTCCAGATAATCCGAATCGGACAGCCTCCGGTCCTCCTCCGGGTTGGTCATAAAGCCCATCTCCACCAGAACGGAGGGCACTGTGGACCAATTGAAGCCGGTAAGATCCGAACGGGGCACGGTTCCTCTGGAAACAGCCCCTGTGGCATCCACCGCCTGGCGGAGTATGATTCCGGCTGCCTCCTTGCTCCGGTTAAACACCTCGCCATTTTCCTCCGTCCACGCCGGATACAAAAGCGAAATTCCTTGGACCTTCGAGGAATCGGCCCCGTCGGCATGGATGCGCACGGCCAGATCCGCTTCGGCCACGTTGCACATTTGAGCCCGCTCCACATTGGAGATGTCCACATCATGGGAATCCCGGGTCATCACCACCTGGTAGCCGAAGGCCTCCAGCTTCTCCTTCAGCAGCACAGAAGCCTCCAGGGTTAGCACGTATTCCGGCTTCTTCGTCTTCACGCCACGGGTACCGGAGCTGACCTTGGCCTTCATCTCCTTGGATTCCGGGGACACCGGCTCCAGGGTGTTATTGCCATACTGCTGGTGGCCGGGGTCCACACACACCGTCTGTTGATTCCCGGGTTTGGCTTCTGCCGTTATAGGAAACAAGGTGACCATCAGTACCATCGCAAGAATCAAATGGGCATATCCTGTAAAATGCCTGGTGGTGGTTCCCATCTTCTTTCTCCCTTCTGCAGCCAAAGCTACTCTCCCTGGGTTAGATTAATTCTCCGGATCATTCTGCTGGTCTGGTCGATTAGAATAACATTGTCCTTTTGATCAACAGTAAAGCGGGTGTATGTATAGAAGGTAAGCCCGGCAGGGTCAGCCCCTTCAAGAGTGCCATATTCCTTGCCTTTTCCTTTATACAGCCCCTTGTTAAAGTGAAGCTTCTTGGTATCCACCAATGTGGAGACTTCCCCGTCCACCGTGATTTTATATATGTTATCCGTAGTCATTACATAGAAATTCCCGTTTTCTCCAATACAGCTTAATGCGCCTGCTACGGGAGCCGCCGCTAACCGCTTGAGGCTCGAATCCTTCAGCACGGATATGGCACCGGTACTCATTTCATAGGTATAAATGGCGTTGTCTTTGACCGCAGATGTCAGCTCACTGTTCGGTTCGATAAAGGTTTTGGTTACAAATTCAGTACCGCCGCCTCTACGGCTGGAATAAATCGCCCGGTCGCCCTCCAAGTAGAAGGTTTCCCCATCCACTGTCTCAAACATGGAGGAGAAAAAGGCCTGTCCCATCTTGACGCCTACATAGTCTACATCATAAGGAAGCATAGCGCGCAGTGTGAACGGATGGGTTTCCAGCTTCACCTCCGGCTCCAAGGAATAGGCGATCCCGCCGTCCAATATATACATACGGTCCAGACTATGGCTGTAGTAAAGCCGGGTCGGATGAAACTCTGCATAAATGAAGGTTTTTTTATTTACCGGCCCCCCCATAAAGTAGCTATTGAAGAGCAGGTCATCGTATTCAAAATTTAATTTGGCATCAATCTGGAACACGATTTGGAAACGTCCGGTTTCCGGGTCAACTTTTTTCACCACATAACCCGTGTTGGGATCCTTCTGAAGAGAATATACGTAACCCTTTTGATCTACGGCTACGTCGATCAGCTGTGTGGCAAAAGGGATTCGTTTGCCTGCCTCCGGATCCGGAACCAGGTTATCCACCGTAGGGATGGCGGGTACTGAAGGTGTGACTGCGGGGGTGGTGGCGGATGCGGGTTTGGACAAGGTGATGGTTTGCAGCTCCGGATGGAATGTCACGGTTTGTCCCAAGGCTTCCGCAAGGAACCGTAAGGGCACCATCGTGGTATCGTGCATAATGGCGGCCGGCTGCTCCATTGTAACCTGCAGGTTATTGACCAGCGCCACCTTTTCCCCGATGCTGAGCTCAATGGTTGTACCGGAACCGGTCAGGGTTACCGTTTGCGTATCCCCGTTCCAGGCCGTAGAGGCTCCCAGGGCATCTCCAATAAACCGGAGCGGCACCATAGTTACATCGTTCACCAGCACGGGTGCGCTCTGCAGCAGATAGGATTTCTCCCCTACAGCCGCATTCACATCGTTCAGCTTCAATACAATGGGTGCTTCGGAGGCGGCTGCCACTCCTGGAGGCGCAAATAAACCCGGCAGCATCATACAGCTAATCAATAAAGCCATTCCCTTCTTGCCCATACATCCGTTTCCGCCCTTCAATGGTTGTCTACCGTCCAGCTCTCATTATATGGAAGGGCTATCAAAATTGCCATGAAAAGTTTGAACGGCGGATATCGGTTTCTTAATATGAGGCCCCAGCAGGAAACCGCCGAGGAGATGGTGAATATACGCATAACACAACGACGAACCGGCGAGGAGATCACTATGGATCGAAGAATCATTATTGCAGGCACAGGCAGCAGCTCGGGAAAATCGACGGTTTCGCTTGGGCTTATGGGGGCTTTCCGCAAGCGGGGGCTTACGGTGCAGGGGTTCAAATGCGGGCCGGATTACATCGATTCCAGCTACCATACAGCCATTACCGGCCGCAGCTCCCGCAATCTGGACAGCTGGATGCTGACACCTGCCATATTGCGGGAAATTTATACCAGAGGCAGCCGCGGGGCGGATATTTCCATTATCGAGGGTGTGATGGGAATGTTCGATGGCAAAAACGCCGGGTCCGACGAAGGCTCCACGGCGGAAGTCAGCGCGTTGCTTGGGGCGCCCGTGCTGCTGGTGGTGGATGTAAGCGGCATGGGACGCAGCGCTGCTGCGGTGGTCAAGGGGTTTCAGGCCATGGCCGGCGAGGGCGTACACATTGCGGGGGTGATTGCCAACCGCACGGGAAGCCCTGGGCATGGAGTACTGATCAAGCAGGCGGTGGAGCAGGAATGCGGCATTCCTGTAGTGGGCTGCCTCCTGCGGGATCATGGACTGTCCATACCCGAACGGCATTTGGGTCTGATCCCGTCCTTAGAGCGGGGGGACCTGACTCCCCTGTTCCAAGCTTTGGCCAATCACGCGGAAGCCGGTGTGGATCTGGAGGCCGTGTGGGAGCTGGCAGAGTCACCTGAGGTTGAAGCGGAGAGCCGCTTGTTTGCTGAACCAGCCTGTGCCTCCGGCCCAAAACCGGATAGGCTGCGGATCGCTGTAGCCCGCGATGCGGCCTTCCATTTTTATTATCCGGAAAATCTGGAGCTGCTGGAGCATTACGGTGCGGAGCTGGTGTTTTTCTCGCCGTTGGTCGGGGAGCTGCTTCCCGAGGCAGTGGACGGGCTGTATTTGGGCGGGGGATTTCCCGAGGAATACGCCGGGACCCTGGCACAAAACCGGGCCACGGCTCAGTCGATCCGCTCCGCCGTCGAGGACGGGCTGCCGGTGATTGCGGAGTGCGGCGGCTTTATGTACCTGTGCCGCTCTCTGGTGCAAACGGAGGGCAGCGTTCATGGGATGGCGGGAGTATTTCCCGGGAAAACCGTCATGCAGACCAAGCTGGCTGCTATGGGCTACCGGGAGGCGATGGGAGCGGCGGGCAACCCGCTTCTGTCTGAGGGCGAAACCGCCCGCGGGCATGAGTTTCATTATTCCATCTATGTGCCGGGAGAGGACGGCGGAGATTCCTATCCTTCCGCATACACCGTATCAGGCAGAAAAGGGACCTCACCTGAGGGCTTTTTGTATAAAAACACCTCAGCCGGTTATACGCATCTCCACTTTGCATCCAATCCCCGGATGGTGGAGCATTGGCTGGCGTTCTGCCGGAAGTGGCGTGACAGATAAAACCGGTTCCTCGTCAGAAGGACGTCTCTAAAGAGGCGTTCTTTTTGACGTCCGGCATCCGGCCCGGCTTTCCTTCACGGTAAGGAGGCCCCAAAGCGAACCGCCTTCATCCTATCTTTCCGACTCTATAAAAGCTTTGACGGCTTGTCCGGCTTCCTCCGGCAGCTGCATCCAAACATACGCATGAACGGAGCTTGGAATATGTATGATTTCGGAACGGGGCGCCAGAGCACGGAATACGCTCAAGCTATGCCGGATTCTTTCGTTGGACCACTCCTCCTCACTGGGGAGAAACAGAACCGGACATTGAATTGCGGCATAGTAATTCTCAAACGCGAGATCCCAATATTTCTGAATGTACTCGGAACGGACATGATTCTGATAATGGGTGGTGAACATCCCGCCGTCTGACTCTACCACGGTGCTCTCCAAAAACGCCTGGACATGGCTGTTCCATATGCCCAGCTCCACAAACGGCATCTTGGCCTCCGCCAGATAGCCCTCCCGTGACGCTGCTTCAGGCGGCTTGCGCAGCGGATGGAGGGTGCGCTGCGCTTCTTTTTCCCGGTCAATCTCCTGGGCATCCCCCGGAAAGATCCCCAGCTCTCCGAACTCATTGTACAGCGCACCCTCACAAACTAACGACGACACCTTCACCGGATGGGCAGCCGACAGACAAAGTCCAATCTCCGCCCCCATTGAGCTGCCCACTACATGGCATCGCTTTACACCCAGCTCCTGCAGCAAAAGAGCCATGTTATTGGCCATATCCTCAACATGGTACCCGGTCTCCGGCTTATCCGATTTCCCGTGTCCCCGCATATCCGGGGCAATAACCCGGTACCCTTCCGTGAATTGGGGCAATATCCCATCCCACATGCTGAGCGTACCTCCACTGAAATGGAGAAACAGAATGACCGGCATTCCCTCTCCCTCAGAATCCAGGACATGCAGCCCTATTCCGTTCTTCAAAACGATCCGTTTTCCTGTCATGCGTGAAAGCTCCTCCCGGCAGACTCCTGCCGTTTTCTCTATGGTCCTGCTGCCTACCTGTCTTCTTCAATTGCGCTTTCTTTTCAAATAGCAAACGCCGTCTGCCCGTTCACGACGGTTCTTCGCACCTGCATACCCAGCCACTCCTCCGGGTCATCCGCAAACGGCCGATCCACTACCGTGAAGTCGGCTCCGTACCCGGGAGCCAGCAGCCCCCGCTCCCGCTCCTCCCCTGCCGTCTGGGCGCTGCCGTAGGTGTACAGGCGGATGGCCTCCGCCAGGCTCAGCTTCTCCCCGGGCTCGTAGCCGGTATGGGTCTCGCCGGGCTTGCGGCGGGCCACGGCAGTGTAGAGCCCGTAAAGCGGAGACAACGGCTCGATTGGCGCATCACTGCTGCCGCCGCAGGGGATGCCGGCGGAGAGCAGCGTCCGCCATGCATAACGGTGGACGGCCCGCTGCCCCAGCCGCTCCAGCACCCACGGGTAGTCGCCGGTGACAAACGGCGGCTGGATATCGGCGGCAAGCCGCAGCCGGCCCATCCGGGCGAGCTGGTCACCGCGCAGCACCGGAACATGGATGAGCCGGTCAGGCAGCCCGGCCGCCTGGGGGAGCGGCTGGCGCTCCAGCTCCGCCAGCACCAGATCCACAGCAAAGTCGCCGATCGCATGGACCGCCACCGGATACCCGGCTTCCCTCGCCTCCGTGACGATAGCGGCGAAAGCCTCCGGCGTATGGATCGGATAGCCGGATTGACCCGGCGCGTCGGCATAAGGCTCACTCAGCCAGGCGGTCCGCCCGCCCAGCACGCCGTCTGCGAACATCTTCGCCGCCCCGATCCGCAGCCACTCGCTGCCACTGCCTGCTTGCAGTCCCAAGGCCTTGGCCTCCGCCAGATGCGTATAGTTTACCAGCTGATGGGTGCGCAGGAGAATTCCCTCCTCCCGGAGCTCCCGGTGGATCCGCAGAAGGGTGTCCACCTCCCCCAGATAACGCAGATCATCCGTATGAACCGCCGTAAGCCCCAGGGACAGCGCATATTGCGCCGCCCGGCGGATGTTGGCTTTTTTCTCCGCATAATCCGGCTTCGGCACAGCAGTCTGAAACACCGCTCCCGCATCCTCATAAATACGGCCGTTCAATACTCCCCCCTCATCCCGCCCGAAGGAGCCGGATGCCGGGTCCACCGTATCCTCGCTTACACCGGCGCGCCGGAAGGCCTCGGTATTGGCCAGCATGGAATGATAGCAGACACGGGTCAGCAGCACCGGATGCCGGGTGGTTACGGCGTCCAGCTCATCCCGGGTAGGCGCCACCGCCGGCTGGAAGGCATTCTCGTTCCAATTGAGGCCAAGAATCCACTCTCCCGGCGGCGTTTTCTCTGCCCGCTGCTTCAGAAGGCCCAGCATTTCCTCCTTGGAGGAAGCCCCGCTGAAATCCAGCGCCGCCAGCTTCATGCCCTGCATGGACAGATGCATGTGACAATCGGTTAAACCGGGCAGCACATAACCGCCGTCCAGATTTACCCGCACCGCATTCCTCCCGCCCAACAAAAGCTCAAGCTCCCGGTCCGAGCCCACCGCCCGGATTCTGCCTTCCTCACAATAAATGGATACCGATTGTTCCCCTTGCCCCGGATAAGGACTGCGCCCACCGTAAAACCAGGTTCCTTCCATTTTCCATCCTCCTCGCAATTCATCACATCCACTAGAGCGTGTTTGCAAACTTTCCTCAGCACAAACTGGTTCACGCGTACATATTTCATTCCATTTTCCACAAAATAGGTATTAAGCAATACTTGTCCTATGGGAGGGATTCATCTGAATTCAGAAAGCACGGAAAAGAAGCCTTTATCGGCCGCCGAAATTTCCGCATTGTGGCATCAGCATACCGGGGACAGCCTGGCCATTTGTGTCTATAAATATTTCCTCACCATTGTGGAGGACAAAAAAATCAAAGCGGTCCTGGAATTTGCCTTGGAATCGTCGGAAAGCCATGTGTCCCAAATATCCGGATTCCTGAATGATGCCCACTTTCAGCTCCCTCTGGGCTTTACCGATAGTGATGTCAATCTTCAGGCTCCCCGTCTCTTTTCCGATCCGTTTTTGCTGTTCTATACCTATATCATGACGATACACGGGCTGACCGCATACAGCCTGGCCCTTTCATGCTGTGAGCGGGAGGACCTCCAGGACCACTTCCTGGAAAGCATCGTTACCGCCAAACAATTATTCCAGAAAATCACGGTCCTGGCCCGGACCATGCCCAAATTCTCGGGTCTGCCCTCCGTTCCCTCCCCACGGGGAGTGGAATTCATTCAAACTACAGGGATCCTGTCCAATCTCATCGGAGAGAAACGGCCGCTGGACTCCTCGGAAATCAGCCATCTGATGTTTAACTCCAAAAAAACCGGCTTCGTCCGTACGCTCAGTCTGGCATTCAGCCAGGTGGTTTCCCATGAGGATGTGCGTGACTTTATGCTGAAGAATGTGAAGCTGGCCGGACAGGATGCCGACAGCTTCGACCAGCTGCTCCGGGAGGATGATCTGGTGGCCCCGCAGCGATGGGACGATGAAATTACGGATTCACAGGCCAGTCCGTTTTCGGACAAGCTGATGATGTTCCACGCTGCTTTTTTGGTCAATACCGCCCTTTCTTATTATGGCGCGGCCATTGGGGCCAGCCTCCGGTCCGACATCGTCCTCAACTACAAGCGCGTGTCTAACCACGCCCTGCAGGCAGGCGCACTCTGCTATAACATCATGGTGAAATACGGCTGGCTGGAGCAGCAGCCCCAGGCCATCGACCGAAAAGCGTTAGCCCAACAAAGCAGCTTTCTCCCATGATTTCCTTTATATTCTCCAGATAACCCCCAAACGTAATTTTTGTCAAATCCATGGGATTCATGACACAAAAAAGCCATCCTCCACAGGATGGCTTTACGGTTTATCTACGGCCCCGGAAAGTACGGCGCAGGTCATCCACCCACTTATCCGGGACTTCCCAGGGGATGAAATGCCCACCCTCTTCATGGGCGGTAATGTTCACATGGTTATACCAAGGGGCACGGTCACTATCCAGAAAATGCTGCACCCGTTTTTCCGTTGGGATGCCCGGCGGATTTTCGTAGCCGACAAAGGTGATGCCTGTAGGGGCCTCAATCACCGGCCAGCGGTCATGGGAGGGTGTCCACGGGTAGCGGTTGTTGTTGGCGTACACCCGCATGGAGGTTTCAACGGCGTTGTTGGCCCAAAAGATAGTGGCATGGGTCAGCAGATCGTCCTTCGTAAAGACGGACTCGATATCCCCTTTATTGTCGCTCCATTTCATCCACCGCTTCAGAATCCACGCCAGCATGCCCACCGGAGAATCGCTGAGTCCGTAAGCCAGAGTCCCGGAATCCAGCACATGCACGGCCAGATGGGAGGCAAACCGGCGGTCCAGCTCCAGAATCTGCGCCCTTATCTGCTCCGGAATGTTCTCGGGAATTGGACGCCCCCCGGCAAAATCCCAGGCGCGCTCCCCGTTGAAAAAATCCAGCCTCTGGGCGGAGCCGATATGGATCGCATACAGCTCCTCCGCATATTTATGCCCCAGCTGGCCGGTCACCAACGCTCCTACATCGCAGCCCGCCGCCGCGTATTTGGGATACCCCAGTACATCTGTCATCAGCGTGTGCCACAGATCGGCCATTTTCCAAAAGTTCATATCCGGGTTATGAGGCAGCGGCACCGAAAATCCGAACCCTGGCAAGGACGGCACGATAACGTCAAAGGCCTCCGCCGGATCACCGCCGAATGCGCCGGGATCAGCCAACGGATCAATCACCTTGGACCAGTGCCAGAACGTCCACGGCCAGCCATGGGACAGAATCAACGGCATCGGATGAGGGCCAACTCCAGGCTTTCGCATAAAATGTACCGGCACTCCATCCACATGGACATGATAATGCTCATAACGGTTGATGGTTTGCTCCGCCTTGCGCCAATCGAACTCCTCGATCCAGTACCGGACAAGCCCCTCCAGATAATGGCGGTTTACCCCGTAGAAGGAGTCCTCATTGCCGGCATCCATCGGCCACCGGGTGGAGCGCAGGCGGTGCTGCAGATCCGCAAGCACTTCATCCGGGATATGGACCGGGGTGGACTGCAACCCACAAAAAGCAGCGGTCATAGTAAGTTCCTCCTTTACACCTGTTACGTCCTCGTCCTGTTGCCCAGCTCCCCCAGCTTCCTTAAGGCAGGTAGCGCCGCGGCCACTGTCTCCTTCTCCTCCCGAGTAAGTCCCTCCATAAAGGCTGAAAGCTGCGCAATCCGGTCCAGCCGGCGGGAATCAATAACGTCCGCACCCTTCGCCGTAATATGCACCAGCACCACCCGGCCGTCCGTGGGGTCGGGCTTGCGCTCAACCAGTCCGTCCCTCTCCAGCCGGGTGACCAATTGGGTAATGCCCGACTGCGTCACCTGTTCATTGGCAGTCAGCTCCGTCAGCCGCATGGGGCTCTTCCGGGACAAGGTATGCAGAACGGACAGCGTGGTAAAGCTCAGCTTCTCCACCGAGGGCAATCGGATGATAATCCGGGTCAATTCCTCAAAAACCAAAGCAAACTCAGTGACGTCCAGCTCATTGGGGGTTGTGTTAGGTTCCATGGAGGAATTATATCACATATTTATATAAGTTACTAATATAAAGAAGCAGCTTCAACTGCTTTAATCCGAAGTGGCTATGTTCCTAACGGCAGTGAGAGACGCTATTTGCCCCAAAATAGAGGTTTGCCAAATCTAACGGAAGCAGGAGACGTTATTTGCCTAGAATAGGGCTTGCCGCAGGGCAATTTATCCAAATAGCGGCCGTGGCCGCCGTTAGATTTTTTGAAGAGGCGTTTTCGCTGAAATAAGGACTCTCACCGCCGTTAGAATTCGTCATGACCTGTCGGCCATTACCAGTGGTGAAGATGGGGGTACAAACGCATATTTATACTATTGACATACGGGGCATTAAAACTTATATTTGATAGCGAGAATCATTATCAATTGGGCTATTTTTTTAAAAAAACACATGATGCAACAAGGAAGGATATGAGAATGAATACGAAGCAGCACATTTCCGTTAAGGTACTTTTCCTCGCAACTATGGTCATGATCCTGCTGGCAGGCTGCGCCTCGCAGCAATCCGGCTCCTCCCCTGCTCCGTCCCAGGCTGCAAGCAGCAGCCCGGCGCCTGCAGCCAGCCAAGCTCCCAAGGATACCACCCAATATCCCATTGTGATCAAGCATGCATTCGGCGAAACCACCATCTCCAAGAAGCCTGAGCGGGTAGCCACCATCCAATGGGCCAACCATGATGTTGCTCTTGCTCTGGGTGTGGTGCCGGTAGGCTTCTCGGCCGCCAACTTCGGCGTACAGGATAACAGCGGGCTTCTGCCCTGGACCGCTAAGAAGCTCAAGGAGCTTAATGTGGACAAGCCGAATATCTTCCAGGATACGGACGGTCTGGACTTCGAGGCCATCTCTGACTCCAACCCGGACGTTATTCTTGCCGCTTATTCCGGCATTACCAAGGAGGATTACGAGATCCTCAGCAAAATCGCTCCGGTTGTGCCCTACCAAACCACAGCATGGTCCACCACCTGGCGGGATCAGGTATTGTATAACGCCACCGGCATGGGGATGAAGGCCGAAGGCGAGAAGCTGATTAAGGACACGGAAGCCCTGATTCAAGAAAAAGCCGCCAAGTACCCTCAAATGAAGGGCAAAAAGGTGGCCTGGGTGAACTTCTCCGCCAAGGATATGTCCAAGCTGCATGTGTACACGCCTGTTGACCCGCGCGGGGCATTCCTGATCGAGCTGGGTATGTCCTATCCCGAGAGTGTTACCAGCAAAATTACGAATCCTACCGCGTATTCCCTGAACCTGAGCGCAGAAAATGCCGACGTCCTTAACGATGCGGACATCATCATCGGCTATGGCGGCGATGACCTGTATCAAGCGGTGAAGGCGGACTCCCTGCTGAGCAAAATTCCGGCTATCCAAAGAGGCTCCGTGGTGTTTATCGGCAACGGCACTGCCTTGGCCGCCTCCGGCAATCCCAACCCGCTGTCCATTGCCTATACCATCGATGATTATCTGGCCTTGATTGACGGAGCCATCAAGAAGCTCCCATGAGCAGCCCGTCCGCTTCCAAAACCAAATGGGCAAACCCGCATATCCCCAAGCATTTCCCGCTGGTCCTCGTGGCCAGCCTGATCTTGGTGGGGGTATGCGTGCTTGCCTCCCTGGTCCTGGGCTCCCGGCTGCTGGGCTGGAAAGAGCTGATGGACGGCTTGTTCCATCCTGATGTGGACTCCTACGGGGCCAATATTGTCCGCAAACGGATTTCCCGGACGGTGTTCAGCCTGTTAAGCGGTGCAGCTTTGGGCGTGTCCGGCGCTCTGATGCAGTCCGTCACCCGCAACCCCATTGCCGACCCGAGTATTCTTGGCGTGAATACCGGCGCCTCCCTGTTCGTGGTCTGCGGCATTGCCTTCTTGAATATCAGCACCGCCAACGAATACATCTGGCTGGCTTTGGCCGGCGCGGCCATTACCGCCGTCTTCGTATTCGGGATCGGATCCATGGGGAGTGGCGGAGCCACCCCCATTAAGCTGGTTTTGGCGGGAGCAGCCACCAGCGCCGCCCTGGCCTCTCTGGTCAGCGCCATTATGATTCCCCGCTCGTATGTGATGGACCAGTTCCGGTTTTGGCAGGTGGGGAGCGTCGGTTCGGCATCCTGGAGCGGGATCGCCACCTTCGCGCCGTTTCTGGCTTTTGGCATCCTGGCTGCCCTTGTGACCGCCCCTGCCCTGAATGCACTGGCCCTGGGCGATGATGTGGCCACCGGACTGGGCGTCCGTACGGGCATCCTGCGGATGGTTGCCGCGCTTGCAGGGGTTCTCCTGTGCGGAGCCACCACGGCTCTGGCTGGCCCCATCGGCTTTGTGGGCCTGATCGCCACCCATGTTACCCGGCTTATGCTGGGCTCCGATCTGCGTTTTGTAATCCCCATGTCGGCCATTTCAGGCGCCGTTATTCTGACCATATCCGATATAATCGGCCGGCTTCTGGGCAGCCCCGGGGAGCTGGAGGTCGGTGTGGTGACAGCCTTTGTCGGGGCCCCGTTACTTATCCTATTAGCCATGCGTTCGAAAGTGCGGTCATTATGAATAATCAAACAGTTGCTTTTATTATGGCGGGCAGACGCCAAAGACGCCGGCGGTGGGTCCTGGTTACCGTTGTGCTGGCAGTACTGTCATGTGCCCTTTGTATGGCCATGCTGCTGTTGGGCAGCACCATCTATCCGGTGAAGGATGTGATCCGGACCCTGATGGGCGAGCAGATCAAAGGGGTCTCCTTTGCCGTGAATACCATCCGGCTGCCCCGTATGCTGGCCGGGCTGTTCGCCGGCTTTGCCTTCGGCGTCGCCGGAAGCACCTTCCAGACTATGCTGCGCAACCCCCTGGCCAATCCCAACGTCATCGGCATTACCTCCGGCTCCAGTGCAGCTGCGGTTTTTTGCATTACCGTGCTGCATACCAGCGGGGCGGTTGTTTCCGTGGCATCGGTTATTGCCGGACTGGCTACGGTGCTGGTGATTTATGTATGCTCCAGAGGCACCTCCTTTGCCGTCGGCCGCTTAATCCTGGTGGGCATCGGCGTTCAGGCGATGCTGGATGCCATCATCTCATACCTTCTTCTGGTGGGCGCCCAGCAGGATATCCCGGCCGCCCTCAGATGGCTCAGCGGCAGTCTCAACGGCTCCCAGATGCATGAGCTTCCGCCCTTGGTCATTACCGTACTGATCTGTGCTCCGATCATCATCCTGTTGGGCAAACATCTTACCGTGCTCGAGCTGGGGGAGCAATCCGCCACTTCGCTTGGTGTAAATACAGACAAAACCCGGATCATGCTGATCGTCAGCTCCGTCTGCATGATTGCGCTGGCTACCGCAACAACAGGTCCCATCGCCTTTGTGGCCTTCCTTTCGGGACCGATAGCCAAAAGACTGGTTGGCGTCGGCTTCTCCTTCTCCAATGTGATTCCCTCCGGTTTGGTCGGGGTGATATTGGTGTTGGCCGGTGATCTCATCGGGCAGTTCGCCTTTGCCGTCAGATATCCCGTCGGCATTATGACCGGCATTCTGGGCGCGCCGTACCTGATCTTCTTGCTTATCCGGATGAATCGAAAGGGAGATTTCTAACATGAAACCGACGCATCTTTTTCAAGCGGAGCAGATTGTAGCCGGCTATGATCATAAAACCATTCTCCACGGCATCAGCCTGGTCATTCCCAGCAATAAAATCAGTGTCATGATCGGGGCCAATGCCTGCGGCAAATCCACCCTGCTGAAGACGCTGGCCCGGCTGATCAAGCCTACCTCCGGCACCGTCACCCTGGACGGCAAGCCGATCAGCAAGATTCCGCCGAAGCAGCTGGCCCGGGTGGTGGGATTGCTGCCCCAATCCCCGATTGTGCCGGAGGGGATATCGGTGGCGGATCTGGTGGGCCGGGGCCGGTTTCCGCATCAGTCCCTGTTCAGCGGCTGGACCAAAAAGGATGTGGAGGCCGTAGCCGAGGCTATGGAGATCATGAATATTACGGAGCTGGCCAACCGGAATATTGACGAGCTCTCCGGCGGTCAGCGGCAGCGTGTCTGGATTGCCATGGCCTTGGCACAGCAGACGGATATTCTATTCCTCGATGAGCCGACCACCTTCCTCGACATCACGTATCAAGTCGAAATCCTGGACCTCCTGACTGATCTGAACCGGAAGAAAGGCACGACGATCGTGATGGTGCTGCATGACATCAACCTGTCCGCGCGGTACGCCGACTACATCTTTGCCCTGTCCCAGGGGAAGCTTCTGGCGGAGGGAAAACCCGCCGAGGTGATTACCAGCTCTCTGGTGAAGGATATCTTCGGACTGGATTGCACTGTTATCCCGGACCCGGTCTCAGGTTCGCCGATGGTAATCCCCAAGGGCCGCTATTATGTTCATGAGGGCTGATGGCCGGCTCTCCATACGGCAGGATTAAAAAAAGCCTCCAACGGGACAAAAACATGTTCCGCCGGAGGCTTTTATCTGTCTTTATTTTTCCTCAACCGGCACCCAAATCTCCACTTCCGCATCCATAGGGTTGCCGTTCAGCAATACCTCTGCAACCGGCCCACCGGTATACCGGTATTGGATATCTCCAGACAGGATTTCATGGAATGCCTGATCCTCCAGCTTGTCGAAGGCCAGACGGGAAAGCCCGCCTTTTCCGCTCACGACCAGATAGAGGCCCTTCGGGAACAGCACCTCCTCCTTTCCCTCCTCCGTTGGCTTGGAGGAAACAACACCGGCATAATAGAATGCCCCTGCCTGGTCCGCCGTTACAACCGCATAACCATACGGGCTTTCCGATATGGGCTTAAGGGCAGCCATTTTCCCGCTTTGCAGAACGCCCTTAAAAAACTCTGTTTTGGCAGGAGAATACCCTTCGGCATGAATCTGGGCGGGCGGACCGAGCTGAACCTTGTAGCCTACAAAACGGAATGCTTCCTTTTCTTCCACTAGGAAATTTGCCATTTTTACTTCCTCCTCCATGTTTGGATTACATCTCCGGCAAAGCGAGGTCCAACCCGCTGATGCGGGCAGGATCGGAAATCAACTCCACCTCCGCAATTCTTCCCTCACGAATGGTGTACTGCAGCACATATCGAAGCCTTCCCTGTGGAGCCACCACCACACCGATCGACCCATTCACCAAGACGATATGCGAGGCTTGAATCCGTCCCGCCACCTGCTTCGCCAGCAGCTCCGCCCCGCGGGTCGTCTGCAGCGCACCTTCCCGCCGGTCATCCCGAAGGATGACATCCGGCGCCAGCACCGCCAACAGACGGTCAAAGTCTGCGTCCCGGGCAGCTGCCAGAAAGGCCTCCACCAGCTCCCGCTGCCGGGTCAAAGCAGGTTCATCGGCTATGGGACCGCCCCGGATGCGGCGCCTTGCTCTGCTGGCAATTTGCCGGACGGCCTCCTCGGATTTGCCCAGCGCAGCGGCAATATCGGTGAAGGGCAGGGCAAAAATATCATGCAGCACAAAGGCCACCCGCTCCGGCGGGCTAAGCTTGCCCAGCACAATCTGCAAAGCGGCGCCGACGGAATCCGCCAATAATACTTCTTGCTCCGGGTCCTCCCCGGGACGGCCGTCATAGGCAAACGGCAGCTGTGTCTCCATGGGCTCCTCCTGCCTGGACCGGCGGGTCCTCAGCATATCCAGGCAAACTCGGGATACCACCGTGGTCAGCCAGCCTTCCAGGTTTTGAATGGCATTCCGGTCAACGCGGCTGTACCGGAGCCATGTTTCCTGTACGGCATCCTCCGCCTCATTTGGGGACCCAAGCATCCGGTATGCCACCGCCAATAGACGTTTCCGCGATGCCTCAAACTGCTCCGCCATCTGCTCCTGTTCATCCATCGTGGACTCTTCCTTCTTTATGAAAGATTTAGTGTACATAACTATGACGTAAGAGCTGCCGGTAATGTGACAGCAACTAATACGTGCCATATGATATTACTTTAGATTTTTGCGGAATTTTGTGTTCATAGCAATTATCCGGAATACTATATTCCAGCCACTTTTTCCAGTGGGGCTTTTTTTATACATTCTTTGAGAAGCGGGGTGGGAGTTATGGCTATTCAGCTTGGAAACCGGATTATCAATGGCAGCTTTGAAGCAGGACTTGCCTCCTGGGTGGGTGTGAATACCGGATTAAGCTCTGTATCTAAGGAAGGCTTTCAAAGTGCGGTGCTGTTGGGAGGAACACCTGCCACATCTCTCCAGCAAAGCGTACCTGTAGAACCTGGAGAAGGCTTGTTCTTGTCGGTGTCCTTCGCCCGAAACACCCCGGGGCAAAGTGCGGCCATTGTTATAACCGTGAATTTTCTCAATGCTGCCAACCAATATATCAGCAACGGTCTTACCTTGATTGTTCCACAAGGCTTCTTTACGGATTCAAACTGGCAGGTATTTGAGGGGGTTACCGTTCCCGCTCCTTTGACCGCTACTCAAGCCCAGTTATCCTTTAGCACCGCGCCCGCTCCGGCCAACGGCCAGATTCTGGTGGATGAGGTTATTTTGATGGACGCTCTTGATACCACCGGCTCCACAGGAATAACAGGAGCAACGGGGGCCACGGGGGCTACCGGTCTGCCTGGAGCGACTGGTCCCACAGGAGCCGGAACGACTGGGGCGACTGGTTCTACCGGACTCATAGGGCCCACCGGTGCCACAGGACTTACAGGCGTAACTGGGGCTGGGGTGACCGGGGTTACTGGGGGTACTGGAGTGACAGGGACTACTGGGGTGACAGGTATTACAGGCGTTACCGGTGCTACCGGAGTTACTGGGGTGACCGGACTCACCGGGGTTACAGGGTCTACTGGAGCTACGGGTTCTACGGGTGCAACAGGTGCTCCCGGGTCAGGCGCCATCATTCCTTTCGCTTCCGGAACCCCCGCAGCATTAACAACCGTGTTGGGCGGACTGTTGAATACCTCCAGCCTCATAGGCTTCGGAACCAATGCGGCAGGTGTTACCATCGCAGGGGGCACCATTGACTTGAGCGGAGGCCCCGGTCTGTTGGTGAATGAAGCCTTTTCCGCTCCGCGCGACGGCGTAATCACCTCCATCACCGCTTATTTCAGCACAACAGCCGCAGTTACCTTAGTCGGTTCAACGATTACCATTACAGCCCAACTGTTCAGCGCCCCTACACCGGACAATAGCTTTACCGCAGTTCCCGGTGCCTTGGTGACATTAGCTCCCTCCTTAACCGGTATTATAGCCCTGGGAACAATAAGCAATGGCATTACAACAGGGCTCAGCATACCGGTAACGGCGCAAACCCGTTTATTGATGGTATTCTCCGCAACGGTCACAGCTGGCCTGGATGTAGCCTCCACTATTGCCGGGTATGCAAGCGCTGGTCTAAATATTGTGTAACGAAAGTTTTTGAAATATATCATCTATGCAGAGAGCCGGCCCCTTGTGGCCGGCTATTTTACCGAAATCTCTTCATGAGATCGGATCCTAATCTTATCCGGACTGTAGATCCGCTATTTATTCAAAATACGCTGATTTGAAGTCTTTACGGACAGGGGGGACCTTATTTCGCCGGAAAGTCACCAAAAACTGCTCATCTCCTCCGAATAAGGTCTCCTCAGTCCGCTTCATCGGAAAAAGATCGAATTTCCGCGGAATAGCGGCTCCTGTGTCCGCCCATTCTTACTCCTCTATCGAACTGCCTTCACCGGCTCCATCAAGACCAGGTGGAAGGGATTGCCGCTGCCTTCCGGCTTTTCGTTGCGGATATGCTCCTCCAGACACAGCCGGGACCGGTCAGATTGGTAGAACCCATCCTCCTTTAGCGCCTTCATCAGCACGCTCCACGATCCTGGAATATCATCGCTGCTCTCCAGCACCGCATAGAGTCCTCCAGGCAGGACCATTTCCTTCAGATGCTCGGGAACGGTAACCCCATCAGGAATACTCACGCACATTCCATAGCCGTAAGGATTGCCCGCCTCAGTGGGGAACGGCTTCATGTTGCCGCCGAAAAAACGGGCCGTCCCCAATACATTCGCCGCCTTCGTCCACTCCAGCACCGGCGCCATTGCCTCCTCTTCCGGGGAGTTGCTTACCGCAATATGATAGGCCATCCGCATAGCCGGCAGATTGACAATTTTTAACGTACTGGTTCCGCTTGTTTGATGCATATAGATATCCTCCGTATCGGTTAATAGTTGATCCATCCTGACCATACTGTCTTCTTCCTGGGTCTGAAGGTAATGAAGCACCTGCTCCAGCTGCTCCTGAAAACGGGCAATCTCCGCCTTTTTCATCTGCAGGCCGGAAATCTTCTTTTTTACAACCAAACTGAGATGGGACAGGGATTGGTTGGCAAGCACCGTCTGGATATCCTTCAGGGGAATATCCAGGCGTCTCAGGATAGACGTGATGCGGATGCGCATAAGGGCATTCTCGTCATACACTCTCCATCCCGAGGAGGCATCTCTTTCGCTTGTGAACAATCCTTCCGATTCCCAATGCCGTAAGGTGCGGCTCGTCAGCCCCATCTGCTCCGACAGTTTATTGATGGTTATAGACCTGTTCATGCAAGAATCTCCTTCCTGAGCTCTGAGTTTAGTCTAGCACTTGACGCCGCGACAACTGCAAGCGGGTCCAATAAAAAAATAGCCACCCAACACCGGGCGGCTATTCAGCTTATACGTAGATATACCAGAACACTCCAAACCGGTCCACTACATTGGTGCAGCAGGCGCTCCAGGGCAGAGGACCCAAGGGTAACAGAATATTCCCGCCTTCACTTAAAATCTCGTATGTGCGCTTAACATCTTCGGCGCTATCCAGCTTCACACTGAAATTCATGGTGGGATAATCGGTGGAGGAGTACCGCTTCATGTTTTCCGCGCCGGTGGAGCTGCCCGATTCACTCAAGGCGAGGAGCAGTGTGCCTTCCACCATCAGCTCCGCATGCATGTAGGTGCCGTCAGGATTTTTGACGTTATACCCCAACGTGGCCCCGAATGCCTTCTGGTAAAATGGGACAGCTTCCTTTGTGCCTTGCACATACACCTGCAATCCTATTTTCATCATCGTGCCTCCATTGTTCTAGGGGCTGTCTTCAGAAAATCAAGCGTAAGCTGGTTCACGATATCCGCATGCTCTATGGTCAAGGAATGGCTGGCTCCGGGAATGAGTCGGGCTTCAATGCCAGGAATCAGGCTCCGTGCGTTCTCCACCGCCTTTCCGGCGGGATAGATAACCTCCTTGTCCCCAACAAGCAGCAGAGTCGCAACCTGGAAGTCCTTGAATTCCTCCTTGGGGAATACGGAGGGCATCACCTGCAAGAGCGGCTTGGCATAGCGGTACCCGGCCAGCACCTGGGCGCGGAATACCGGATGCAGAGGCTCACCTTTGCCCGAGAACCATGCAAACGCGCGGTCAATCCATTTTTCCGTATGAAATAATAATGCAGGGTAAATCTTCGCAAAGAACTTGAAGCTGATCTTGTGAAAGGTCCCTGCCGGAGCATACAGCATCAGCCGGGATATCCGCTCCGGATGGGCAAGAGCAAAATTTAGGGCAAGAAACCCGCCCATGGAATGACCCGCCAGATCCGTGCTGTCCAACCGCAGCCCGTCCATAACCTCAAGCAGCCATTGCCGGGCATCCTGTCTGCTTTTCACCGCCCTGTCAGGTTGGCTTCTTCCGAAGTCCCCCATCACATCCACCGTATATACACAACGCTCCTTCAGCCAATGCTTGACGTTGGGATACCACATGGTACTGCTCATGGTCATCCCATGCAGCAGCACTAACGGCGGCTTACCGGTATCCCCGAAGCGGAGCACACGGGTTTCTCCCCAGGAGGTCGGGACCGTAAGCGATGTACAGTCCGCCTCGAATAAAGCCAGGCTGTTGCTGTAGCAGCGAAGATACTCCTGCTCGTTTTCCGTCGATTTAAAAATACCGGCCACTGGATTTCTCCTATTCCCATGTTTTTCTATTATCATATCAGTAAGCAAGGGAGACATCTACCGGCAGCATCCTTTTTTTCCAATTGAGGGATTCCATACATTGACAAGCGCCCCAAATCTGCTATAATAACAACAATCGAACATATGATCGCTTACGTGGAAGCACCCGTAAGATAAGGCCGAGCCGGTCTTACTTACGTGTGCCTTTTTGCGTTTGCGGCAGGGTATGTTCGGCCACATTCCATCCCGAAAGGAAGATCTCCCTTGAACAAACGTCTGATCACCCTCGTAATGGCTATTTTGCTCGCCCTGTCCCTGCCGCTGCAAGCCTCTGCCGCTTCTACCGCCAAACTCAGCAAAACCGCCCAAGCCTCTATAGAAAAGCTGGCCGCCCAGTCAAGCGTTTCCCTTCAGGCACAGCTGACCGGGCAAACCAATAAGCTCCTGGAGCTGGAGGGGCAGAATGAGAATCTGGACCAGAGCATCGACACTCTGCACCGTGCCAATGCGGATAAGCAATCGGCCATTAATGCCCGGATCAAGCAGCTGAATGCGGATAAGCTTGCTTCCCTGAAGAGTGGGTCAACAGAGGCCCGTGAGCGGTACAAGCCGTTGTTTACGCTGCAAACCTCACTGAACAAGCAGCTCACCATTGCCCGGAAGCTGAAGAACAAATCGCTGGTAGAAGCGTTAGAGGCTCAGCTTAGTGTAGTCAAAGCCTCCGCTTTAATCGCCAGAGGGGACATCCGCTTGAAGGATGAGGCATATGCCAAGGTCAAGGAATCCACCGCCAAAACCGCGAATTCCGTCCGCAACGTCCTCAAGGAGGTTTCTCTGGAGCAGTCCAAAATCCGGTCGGAGAAAACCGCGTCCGCGGAAACCGGCAGACAAATTGCTGCAGACAGCAAAACCCTTACAGCTTCCCTAAAGAACAAGGATGCGGCGGAAACCCTTCGTTCCCTTAGCGCCCTGTCAACCGCATCCACCCAAATCATCAACCAGAAAATACGGATCCAGCAAAGCGAACAGAAGATCAGCACCCTTCTGGACAAAGCCGCTTCTCTTTTACCCTAGAGCCAGCAGAAAACAATCAGCCTCAGTGGCAGGGTCGCTGAGTTCCGTTACAGCATCTCCCCCACATCTCAGACACCAAACAAGAGGCTGTTCAATCCGTCAAGTAGGTATTCACCTCGGCGGAATTTGAGAACAGCCTCTTTGGAACTTCATCCAGTTATTCTATTCTTCCCCGGCTTCGATCCATGTCTCCATCAGCCGGTCCAAACGTTCCTGCAGGGTTTCTCTCTCCTGCCAGTGCTGCTCTAATTGTGCGGGGGTGCTGGTATGGTTCTGCGTATACAGGAGAGCATCCAATTCTTCAAGCTGCCCCTCGATCGCCTTCATCTCCGCCTCCAGCTTGCCGATGTCCGGCGGGCTGTCTTTCTTTTTTTCCTTTACATCTGTGGGCTTAGGCTTCGGTTCAGGGCGGGTACACCGCGATTCCTCTTCCGTTGCCAAGTTCAGCGCCTTTCTCCTTACGCTCTCCGCCTTGTATTCATCAAAGCCGCCCAGGTATACGCCGAGGGCGCCCCGGTCCAATTCCCAAATTTTTTGGGCAAGCCGGTTAATCAGATACCGGTCATGAGTCACGATGAGAATCGTGCCCGGGTAATCCTCTAAAGCTTCCTCCAACGCTTCTCTTGAAGCGATGTCCATATGGTTGGTTGGTTCGTCAAGAATAAGCAGGTTAGGCTTCCTGTGAACCAGCAGCGCCAGCCGCAGACGGGTCCATTCTCCGCCGGAGAGCTGTCCCACCGATTTGAATACCTCCGCGCCGTAGAACAGATATGCCGCCAGCCGGCTCCGGGCTTCGCCCTCCTCCATTCCCGCTTCCGTCCGGAAGTAGTCCAGTACGGATTGACCCGGATGAGGGGGAGCCTGCTGCTGGGCTAGGTAACCCGCCTCCACCCGGGAACCCAAACGGACGGAGCCGCTGTCCGGGGGAACCTCCCCCAGAATGAGCTTCAGGAGGGTGGACTTGCCGGAGCCATTATCCCCGATGAGCATCACCTTTTCCCCGTACAGGAGTTCGCCGGACACGCCGCCCAGTACGGTTCGCTGCTCATATTGCTTCCGCACCCCATCCATCACCACAACCTGTTTTCCTGACCGTTCCAACGGCTGCAGGCCGAATTCCGCTTCCTTGCGGTCCACCGCAGGCCGCTTTAGCTTCTCCATCCGGTCCAGGGCTCTTTGCATGCTGGCCGCCCTCCGAAAAAACTTGCCGTTATCTCCGATTCTTCCCCATTCCAGCAGCTGCTTGATGGTCTCCCGCATTTTCTTGATTTTCTTCTGCTGCTCCTGGTAATCGGCGAACTGCCGGATAAGCAGATCTTCCTTCTCCTTGACATAGCCGGTGTAATCCGTATGGAATACGGTAGACTCCCCGTCTTCCAGCTCCACAATTTTGGTGACCACCCGGTCAAGAAAATACCGGTCATGGGATACAATCAGGCAGGTGCCCGCGTACTTCCGCAGAAATTCCTCCAGCCATTCCACAGCGGCCATATCCAGATGGTTAGTCGGTTCGTCAAGCAAAAGGAGCTCCGGCTCCCGGAGAAGCTGGGAAGCAAGACCGACTTTCGTTTTTTCCCCGCCTGATAAGGAATGGCAGGTCCGGCCGTACCATTCATCTGGAATGCCCAGACCCTTGGCGACCTGGTCGATCCGGGCATCCAGCTCGTATCCTCCCTCCCGCTCAAAACGCTCCTGCAGCTTGGCGTATTCCGCCAGCTGAGTTTCCAGCTGCTCCGGTAACGTATCCGGCGAGGACATGGCCGATTCCAGCACACGCATCCTCTCCCGGCAGTCCAGCAGCTCCCGGAAACCCGTTTCCAGCATCTCACGGACGGTCGTGCCGGCCTCTGCACCCGGAATTTGCTGAAGATATCCGATCCGCGCATTCTTCCGTACCGACAGCATGCCTTCATCCGGGTTATCCAGCTTGGCGACCATACGCAGCAGTGTGGTTTTCCCGCAGCCGTTGCGGCCCACAAGTGCAGCCTTCTCTCCATGAAGCAGCTCGAAGGTCACGTTTTCCAAAACCAGCTGTGCTGCATGATATTTTTTCACATTTTGACAATTTACTGTTAACATCAGGGTTCCTCCTTAGGCGAGGTCCCACCCGTTTCTTGAAACAAACAAAAAAGACGCAGGGAAATTCCCTACGTCCTGTCTGGTTTATCCGTTCAGGTTAAGGTAGGAGCCATTTCGCGGTTTGTGAAATCGTATGGTTAAAATTAGGCAGACTTCTCCCGTCTACGTTAAAACCATGAACGATGCCAGCCATCGCGATGGGCAGCCGGCTCCATTGTTCGTTCACAAACTCCCGTTTCATCCTACCTTCACCTCCTTGTATGCATCTTGCAGATAGTATACTACATCCATTCCGTTTTGGGCAAACCTTGACCTTCCCATTTGTAAAACCTATCCACATCCCGTATCCTTATTCTTGTTGACTTTACGAAACGGAGATACGCCTCCATGAAACCACCGATTTTAACCAGACCCTTCTATTTCCTGTGGACGACTCAAACCGCAGCCAACGCAGCGGATGTTCTGTATATAATGGCGCTTACTGTACTGGTGCTGGACCGGACCGGCTCGCTGGTATCGGCAGCCTTGATGCCGCTGTTGCGCAGCGGTGCCCAAATGCTGAGCGGCTTCATCGCCCCGTTACTGATCAGCCGCTTTAAGCTGCCTGCTCTCTTGCTGATGTCACAGACAGGCCAGTTTCTGCTGTTTATTTGTCTTGCCGTCTACTTGAAGCTGAATGGGGATGGGGCTTCCCTGATTGCCGTGTTTACACTTGTGTTTGTGATGTCCTTCCTGGACGGATGGACCGTTCCGGCCCGGAACGCGCTGGTTCCGCGGCTGGTGACCCATGAACAGGGCCTGCTGAAGGCCAACAGCCTGGTCAGCGTCAGCGATCAGGTGGTCCAGTTTGCGGGATGGGGGTTAAGCGGAGTCATCGTTGCAGTGATCGGCGCCAATTCCACGCTGGTGCTGACCGCATTCGTTTACGGGCTGGCAGCAGCCTTTACACTGGGGATCAAGGAACCGGCAGATCCAGAGCATACCCAGCACGCCAACCAGCAGCAAAAAGAAACAGCGCCTGATCGGGAAGACTCCCGATGGCTTACCCTGACCGAAGGGTGGAAGCTGATCTGGCGGGTGCCCCGCTTGCGGCTGCTCACTTTCATGGATGTGGTAGACATGCTGGGCGGATCGGTTTGGGTTGGGGCATTTACCCTTGCCTTTGTGCAGGTGGCCCTGGGGCAAGGGGAAGAGTGGTGGGGTTTTATTAACGCGGCATATTTCGCCGGTACGGTAGGCGGCGGGCTGCTGGTTCTGGCTCTCAGCCGGACGATCGGCAGCCGGTATCTGGCGGCCATGCTCATCGGCATGGCAGGGTATGGCAGCTTAACCGCCATTTACGCGCTGAATACGCAGCCCTTTGTTGCGCTTATGCTTGTACTGCTGATGGGCCCGTTCGCAGAGCTGTCCATCATTAACCGCCGCACCCTGATCCAGCGAAGTGTAACCAAGCTGATGCTGCCCAAGGTGCTTTCCGCCCAGGCAACCCTGCTGCATCTGGTGTTCTGTATTTCCCTCTTGGTAATGGCGGGACTGGCCGAACGGTTCGGCATCGTGAACATGTATCTGCTGGCAGCTGGCTTGACCCTGCTTGCCCTTCTGGTTGGCCTGGCCGGATACCGGGCCTTCCACGATAAAGAAGCCGGCACAGCCAACGGCTAACCGGCCAAACAACTCTTCACCGGAGCAGATGCATCTTCCCCTCCGCTTCATCCCACGGCACCGAATATCCCGCCCCCTTGGCACAAAAAATCGAGGAGGAGGTATACAGCGGGTCGGCATCTCTCCGGTAGCCGATCCGTTCGATCACCTCACCGGCATTGTGGCACCGGTCATAACCCCCGAACACACAGCGCATGCTGCCCCGCCCATGGGTGAAGGAGGCGAATTCGGTGCTGTAGCTCATGAAGGTGGAAACCGGCACTCTGCCGGTAATCAACGCATGTGCTTCCATAGTCTGGGGCGGATCAAATGTCCCTGATGCCCGCTGGACGTCGGACAGCACCCTTCCCATCTCATCGATGTCCACCTTGATTTTGAAATCGTAATAAGGCTCCAGCAGCAGATTATCCGCCTTCTCCAATCCCTGCCGCAGCGCCCGGAAAACTGCCTCGCGGAAGTCCCCGCCATGAGTATGCTCTTTATGCGCAGCGCCTCTAACCAAGGTAATCCGCAAGTCGGTAACCGGCATTCCGGTCAGCACCCCGTGATGCTCCCGCTCAAAAAGATGGGTCCGGATCAGATTCTGGTAGTTTATGCTGAGCACATCGGGATGGCATTCGCTCTCAAATTGAATCCCGCTTCCCCGCTCCCCCGGCTCCAACAGCACATGCACCTCCGCATAATGCCGCAGAGGTTCGAAGTGCCCGTAGCCCATCACACCGGCTTGGATGGTTTCCTTGTACAGGATTTCCGGCTGCCCAAAGGAAACGGTGAAGCCGAACCGGTCCTTCACCAGCTGCTCCAGCACCTCCAATTGGATCACACCCATCACCCGGATGTGGATCTCCTGCATAATTTCCTCCCAAACCACATTCAGTGAAGGCTCCTCGGCCTCCAATATGCGGAATACACCAAGCACCTTCTGCACGTGGAGAGAATCGCCGAATTCCACCGTGGACTGCAGGGTCGGCTCCGATTCATAGACCAGCGTGTCCGACACCACTCCCAAACCTTGCCCGGCCCAAGCGGCGGACAAACCGGCAACGGCAAACAAATCACCAGCCGCCACCTCTTCCACGGGCTGGAATTTAAGGCCATTTACGAGAAAAATCCGGGTAACCTTCTCCTCAACCGGAACCCCGCCGTTGTCATATTGAAGCAGCTCCCGAACCTTCAGCCTGCCGCTCAGCGCTTTAATAAACGTCAATCTTACCCCGTTTGCATCATGACGGATTTTATAGACCCGCCCCCCGAAGGCGGCGCCTTCATTATAGGTGGAAGCCGTCAGCAGATGGAGCTGCTCCAGAAAATCCGCAACTCCCGTATCCTGGAGCGCCGAGCCGGAAGCGCAAGGATAAAGCAAACCCGCCCGCATCAGCCGCTGCATGGTTTGCAGCCAGAATGCAGGATCACTCCTTCCCTCCAGAAACGCCTCCAGCGCAGCCTCATCCCGCTCCGCCATAAACTCCCGCAGCGGTTCGCCGGTGATGCCGTTAACGAAGGATGCGGGTATCGGGCAAAGTTCCCCTGTCAGCTGCTGGCGTATATCCTCCTCGGTTCTGCCCACATCTGCGCCGGTACGGTCCGTTTTGTTGATAAAGAAAAGGGTTGGAATCCGGTGCTTATGCAGCAGCTGCCAAACCGTCTCCGTATGGCCCTGAACCCCTTCCACCGCACTGACAATCACCACAGCATAGTCAATCACCTGCAAGGCCCGCTCCATCTCCGGGGAGAAATCCACGTGCCCGGGGGTATCGATCAGATAATAGGTATCCCCTTTGTAGTCCATCACCGCTTGGTCGGCAAAGACCGTAATGCCCCTGGTGCGCTCGATATCATGGCTGTCCAGGAACGCATCCTGATGGTCCACCCGGCCCCGCGACTTTATGCTGTTGGTATGGAACAGCAGCTGTTCCGCAAAGGTCGTTTTCCCTGCATCCACATGGGCAAACAGCCCAATCGTCAGTCGTTTCATACGCTCCCACTTTCACCGCTTCATGTCTGTGTTCGTTTCTGGCAATCGTAGTTCTTGATTTCATTTTATCATCGATTTATTTCATACACTTAGGGAGCACCGATGGAAAAATAACATTTTGTGAAAATCGAATCTCTCACTTTCTGCAGCAGCGCCTCATCTTTACCATCAATGCTGTAATGGATGGTCCAAGGCAGCTTCACACGGGCCGTATATTCGCCGAACGGAACCGGCTTGCCGTCCGAATCTTTCCCATCCCACTCCATGAGGGCCTGCGCGGTCCACATTTTGGTTTTGAATGCTTGGGATACCGGCAGTGTCCCGCTCCAAACCTTCTCATAGGTGCGGTTAAAGTAGGAACCGGTTATTCTCTCGATTTCAATTGTAACCTGCTCATCCTTCGCTATGGTAATCGGATCATCACTTGCGTTGGCTAGGGAAAACTGAAGGGAAACCGGTTCTCCGAATGGGGTAATGCTCCTCGCATTAGGAGCCTGCAGAATGGAGGGAGACAGCGGATAATCCCGCGGCGCATTGGAGTGCGGATCAATCTGAATGAAGCTCCATGTGCCCGCGATAGGCTGGTCCGCCACAACAACCGGAGGGACATACTTTTCCGGGTCCGCAGCAGAAGGGCTCGCATAGATCCACACATCGCCAAGCCAGCTGCTGCGGATATGATACCAGCCGCTACCTCGTTCGAATGACATCACAATCTGGGGGGAAAGAGTCCCCAATACCTGGGCGTCCCGGTTGGGAAACGCGTAAACAGGGGTATTGTCCTTTAACTCTACGGCTTTCTCTCCCGTCTGCAAATCCTTCGGCAAGAAATAGTCATGGCTGATCCACTTATCCCCCAGCCATGTCCGGATATGGAACCAATCATAATTTATCCGCTCGAAGGCAACCACGGATTGCCCCGGACTTAAATACCCGCTGATCGCCGCATCCCCCTCCGGCGCATCGAAAATCGGCATCGTTTCATTCACGCTGACCCATTCATCGGTAGGAATATAATACGGAAGCAGCTCATGCACCGGCTTGATCCACTTATATCCCAACCATGTCTGGATACGGTAATATCCGTTGTAGGTGCCGATGGTTCTCAACGGCTGCGGAGAAATGGTATTGGCCGATTTCCCTTGCTCCGACGGTTCATCATATAAAAACTCTTCTGCCGAGGTCCGGATCCATTCGTAAAAATCACCGGTATATTCCGGCTGCTTCGGCCTGATCCAGAATTGCCCTTCTTCGGTTTCAATCTTGTACCAGATCAAGGGCTGGGACTCCTGTATGAAATAACCGCGCCATCCCTCCTCCGCCTCCAGCACATTTGCTACCTGCAGCGCTGCACTTCCTATCTGCTTCCCGTCAGGAGCGTCGTACAATAAGGTTTGGGGCTCCGTAAGAATAAGCAGAGCCGGCAATTGCTTCTCAGCCAGGTCCTGCGGGGCAGCCTGAGCTGTTGTGGAATGGTGCAAGAAAAAAGTAAAAGCGATCAAAACCAGAAAGACCCATGCCATTCTCCGCAAAATAATCCCTCCTATAAACAAATGATAGATTCTTATTGCCTTGTCCCCAGCACAAATTGAATCACATCTGCGGCAAATCTGTCCGGTTCTTCAAAATGAGGCAAATGCCCGCTCTCCTCATAAATCATCAACTGTCCGTTCTGTACGTCCCTCACAAATGCTTGTGTCTGCTCCTCGCAAATAACGGGATCATGCCTGCCCTTAATCAATAGCGTTGGCACCGTTAAATCCTTCAGCTTGGGGAGCAAGGAATCAAAAATGCGCCCTTCAGCGATTAATTGGGAGAAATGAATTCCGCTGCGTCTGCCGAACTCTTTGACCTGACTGTCCGAATAAAGCATTCTGTTGTAGTTGTTGCCGTCATTCGGCGTATACACCTTCATTCTTAGCTTGCCTAAGCCTTGGCCCAGCTCCATAAAAGCCTGCAGCGTTTCCTCCGGTGACTGGGACCCGTGTGCTGCGGCCAGGCATTCTTGCGCTTTGTCGGGTTTCCCGATGGATTGGTAGAAGGGCGCAGCTTTTTGCAGCCAGTTTCGGAAGGACTTATCGAAATCAAAGGAAGGCCCCTCCAAAACAAGGCACTCAACCGAATCCGGATAATAGCCGGCATACAGCACGCCTAAGAAACCTCCGAACGAATGCCCCAGCACAGACCAGCGCGGAATGCCCAAATGCTCACGAAGCTGCTCGCAATCCTCCACCAAGTCCTGCAGCCCCAATGCTTCCTCTTCCTCGAGTGCATCTGAACGCCAGACCCCGCGCTGATCAATACCGACTAGACGAAGTTTCTCTGACAGCCGCAGCGATTGATGCAGCATAAACTCATAGCAGCTCTCCCCCGGTCCGCCGTGAAGGTATAATAGCGCGGGAGCATCCGCATCTCCGTGGATTTCCACGTATAGCCGTTTTCCGCGAATATCGAGTAAGTCTCCTTCCATATACGCGCTCCTTTTTTACAGCCCTTAATATTGCCCCTTGATCACAAAAAACGAACCCCTTATGGTTCCGGCCAACGTGGACTTCTGCCTGGCGAACTTGAACTTGCCCTCCAGCTCCGCCGGTATCTCCATACCCTCCGACAGCTTAAAGCCCACCGCCCGCTTCTTAGGGTCGTCCACTGTATACATCACATTGACTCCAAGCCCGTCCTCGTAGAAGACGTAGGTAAACTGGATGTTTTCCACTTGAAAACGTGAGGTTTCCAGCGGTTTGGCCGCAAACTCGATATTCCGCTCTTCCTTCAGCACCCGGTTCACGTAATCCAGATTGTCCTGGCTTTCGCTGACAGGCAGGGTGGTGAATGCATGCTTGTATTTGTTCATAAAATAGCGGGCTTCATTGGCACGCATTCCGGCCAGCGCCGCTGCTACAGGTGAGGACTCCAAGCCGACGGTAGACACATGTTTAAAATCAACGATATAGGGCATGTCCAGCCTCCTTTTCCATTCCATTATTCCCTGGCGGTACTCTTATCTTACCAAAGAAAACGGCAGGATTTGCATTTTTCCACTGAATCACTCCTATCATTTCACCGATAAGGTGGGCGGGGCTTTTTCTTTGCCCGCTGGAGCAAATCTTGACAACTATATCAATGATGGATACAATGTTGTTATATCCATCATTGATATAGAGGAGGCGACCCTGTGGCCCGAACAAGTCCCTACGAATCCGGTGAGCTTACAGATAGTATCTTCCTGATCCTGTTGGCCACGCTGGAGCCCATACACGGCTATAAAATTATGCAGGTTATTCAGGATATGACCTTGGGCAGCGTGGAGATTGGTCCCGCCACCATGTATACCACCTTGAAGAAGCTGAACCAGGCCAGGTGGATCATGGAAATCAGCGGAGATGACTCCAAAATCCTGTATCAGGTTACGGAGGAAGGGCGGAATATCCTCCGGGAAAATTTCAACCGCAGAAAACAGATTATCGATATAGCAGAACAGCATTTTAATCAGAATTCAGGAGGGCGTTAAAATGGCTAAATACCGGTTATGCAACGGGCTGGCGATAGCGCCGGAGAAGGATATGAGGATGCTGAGGGAAATGAGCCGGAAAGGTTGGCATCTTGCCGGGTTATCAGGCTTGCTGTACCGCTTCGAGGAGGGGCAGCCGCAGGATTACGATTATGCATTGAATATGGAGAGACGCATCGGCCCCGATATGCTGTCCTTCTACGAGGCCAGCGGCTGGACGCCGGTGGTGGCCCAACACGGCTACCAGATTTTTAGAGCGGCAGCGGGCACCTCCCCCATTTTTAGCGATGCAGATTCCGAAATGGAGATTCTCCGCAGCAACAGGCGGCAGATGGGCAAGCTGGCGCTTATCTTTATGGGATTGCTATTAGGCTGTTTATTCATGCTCAACCAGGCTGACCAAAGCTTCTACGTAGGTATGGCTTCCGGTGCAAGCCTTGTTCTGATGGTTTGTGTGATCTTTACGGTGTTTCCCTTTATCGGGTATACCCGGACCCTGCGAAAAAAACAAAGGAACCGCCTCTCATAGGAGAATAACCAAAAAGCGGAGAGCCCCGGCATGATCGCCTGCTCTCCGCTTCTTACGTTTCGCCTCTATAGAATCTTCTTCACAAACTCCGACTTTAGCTTCATGGCCCCAAATCCCTCGATCTTGCAATCGATATTATGGTCCCCATCCACCAGCCGGATGTTTTTCACACGGGTTCCGATCTTCAGGACAGATGAGCTGCCCTTCACCTTCAGATCCTTGATGACCGTAACGGAGTCCCCGTCATTCAGGATGTTTCCATTGGCATCCTTCACGATCTTTATATCGCCGCTGTCCTCAGCGCCCGATTCCAAGCTCCATTCATGGGCACACTCCGGGCAGATCAAAAGACTCCCGTCCTCGTATGTGTATTCTGAATGGCATTTTGGGCAATTCGGCAAGCTCGACATGAAATATATGCACTCCCTCAGGTGTTATATGGTCTTGGCTTCTAATAGAAAGTTTGCTTTAGAACGGGTTGGTTGCGATAAAGGTAGCAGCCTTCACATACATCCGTTTGTGGATTTTCAGTTGGTCGATAATAAACTCTGCCACATCCTCCGGCTGAACGTATTTATCATCATTGTTTTCTTTAATCAGGCTCAGGTCCAAGGCCAGGTCCGTAGCAATGGTGCTGGGGGTTAACGCCGATACCCGGATATTGTTGCGGCGTACCTCCTGGGCAAGGGATTCCGTGAAACCAATCACAGCGAATTTGGATGCGCTGTATGCACTGGAGGTGGCTGCGCCGTTTAACCCGTTGGTGGAGGAGATATTAATGATGTCTCCGCCGTTCTTGGCGATCAATTGCGGCAATACGGCACGGGTGACATAATAGGTGCCCATCAGATTGGTATCGATCATACCCTTCCACTCCGCCGGGTCCATCTCCAGCACCGTGCCGAAGGTGGCAATGCCCGCATTGTTGATCAGGATATCGGCCGGTCCCAGCTTTGCAGTTAAGGCTTCGACCGCTGCGTCCACCTGCTCCTTGGACGAAATATCAATGGCCGCATAGGCGACTTTGACACCCAGCCCTTCGAGCTCTGCCGCTACTTCCTTCAGCGTCGCCTCGGTACGGGCCAGAAGCCCCACATGTACACCTTCCTTGGCCAGGGCAATGGCCGTGGCTTTGCCGATTCCTCTTGCTCCTCCGGTTACAATTGCTACTTTGTCTTTAATCGATTGTGCCATGTAAGCAAGCTCCTCTCACTCCGAATTGAGATATCCCCCTGATTATACCATTACCGGAGCGGGATGCCTAAACCTCAACTACGTGCAGCTTGCTTTTCAACTCCGGATAGATACGGCCGTTAACCTTCCGCCGCAGCGCCGAATGAAACACGGCCAGCCAGTACCAGAGTTAGCTCCTGGCTGAATTCCAATGTCTGCAGAACAGCTCTTCCCATATTCATCATTACACTCTCCCGTCTTATATACATTCCGGTGGTATCGTCCGGCCTTTAGCTGCCCAATTCTCCGGTCTTAGTGATGTATTGTAAAGGGCAGAGATAAATGCGACAAATTAAAAAGCAATAAAAACTGGAAATTAGGACAGATGGATTAGTTTTTTCCACAGCAAAAGGCCGCCCATAAAACAGGCAGCCTTGTTTGAATTTATCGTCTTGGAGTTGTTTCGAAATGCTCCCCTAATACTCGAAATGCCCACCACTGTTCCTGCTTAATGAGCATGTTCTTGATCTGGAGTGCACACTCTTCTGTCGAATGAACGTGTGTGTTTACGGTCAGGTCGTAGGGAATATCTGTGTATGCATGAGCCAGCTGCCACCGGGATTGGCCGATGGTCCGGTCCCCCCGGAACACCTCGCGGCGCTCCAATTCCTCGATTGGGCATTCCACATGGACAAACAACACCGGATAACCGGCAAACATAGTGACGTATTCGAATAACCAGTCATTCTTATCCGGCAAATCCAGAATCACATCATCAATGATGATAGGGAGTCCTTTATCACTAAACAGTTGGGCCGTTTCATGCATGATGCCCTGGGTAATCAGAAGCTGGTTGTCCAGATCGTCGCGCAGCACCTGCTTGGGGGCCATATTCATAAAATCATCACAGCAAATATGGTAGAACGTTTCGTCCAATTGGCTTTGCAGGACCTTAGTGAGTGTTGTCTTCCCAGCGCTTGATACACCGCTCAGCAAAATAATAATACCTTTTTCCACTTCTCATTCCTCCTATATGGGAGGCAAAGGGTACTACCTTGGCCTCCTAAATTAATTCGTTAAGGAGGCGTTCATCCAATTACACATACGACAATTCTCCTGTCATAAGAGGATGGGAAATCCAAAGCAATACCATCATAAAGCCGGGTCCAAAGTTCCCCAAGTACATTTGTCACAGTATCCCAATACTCGGCGGTTGAGTTTTATTTTAGCTGTTTTTTTCTTTGATTAGAGGAGGCAGAGTGACGTATCAATTCACCCTGGATATTCGGGTGTATTTTTTGCCTGCTTAACAGCCTTTTGGGGCCAATTCGGGACAAATAGCGTGGCTGAGATTCGTTAGATTTGAAAGGTTCCTCTATACAGACAAATAGCGCTCCACAGATTCGTTAGCGCCAAAGCCGATCCTTTTATTTTTAAACTTGCGGCAATATAACCGCGAAGATGCTTCCTATCCCTTCCTGGCTTTTCACATCCAATATACCATGATGATTGTTCCGGATAATATTTTGGGTCACCATCAATCCAAGCCCCGTCCCCTTCTCCTTTGTGGAATAAAAGGGTTCACCCAGTTTGTTAAGGGCACGCTCTGGAATGCCCGGGCCATTATCTATCACCTCAATGATGACGTGGGCCGTTTGGTGAGAAATTTTAATTTGAATGCTGCCATCCGGCTTGTCCATGGCTTCAATCGCATTTCGGATCAGATTGACCAGCACCTGTTTAATCTGGTTTTTAATGCAACGGATATATAACGGAAGGCAGGCGGACTCCATCGAGAGAGCGATGTTTTTTAATAAGGCCTGAGGCTCCATTAAGGTAACCACATGACGGATAATATCCCCTATTTCTTCATTATTGTATTGGGAAACACAAGGCTTTGAGAAGGTAAGAAGCTCTTGAATAATGCATTCGATCCGTTCAAACTCCGAGCCCATAATGGTAATATGTCCGTCATTTACTTGCCCGCTGCGCTGCATAAGCTTAAGAAAACCCTTCAGTGCCGTAATCGGATTCCGGATTTCATGGGCAATGCCTGCGGCCAACTGTCCTACTGCAGACAATTTGTCCCATTCTACAATCAATTGGTCTGTCCGCAGCTTCTCCGTCATATCGCGGAAGGTAATTACACTTCCTATATGTGTGCCGTTCTCCATCATCGGTTTCGCGGTATATTCCACAGGAAAATAAGAGCCGTCCTTCCTCCAGAACACGTCATCTTTAATAAACAGACTCTCACCATGGGTAAGTGCGTGATAAACCGAACAAAAAGAAAGCGGTACTTGTTCTCCCCGCGAATTTGTATGATGGATCAGCTCATGAAGGGTGTGATGCTCATATTCTTGCACACAATACCCTGTTAACCGTTCGGCCGCCTTGTTCCCAAAAACCACTCTCGCGTTCAGATCAATTCCATAAATGCCTTCGGCAACGGAATCCAAGATCAATTGATTAATTTGATTCAACCGATTAATCTCATTTAGACTGTCTTCGTAGTGAAGTGGCTTTGGGTTTGTCATAGGCCATTTCCTTTACTGGTTTATTTAGCTAAAGTATATCACAGGAAAATAAAAATAAAAGAAGGGCAAAGCTCATTATCTCTGCGCTTTGCCCAAAAGGCGCATATTAGCATACTTCTGCTGAACCGGCCCACAATAATGGCAATCTTACGACTAGCCTGGGGGGAGGAATCCACTGCTGCACACTGCCTCTGATCCGCGATCGGCTCAGTTAGCTGCCCTCCAGAAGGGCGTCCAACTGCTCCCAATTCCTCGCGGTGACCATCATCTCCTCTGCGAAGCGCACAGGGACCACGCTGGACGTTTCCATCGACGGCTGGATCCACCAAAACGTCTCCACACACCAGACATACTTGACCGCTTGCACCAGCGAACCCGGCGGGAGCGGCCGTCTGCTGCAGTAGCCTTCGGCGAAGGCGGCCACTGCATCCCTCTGGAATCCGCCGCCGCTCAGAGTGCCTGACAAAACAGCCCTTCCCAGGTCCATTGCTGGGAACGAATAACGTGCCCGGTCAAAATCCACGATTGCGGTAAGCGCATCTCCTTCAAAAAGCAGGTTGTCCGCCCACAGGTCAAGATGAGCCCAGCCTGGGGCCGGGGGCGCCAGATCGTCCTGCCGGAGTGAATCAATGATTGCCTTCTGTAATTGCAAGGCATTCCGGATGTGCCCCGCCGAGCCGCGGGCCGCATCCCAATTTGTCTCCCACGTCTGCTCCATCCTCTCCCGGGACAGCCGGTAAGCAGGTTCCTTCCGGGGAATCGCTACCCCTACCCCTGTTACCGCCGCGGAATCCCAGACGGTGTGCATATCCGCCGCCGCCCTTCCCAGTGCGTACATCCGGCGTTCACCCATCTGGCCGGCAGGCACCATCATCCCCGGACAACAGGTCATCACAGCCATGTATCTTCCGCAGGGCAGGAGATGCATGCAGCGCCCATCCAGCGCCAACGGTTCAGGACACCGCCCACCCGATTGATAGAAAAGAAGCTGGAGCTGCAGCGCATCTTCAAAGCCCGCCCGAAACTCCGTATTCTGCCATCTCTCCTTGTACCGCTCCGGGTGATAGCACTTAACGAACAGTCGACCCTTGTCCGTTTCCACAATCCACTTCTCATTCATCAGCCCGCGTCTGATGCGGTTGCCCGACTGCACCGTAACCGAAAGATGTGTTTTCAGCCAGCAGCCGATTTCATCGATTAATTGAGCCTCCGTTATCAACGGCATCATCGGATCCCCTCTTATGGCAGATACGTCCCCACCAGATCGGAAAGCGTTTGCAAAAAAAACACTGCAGTCAACGCAAACTCACTTTCCTGGACGAATAAGAAGACATGGTAGACCATGTCCCCCTATAATCGCTGTTGTCTGCCGGAAGCCGCTTCCGCATTAATTGACCCGGTCGTTAATATCCTTTACATAATCGTCCACTACACGGACCTCGATGGTTTCGTTGTCCAGCAGGAATTTAAAAATTCCGTTGTTGAAGTCCGTCCCAACCTCTTTATAGAAAATACCTTCATACTTGTCGAGATGAGTGTGGTTGAAGCAGAGCCGGAAGCCTTCAGGCCCCTCCTTCAGATAGGCGCGGACTCCTGTTTCGTAGAAGCCCTCCTGAACGTTCAGCTCACGGGACACAGACACAATGTGAAGATCAACGAAGGAGATGTCATGCAGCAGCAGGTTTACAATGGAGCCCTTCGTGATTTCCTCCCACCTGCTTTGGGCTGTCTGTCCCAATACGATCTGCGTCACATTTTTTTGCTTGGCTACCTCAGTAATCACTTTGGCCACAGGGCGTTTTTCATTGTATTTCACAATGAACTCCTCCGCCCCGAGCTCATCGGCAATCTTTTTCCATGCCGAAATATAGTGGCTTTTTTCGATATCCCACTCGTCTTCGGGTTGCCGGTCAACGGTTAACACATACAGCGGACAATTCAGCATTTTGGCAATTTTACCGCCTCTGCGGATAAGCCGTTCGCCGTTCGGTCCATAATAAACACAGACAAGTATGCATTCATCCATACTTCCAGTCTTCATGGTTTTTCATTCACCTCTGCCTAAAGATAGCACTAGACTACACATAAAGTTTGATGGTGTCAACTCGCATAGGGTATAATTATTCCTACAATCCATCAATACGTAATAGGATTAAATATGGCCATACTAAAGGAGACGTAGACCCATGCTGCCCAAACGCTTGATTCCGGTAGGAGAACCTTCATCAAAAAATCGGTTATGTTCTTGCGAAACTGCCACCCCCACCCTTTACAACAAAACTTAAAGAATAAGGAGCGGCTTATAGTTGAACTTACTGCATATCGCGATTCTGATCCCTTTTTTTTCTGTCCCTCTCATCCCCCTTTTGGCTAAATATGCGCACCGCATACATACCGGTTGGTTCGTTATGGCGGTTCCTGTGGCGCTGCTCATCTTTTTTGCAGGCTTCTATTCCTCCAGCCAACCTCTCGAGCCTCTGCTGTACACGGTTTCATGGATTCCGTCTTTAGGTATTGATTTCTCCGTTTATCTCGATAGTCTCTCCCTGCTTTTTGCTCTGCTGATAACGGGGATCGGCGCTCTGGTGGTGTTCTACTCCATCTTCTATATGTCCAAAACCCGGGAGAAGCTGCATCTGTTTTATGCGTATCTGATGCTGTTTATGGGAGCGATGTTAGGCTCCGTGCTCTCCGATAATCTCTTGACCCTGTATGCGTTTTGGGAGCTGACCAGCGTTTCCTCCTTCCTGCTTATCGCCTTTTGGTACCACCGCAAAAGATCGCGCTACGGGGCCCAAAAATCCATGTTCATCACCATGACCGGCGGCTTCTTTATGCTCCTCGGCTTCATCATCCTATCCTCCGCCGGCGGTACGCTCAGCATCCGTGAGCTGATTGCCTTAAGCGATCAATTGGCGCAGCACCCGTATTTCCTCCCGGCCATGTTTTTCATCCTGCTCGGCGCCTTCACGAAATCGGCCCAATTCCCGTTCCACATCTGGCTGCCTGATGCCATGGAGGCTCCTACTCCTATCAGCGCCTATCTGCACTCCGCAACAATGGTTAAGGCAGGAGTCTATCTGGTGGCCCGTCTGACACCTATCTTCGGTGGACATATGGAATGGTTCTGGACCATTACCCTGGTAGGACTGATTACTCTCTTGATCGGCTCTATGAAGGCCATCCGCCAAAGCGACCTGAAGGCGCTGCTCGCTTTCTCCACCATCAGCCAAATCGGTCTGATTATGTGCTTGTTCGGCATCGGCTCCATCGCTCTTAACAGCCAATACGGCGACAGCTCCCTATTGTTTGCCGGTGCTGTTCTGGCAGGTGTGTTCCATCTGATCAACCACTCTATCTTCAAGGGCTGTCTGTTTATGATGATCGGTATTCTTGACCACGAAACAGGGACACGGGATATACGCCGCTTAAGCGGACTGATTCATGTGATGCCTGTTTCCTTCACCCTGACCATGATTGGCGCATTCTCCATGGCAGGCCTCCCTCCCTTCGGCGGTTTCCTAAGTAAGGAAATGTTCTTCACCGGTGTATTGACCGCCTCGCGCACCATGAACAGCGCGTTTATCTTCATACCGATCATTGCCTGGCTGGCAAGCGTTTTGACCTTTGTGTATTGTATGATCCTGATCTTCAAGGTGTTTATGGGCCCTCATCAGCCCAAAGCGGGGGAACGCATCCCCCACGAGGCTCCTCTGGGTATGCTCATCTCGCCCATGATTCTGGCGGCCTTCGTCCTGATTCTGTTCTTCTTTCCGAATATGATCGCGTCCTCCCTATTGGAGCCTACGGTAAAAGCAATTCTGCCGCAGGTCTTCGCCAATGGAGCGGAATGGCATGTACATATTTCCGCTTGGCACGGCTTTAATACAGAGATTTTCATGACCTTGGGCATTATCCTGTTGGGCACTGTTATGTACCGGTATATTACCAAGTTTACGGATGTTTACGACAGCATCCCCTTGAGGTTCAGTCTTAACCGGGTTTATGACAACGGGATCACCGGAATGGAGCGTCTGGCCGGCAAAATTACCGGCTTCTATATCACCGGCTCTACCACCCATTATTTATCCTATCTGTTTGTGTTCATCATTGTCATGGCGGGAGGCTCCTTCTTTCTGCAGGACGCATGGAGTCTGGATCTGTCAGGCAATGCACCCATCCAGACGTATGAATATTTACTCGGCTTTACCACAGTTGCGGCAGCAATCCACATGGTGTTCACCAAATCAAGGCTGATCTCCATTATTGCCGTCAGTGTCATTGGATATATCGTGTCCCTGTTCTTCATCATCTTCCGGGCTCCTGATTTGGCTCTGACACAGCTTGTTGTGGAAACCATCTCGACCACCCTGTTCCTGCTGTGCTTCTACTTTCTGCCCCGGGTCAGCAAGTATATTACACCGATGAAATTCCGCTTGTCCAACGCTCTTATTGCGGTTGGCGTAGGCACAACCCTGACCTTAATCGGGCTTTCCACGCAAAGCCATCATATGTTCGAGTCCATTGCCGAGTTCTATAAGGATTCCTACAAGCTTGCCGGTGCCAAGAATATGGTCAACGCCATTCTGGTGGACTTCCGCGGCTTCGATACGATGCTGGAAAGTGTTGTTCTTTTCACAGCGGGAATCGGCATCTTCACCATGATTAAACTTCGCCAGGCAGGGAGGAAACAGCCATGAAATTAAAATTCACGGATGTCTTTCTTCAGGTGGCCGCCAAAATATTGGTCTTCATCATCTTGATCTTCTCCGTGTACATTCTGTTCGCAGGGCATCATGATCCGGGTGGCGGCTTCATCGGAGGGCTCATTACCTCTTCAGCGCTGGTATTGCTATATCTGGCCTTCGACCTTCAGTCTGTGCGGGACATCATTCCGTTCCCGTTCAATCGGATTGCCGCCGCGGGAGTGATTACCTCCGTGCTGACCGGCACGGTTTCCATGCTGCTGGATCTGCCCTTCCTGTTCCAATCCTTTACCTATGTGAATCTTCCGCTTCTCGGCAAAACGGAGATTGCTTCTGCTCTCGCCTTTGACCTGGGGGTATACATGACCGTTGTCGGAACCACCATGACGATAATCACGAGTATAAGCGAGGACAAAAAATAATGGAGACGTTCATCATCATTATTTCCGGTATCCTGTTTACCGTCGGAACCTATCTGATCCTGAACAAAAACCTGCTGCGGATCATCCTGGGCATCACGGTCTTCTCCCATGCCACCCATCTTATGCTGATGGCCATCAACGGATTGAAGAAGGGCGCTGCACCTCTTTTGGGGGAAGGGGCTTCCAGCTACACCGATCCTGTGCCCCATGCGCTGATTCTTACCTCCATTGTCATCAGCTTTGCCTTGACTGCATTTCTTCTGGTGCTGGGCTACCGCACATATGTGGAGCTGGGCACTGACAATTTGAAGCAATTGAGAGGTAGCATGCATGACTAATGTTTTAATTCTGCCGATCATCATTCCCCTTCTCACGGGCATGACCATGATCTTCTTCCGCCGCCGCGTCCGTTTGCAGCAGGTGCTGACCGTCATCGCCATGGTCCTGACCATCGGGGTGTCCATCTTCCTCATCCACCGCGTCTCCACCCAAGGCATCCTTGTCCTGGATGTGGGAGGCTGGGAGGCGCCTTACGGCATCAATCTTGTGGGAGATATGCTGTCCTCCCTGCTTGTCCTTACCGCCACTACCGTTAGTCTGATGTGCGCGCTGTATACCTTCGGCTCCATCTCCCATGAGCACAAGCTTCATTATATTTATCCGTTTATCCTCATCCTGCTGTGCGGCGTGAACGGCTCCTTTTTGACCGGGGATATCTTCAACCTGTTCGTTTTTTTCGAAGTTATGCTGATTTCCTCATATGTCCTGCTGTCCTTGGGCGGCAAACGGCTCCAGCTCCGGGAATCCATCAAATATGTCATCATCAATGTGGTATCCTCCACCCTGTTCGTCGTTTCCATCGCCTACCTGTACTCCATTACGGGGACGCTGAATATGGCCCATCTGTCCGAACGTATTGCGGCCATCGGACAAGACGGCCTGCTGACCACGGTCAGCTTCCTGTTCCTGGCCGTATTCGGCCTCAAATCAGGCCTGCTGCTATTTTTCTGGCTGCCCGGCTCATACAGCGCACCTCCCCCTGCCGTTTCGGCGCTGTTCGCAGCACTGCTGACCAAGGTCGGCATTTATGCTATTATCCGCACATTCACGCTGCTGTTCTACCATAAGCCGGAGATTACCCATACGGCGATTCTCTATATGTCGGTGCTGACGATGATATTGGGTGCACTAGGCGCCATCTTTCATTGGGAAATCAAAAAAATTCTTGCCTACAACGTGGTTGTGGCTGTGGGCTTCATCCTCTTCGGGGTTGGAGTGGCGACCACGGACTCCATGACCGGCGCCATCTTCTATCTGATCCACGATATGCTGGCCAAGGGGCTGATCTTCATCCTGGGCGGAGCGATCATCTCCATCTTCGGCTCGGATAAATTAAAGAATTTCAGCGGCCTCCTGCTCTTCCGCCCCATTCTGGGCTGGCTGTTCTTTATTGCGGCTCTGGCTCTTGCCGGTGTTCCCCCGTTAAGCGGCTTTGTCGGCAAGGTGCTGATCTTGAAGGGCGGGGTGTCCGGAGGACATCTGGCCATGTCGGTTGTAGCGATTCTGACCAGTCTGATGGTGCTCTACTCCGTTGTGAAGATCTTCATTCACAGCTTCTGGGGAGAAACGCTCATGAGCGAGGGGGATCAGAAGGAAACCGGCAACAGCGCCTTATTGCCCGGCATCATCCTGGTGACGCTTATTGTGGTGATGGGCCTGCGGGCCGAATGGGTGCTTTCTTATGTGGAGCAAGCCGTCGAGACGGTTATGAATCCCTCCATTTATATCGACGCTGTTTTCAAGCGGGGCACCTGAGTTCTTCAGCGGAATAGCTCCTAAACGGTAAAGGACGTGATGAACATAACGACTCAACTTTTACTCAACCTGCTGATCGCTTTTGTGTATATGCTGCTTAACGAATCCTGGAATGTGGTGGTGTTCGGCATTGGCTACACCATCGGCTTCATCATTATTTTCCTGATGCGGCGGTTCTTCCCCGAGTCCTTCTACGGCAAAAAGGCGATCTCCATCGCCAAGCTGATCGGATTGTTCATTGTGGAGCTCTTCAAATCCACCTGGGTGGTGGCCCTGCAGGTGACGCGGCCGAAGCTGAATATACAGCCGGGGATCTTCCGCTCGGAGACCATTCTCAAGACGGAATTCGAAATTACTCTCCTGTCCGCATTGGTCACCCTGACGCCGGGCTCCGTCATTATGGAGATCGACCCCAAGGCGGGTGTTATGTTTATCCATGCTATGGATGCCAAGGACTACCGGAATAATATAACCAGAACCATGCGCAAGTTCGAAAATGCCATTATTGAGGTGATGCGGTAATGTTTGATAACGTGATGCTTTTGTCCATGTTCCTGCTGTCCATCTCTCTTGTGGTGGCTTTATACCGGGTCATTGTTGGCCCTTCCATGCACGACAGGATCTTGGCTCTCGATACGATGGGATACATCGTCATTGGTATCATCGCCGTTCTTTCCATCATGCTGAACTCCCACGCGTATCTGGAAGCAATTCTGCTTATCGGCATATTAGCATTCCTGAGCACCATTGCTCTGAGCAAATATATGGAAGGCGGGACTGTTATTGAACGCAACAACGATCATTGAAATTGTCGTCTCCGTCCTGGTCATTACCGGAACCCTGATGAGTCTGATCAGCTCCCTGGGCATTCTCCGCCTGCCGGATGTATACAACCGCGCCCACGCCTCCACCAAAAGCGCAACCCTGGGCATTCTGAGCATTCTGTTAGCCGCCTTTTTCTATTTTCTGTTTACACACGGCGTATCCAGCATCCGGCTGCTCCTGGGGATTGCCTTCGTTTTCCTGACCGCTCCTGTATCGGGGCATATCATTATCCGGTCGGCGCACCGCTCCAAGGTACCGCTCTCGGATACCAGCGTGCAGGATGATCTCCAGGAGTATCTCGACAGCCAGGAGGCTGCAGAGGATCAGGATCGGGCTGAGCCTGCGGGGGACAAGAAGCCGAAGCCAGGGCTGGGAACCAGCGAGGCATAGAGCGGTGTTGGTTGGGTGGGCGCTATATCTGCTGGCTGCTTGGTCGACCGTCTGTTTGCCTTAGTGGGCTAACAAATCTCAGACACTCTATTTCGCAAAAAACGGGTGTTATGAAAATCTAACGAATCTCAGACACGCTAATGGCCCGCTTGGAAGCCATTTGGCACCCATTCGGACAAAATAGCGTGTCTAGGATTCGTTAGATTTCAAAAAAGCCCCGCTGCAGCCAAATAGCGTTGCCCAGATTCGTTAGCGCCGCCGCTACACCGAACAAGCAGTTGCAGCACACAAAAGCCGCCAAACACAAGGGAATCCCTTGTGTTTGGCGGCTTTTGTGTTATTTGCACCCTAGGCGTGCTTGGCTATGGACGGGGACGCGGGTGTATCCGCAGCAGCTGGCACCACAGCCGAAGCCGCTGCGCGTTTTTTCTGCGTCAGGTAGAGGGCGAGGCCCGTGAACAGGAAGCCTCCCGCCAGGTTGCCCAACGTAACCGGAATCTGATTCCACAGCCACCAATCGGCAAAGCTGACCTTTGCTCCCATCATCATGCCCGTAGGAATGACAAACATATTAACAACGGAGTGCTCGAAGCCCTGCCCGAAAAAGGTGAGAATTGGCAGCCACATAGCCGCGATTTTGCCGCCGGTGGATTGGGAGGTCATGGCCATCACTGCCCCCAAACACACCATCCAGTTGCACAGGACCGCCTTGACGAACACGGTAATCATACCGTCGAAGCCCAAGGACGAGTACCCATTGGTTTTGGCTTCTGCGGTTTTGATGATCATGGCCCCTACCGCATCGTCTCCCACATGGCCCATCTTGGTGGCGGCAATGTAATAGAGCAGGCCGTAAAAGGCGGCCCCGATCACATGCCCCACGAACACCCAGCTCCAGTTGCGCAGCATGGCGGAGGCTTTGGCTTTCCCCTCCATCACAGAAACGGGAATGAGGGCGAAGTTGCCGGTGACCAGCTCCAGTCCCAGCAGGATGATCATCACAAACCCAACGGGGAACACCAGCGCCCCTACCATGCCGATTTTCGTCTGGACCGTGGCCTGGAAAGCCAGGGTTGTGGCAAACCCGAGAATCGCGCCGCCCAGGAACCCCCGGAGCAGCAGCTGCTTCACCGGCAGCAGGGATTTGGCCGTGCCGGCCTGAATCATCGCTTCGACCACTTGGTCAGGTTTTACATAAGACATGGTTGATCTCCCCTTTTACCGATTGGACCTGTTAGGGTCCCTAGGCCGTATGTTCTTCATCCTTGATCATAGGAGCAAACTGCTTCAATTCTCCCTGGATCAGACCGTTCCGGATGCACCACCTGCGGAAAGGCTCCTCAGGCTCCCGCTCCTCGATATATTGACGGATCATCCCTTCAAGGAGTGGTCCCATCTCCGAAAAAGGCACAGCGATTTTCCACCGTTCGTTAAAGGAGCCATGCACGCCATGCTCCGCCCCCAAGTAAATATCGGCGCCTTCCACCACTTGCCCGTCTACCTTCACCTTTTTACCGATGAGGCCGATTTGTCCGGTATGGGGGTTGCCGCAGGAGTTCGGACAGCCGGAGGCGTGGATTTCCAGCACTCCGATGCTCTCCATTACACTTCGGCCGATCTGCTGATCCAGATAGGTAACCAGCTCCAAGGTGCGCTGCTTGGTTTCGATCATGGCGAAGGGGCAGAAGGTATTCCCCGTACAAGAGATGAGGCCGCGGGCAAAAGGCAGCGGATCATGCTGCAGCTGCTCCAGTACCGGCTCGGCAAGCAGCTCTGTCAGCTTCGAGTCTGGAACATTGGCAATAATTACATTTTGGGCCGTTGTCAGACGGACCTCCCCATTGCCGTAGGCTTCCGCCAAACGCGCCACCTCGTATACATGCTCCAGCTTCATCCGCCCGGTTACCACATTCAGACCTACGTAGTGCAACCCCGGGGTTTTCTGGGGGTGAACACCGATGTGGTCTCGGTGGCTGTGGTCATCTGTTAGCTCGGTACCGGCAGACAACGGGGTAAAGGACAGCCTCCCCAGCACTTCCTTCCGGAAGGCCAGCAGTCCCATTTCCTCGATGAGGAATTTAAGCCGGGCTTTATTCCGCTTCTCCCGGTTGCCCCGTTCATGGAACAGCTCCAGAATCCCATGACAGATTTCCGTTGCCTGCTCCGGCAGTACGAAGGCATCCAGAGACAGGGAACGCTGGGTTCCCCATGACCCGAGACCGCCGCCCACCCACACGTTATAGCCTGAGAGATCCCCTCTCTTCGCCGGGGTTAGGGCAATATCGTTGATCTCTGCATGGGTACAGTTATCACAGCAGCCGAGAACCGTAATATTAAACTTCCGCGGCAGATTGGCTACCTTCCAGTTCCCTACGATAGAGTCGTTCAGCTCCTTCACGAGCTGCCGGCTATCCAATGCCTCATCCGCCTGAAGTCCCGCCACGGGACAGGTGGTCACATTGCGGATGTTATCCATGCCCGTCTGCATGGTGGAAAGCCCGGCGGCATTCAGCTTTTCCAACACCGTGAGCACATCCTCCATCCGAATCCACCGCAGCTGCACCTGCTGTCGGGTGGTCAGGTCCATAGTATCCCTGCCGTAATCCCGGGTTACGTCCGCCAAGGCTCTCAGCTGCTCCGCCGTAAACCGGCCATGCTCCAGAATGCCGCCGGGGACGCGGACCCGTATCATAAAGTAACCCGGGGTGGATTTGCGCACGAATACGCCGTACCATTTCAGCGCCTGGACATCGGCCTCCTCCAAGGTGTCCCAGCCAACACTCGCATAACGGACGATCTTATCCCAGATGATGCTAAAGCTTAATTCAGCCTTGTAGGCCTCGATTGTAGTCGCCATCTCCACCACTCTCCCTCGTAACTTTGTTTAGTGAACATAAAGAGGCCAACAGACGGACGAATGCTGTCCGCAGGTTGGCCTCATTGCCGGTTTCAGAGTACGCCATTGTACGCTGAACACATATATTCGAAAGGGTATCACGCCTTTGTGATGAATTGATTATAGCTTTCCTTTTGACTCACGTCAATATAGATTACATGGATGCTTAGTTAATTATTATTATCGACAACCAGAGAATTTTTATGTAATATTACATTACATATGTAGCTGTACGAGGATCTTTTACAGGTAAGGAGGCCGCAGATGCTTCAACATTTTCTGGTGATCAGACCATCCGGTGAAGCCGCAGCTGATGCTTCAGGGGAGACGAAACGGAGCAGTGATGAAGCTGACCGGTCCGGGATACGCCCGGAAACGGCCATTACCGCATTGGGCTTCCGGGTCCAATCCCTGCGCGGCGACCAGAAGACCAAGGCTTTAGCCGCCAAGTGTGAAGCCGTCATCCTCGCCGTTCCTTCCTCCTGCCTGGATGAGTGGGTCGCCCGGGTCTTGTCCTGGCGGGATTGGCCGGTGATCTGGTGGTGCGGCGAAGCTGCCGTAACGGAGAGCTGCCATGGAGGCTTGGAGGTGGACGGCGTTCTGTTCCCGGGTATGACCCCGGCACAGATCCATTGGACACTGATGATCAGCTCCTCTCATCACCTGCGCCGGACCCAATGGCAGAAGGAACGGGAGCAGCTGCTCAGCCGGCTGGAGGAACGGAAGTGGATTGAGCGTGCCAAGGCGATATTATGCGAAATGAAGAAGATTTCCGAGGCGGATGCTTACGAATTCCTCCGCACCCAGGCCATGAATGAACGCAAGCGGGTCGTGGATGTGGCCAGCTCCATCGTCAATGTGTATCAGTGGATCTCGGAAAACAAGACAGGGGGTAGCCGCAAGTGATTTCACTCATCAAGGAAGTTGGCCGCGGCAAACGGGGCTCGAGAGATTTAACCTATGAAGAGGCCGGCCAGGCGGCTGAGCTGATATTATCCGGGGAAGCCACCCCTGTGCAGATCGGGGCTTTCCTGGCGGCGGAGCGGGTCAAGATGGAATCCGCCGATGAGCTGCTGGCTTTTGTCCATGCACTGCGGAAGCGCTCCCTGCTCCATCCGGTCCCCGGCTCGTTGGATTGCGCCGGCCCTTACGACGGACGGACCAAATCCTACATGGCCACATGGGCCGTATCCTTCGTCGTTGCGTCCTGCGGCGTTCCCGTCACCCTGCATGGGAGTGCACCCTTGCCGCCGAAGCATGGCGTGACATTGCAGGAAGTGGCGCTGCAGCTGGGTGCACGGCTGGATGATCGAAACAGACTGCTAGAAGCTGCGGAACGGTCTGGCGTCCTGTTCGTCCCTGCCGAGGAGTGGTGCACGGCTCTCCGGGATATCCGGCCGTACCGCGAGCAGATGGGGATTAGGACCATCTTCCACTCCGTAGAGAAGCTGCTTCGTTTCTCCGATGCGCCGTACATGGCGCTTGGCATCTTTCACGGGACTGTTTTCGAGAAGATGGCGGAGCTTGTTTCCAGACTGGGTGTCCGGAGCGGTATAATCATTCAAGGTGCGGAGGGGTCGGAGGATCTTCTCCCCAACAAACGGACCCGCACCCATCTGGTCCGGGATGGGGAAGCCCCGGAGCTGTACGTGGTTGACCCCGAAGCCTACGACCTGCAGGCCGAGCTGCCGGAGGAGGAAGTCTGGACAGCGGAGCGACAGGCCCATATTACTGCCGACGTACTGGAGGGCCATACCGTATCCCCCTATTTCAACATGGTGCTGCTGAACAGCGCAGTCCGCCTGTGGGCCGCCCAAGCCGCAGGCTCCGTAGAGGAGGGCATCGAACGGGCTCTATCGGCCATCCGCCAGGGTGCAGCTTACGAGTCCTACCGGAAATGGCAAGAGGCGGTCCGTTGAGAACGGGCCGCTTTTTTACTATAATGAACATGAATCATCCGCTACCTGAAGAAAGAAAGGACCGTTTCCAATGAGCAGAAAACAAGCCTATTCCCGTTCGGAGCTGCTGGATGTGACCAAACGTTTGGTACTGGAGCATGGGTACGACGGGTTTAATCTGAAGTTGCTTTCCCAGCATCTCCCCGGTGCACGGAGCACCATCTATCAGTATTACGCCAATAAGGATGAGATTATTTCGGCATGTATGAAACGCGCCATTCAGTCCATCATGGAGAAGGCTTCCGCCCTTGACGAAAGTGATGCTTCAACCGCTCTACAGGAGCTGCTGGCCATTTATATGGAGGAATTCAAATTTCACCAGCTTTTGGGCGATTCGTATAAGATCAAAACAAACGGCTCCGAAGAAACGCGCGCCAATGTGGAATATGTGGAGAATGCTCATGAATTCCTCAAGGTCCAGCTTACCCGTCTTGTCCAAAAAGCCCAACAGGAAAAGCTCTTACGAGATGACATCCCGCTTCCGGTACATGTGGGCGTCTTTTTTAATCTGATCAGCACGCCGAATATGATGAACGTTCCCGTCTCTCAGTGGAGTAAGCTGCTGTTTGACATGTGGATGGGCGGTGCGAAAAAATAGGCATCCAAATTTCCATATTGTTTATTTTGACACATGTGTCGTAATGATGTTTAATAATAGACATGGATCGGTCATGAACGCATCCAATTAGACACAAGTGTCAAATATAAATAATAAGGAGTGAGCCCCTGTATGTTTCTTGCCTTGAGAGAAATCAAACACAGCAAGATGAAATTTTTGATGATTATCGTTATTTTTGTTCTGATGGCCTGGCTGGTATTCATTCTGTCGGGATTGGGGAATGGCTTATCCTCATTGGCCGCTTCCTCCTTTAAGAACATGAAGGCCGATTATGTTCTCTTCGAGCAAGGCTCCAAATCTTCTATGAGCAAATCTCTTCTATCCGAACGATTGTTGCAGGATCTGGAAAAAATGCCGAACGTATCCGCAGCATCCCCTATGGGAGGTTCAATGGCTACCGCTCTGAAGGGGGATAGCCTGAAGAATGAAGATAAAGTCGATATCGCTATCCTGGGTATTCTCCCCGGCAGCTTTCTGGAGCCTAATGTGGTAGAAGGACAGCCGCTTGCGCAAGCTTCCCCTTCCGGGGTGATCGTGGATACATCCATGAAGGATGAAGGCTTTAAACTGGGAGACACCTTCAAGCTGGACGGAATGGAGGAAGCACTAACGATTACGGGATTTGTGGAGGATCAAACCTACAATCACCTTCCGGCCGTATTCATTCCCATATCGGAGTGGAGGAAAATTGCCTTCGCGGCTCCGGGCTCGGATAAGGGAATTGAAGCCCCTGTAAATGCTATTATGCTTCAAGGGCCGGATATCGATCCGGAAACCATCAACGCCAAGCTTGCGAATACGGATACCGTTACCCGCTCGGAAGCCGTGCAAGGCCTGCCGGGCTACAAGGAAGAGAATGGCTCGATTATGATGATGCTTGGATTCTTGTTGGTGATCTCCGCATTTGTGCTGGGCGTCTTCTTCTATGTCATGACGATGCAGAAAACCAACCAGTTCGGAATTATGAAGGCCATTGGCGCCAAAAATGGATTTTTGATCCGATCCATCATGTCTCAGGTCCTTGTGCTATCCCTGATCAGTATCGTAATCGGAATTCTGCTTACGTATGGAACGGCAGCCATTATGCCCCAAGGGATGCCGTTCAAGCTGGAGAGCAATCTGGTTATGGTGTACTCCTTTGTTCTTCTTATGATTGCTTTGCTGAGTTCTCTTGTGTCTGTCCGCAAAATCACCAAAATTGATCCGCTAAAAGCGCTTGGGAGGGTGGAGTAAATGACAACAGGCTTGCGCATCCATAATGTGTCGATGTTTTATGACGAGGGAAGGAACCGGATATCCATCCTGGACAAGATTTCATTAACCGTTAAACCCGGCGAATTTATCGCTGTAGTGGGACCGTCAGGTTCGGGGAAAAGTACGTTTTTGTCCGTGGCGGGAGCACTGCTTAAGAGCTCCGAGGGCGAAATAACCTTGAATGGTCACCCATTCTCCACCTTATCCGATAGCGAATTGTCCAGTATCCGGTTGAAGGAAATCGGATTTATCCTGCAATCGTCCAACCTGGTTCCCTATTTGAACGTGCTTGACCAGCTGCTGGTCATCAAGAAAATGTCGGGGAAGATAAAAGCGGAGGATAAGGCCTACGCCATCAAGCTGCTGGAGGATTTAGGGCTCCGGGAGAAGCTCAACAGCTTCCCGGAAGAGCTGTCGGGCGGTGAGAAGCAGCGCACAGCCATTGCAAGAGCGTTAATGGGCAAACCCAGCGTCATTTTGGCGGATGAGCCTACAGCCAGTCTGGATACGCCGCGGGCGCATGAAGTGGTGAATCTGATTGCCAATCAGGTGAAAACCCGTGGAATAGCAGCGGTGATGGTCACCCATGATGAGCGGATGCTGGACTACTGTGATAAGGTGTATCATATGGAAGATGGCAAGCTGCTGCTGGCTGAATAATAATCATATAAAGCCTGGCCTCGTTGAATAAAAAGGCTGTCCGAAAAGTCAAACTTAATGGACTTTCCGGGCAGCCCCTTTCGCATTTCATCCCGTTTCACCCTCATGTGCAACAGCAGCCTTCTGGCGCAAGGGAACTAAGATGAGGGTAGCGCCAATGATCAGCACTCCCAGAATGGCCGCCGACCAATACAGCCCGCCATAACCGTTTTCTGCAGCCCGTTTGGTCATCTCGGCAGCACTCCGTACCACAACATCCCTTAAGCCAGGATCTTGAATGGAGCCCACCATCTGATTCATTTGGTCCGCATTGACCGCCCCCGAGCCGGCTGCCATCCGCTGCCCGATTTGGGCCAGCTCGCCCAGTGCCTCCTTGGATAAGGAAGCTTGCGCAACATTGGCCTGCAGCACCTCCTGGAAGTCGGTTTTGAACAGATTCCCCAGATTGGCATAGCCGCGGGCAATGAATCCGGCATAGATCGTGGGAGCTATCGTCATGCCCACTTGCCGGAGCAAGGATAAGGAGGCAAGGGCTGAGCCCTTATCGGACCTTAACCCTTCCGTCACCAGAATATTGAGAGGAGCGCCCAGAATAACGCCAATCCCGACGCCCGCAATCATACTGGATACAACGAACTGCCACTTCATCTCGATCCACAGCGGGAATAAGGCAAATCCGATAGCGGCAATCAGCCCGGAGACCAGAACGGCGAATATGGGCCCGCGTTTGGATACGAGGATGCCTCCCATCCCGGCGCCAATCCCCGCTGCCAAGGCAAGAGGGGTCATCCAGTAGCCCGATTTCTCCGCGGAGATGCCCAGCACATTCTCTGTGAATGCCGGAATAAAAATCATTCCCGCCAAAATTCCGCCGGATAAGGCGCCTATCAAAAGCACCATTAAAAACCGGGGCTGACGGATCAGATGCACCGGTAGAATAGGGTCACTGTTTTCCTTGCGTTCCAAGGCGGACTCATACAGCATCAACGCCACGAACAATACGATGCCAGCTCCCAAAAAGCCGGATACCTCAAGCCTCCGGAAGCTTGCCCAGAAATCAATATCAATGTTGGTCAGGCCGTACATAATCGATAAAATGGCAAACGACAACAGAACCGTACCCAACAGATCCAACCGCCCGGGCGTCGGGTCCGCCGATTCCTCCAGCTTCATAAAGGCCAGCACCAGCAAAACAATGGCAATAGGCACATTAATCAGGAACAGAATATGCCAGTTTCCCGTTAAGTCCAGCAGGAAAGAGCCGATGTTGGGCCCCAGCACCGCCGCAACCCCGTTCATCGCCCCCAACAGCCCCAAGTATTTGGCCTGCTTATCAGGCTCCACCGTACTTAAGATATGGGAGTTCCCGATAATAAAAATACCGCCGCCGCCAAGCGCTTGAATGAAACGCGCGGCCAGATAGAAGCCGAAGGAGGGACTTACCGCTACCAGAGTTGAGCCAAGTCCGAATAAAGCGATTTCAATAGCAAACAGCTTCTTTCTTCCGTACCGGTCGGACAGCTTCCCGACAATGGGCAGGCTGATGGCCAGTCCCAGGGTGTAGATGGTAATCCCCCAAGCTCCCCAGTTATCGGTCACCTCGTAATACCGGTTGATGGTAGTCAGCGCAGAGCTGATAATCCCGTTATCCAGCTGCGCCATAAATACCCCGATGGAGAATAAAAGCAAAGCCCAAAATTGCGAAGATTTCTTGGCCAGAGCGGCTCCCCCCTAGAACAAATTGACTTTTCAGCTTGATCTTACACCTTTGTCAGCCGCCTTTCAAATCCTTTTCTCACACAAGCAGATTGGATTAATACCCTCTTTCTGGGAATACTGCTAGTACAGGGGGGGAGCATCATGAAGCAGCTTATCTCAGACCAACTCCAGCATAATATAGATCGGATGCTGTCCATCATGGGCAGCAGCGATTTTATTGTCCGCGAAATCGTCATCTCCGGCGGCAAACGTGCTGCCCTCTTTTACTTGGATGGAATGGTCGATATGAAGCTGCTCCAGAACAATGTGATCTCATCCTTGCACGACCGGGCGGCCGATGAAACGGTCACGATCCAGATATTGAACGAAAGTGTTCTGGATGCCGGTGAGGTCACAACTGTTCTTTCTCTTGAAGACGCTGTTGAACAGATACTATCCGGTGGTCTTCTTATTATTCTCGATGGAATGGCGGAAGGCTCCATGATATCCTTGCCTGGATGGGAGGAACGGAGCATCTCCGAATCCAAATCCCAGTCCACGATCAAAGGACCGCAGGATTCCTTCACCGAAACCTTGCGGACGAATACCACCTTAATCCGGAGGAGAATAAAGGATTCCAGGGTACGGATCACCACAGTTAAGGTTGGCAGCAAGACGAAAACCGATATCGCAATTATGTATATGCATGGCATTACGAATGAAGAAATGGTTCAGCAGACCATCACCCGGCTCACCAGCATCAAGCTGGAGGGGGTTTTGGATAGCCAATACTTGGAGGAATGCCTGCGGGAACAAAACATCAAGACCATTTTCCCGATGCTGTTCAGCTCCGACCGTCCGGATACAGTGGCAGCAGGCATTATGGAGGGGAAGATCGCTATCATTGTGGACGGAACCCCTTTTGTGCTGCTTGCGCCGTCCTTGTTCGTGGATTTCTTCCAATCGGCCGAGGATTATTATCAATCCTATACCTATAGCAATGCCATTCGGATCTTGCGGTATATGTCTTTATTCATCTGCATGCTAGCGCCCTCCATCTACATTGCTCTTACCACGTATCATCAGGATATGCTGCCTACTGTGCTGCTGCTAAGCCTGGCCGCACAGCGTGAGGGTGTCCCCTTCCCGGCATTCATTGAGGCATTAGTCATGGAGATTATCTTCGAAATATTACGGGAGGCGGGCATTAGAATGCCCCGGGCTATCGGGCAAACCGTGTCAATCGTAGGGTCTATTGTGATTGGGCAAGCCGCGGTTGAAGCGGGTATTGTATCGGCTGTTATGGTTATAGTCGTGGCCATTACCGCTATATCCAGCTTCGTCATCCCCTCCTATGCCATGTCTATTGCTATTAGATTGCTCCGGTTTTGCTTCATGGGACTGGCAGCGGTTTTCGGTATTTACGGGATTACTGTGGGACTCATCATTCTCGTCGTTCATTTGAACAGTCTGCATTCTTTTGGCGTGCCTTACATGAGTCCGATCGCGCCGTATAACGCCCGCAAGCAAAGCGATGCTATCTTACGCTTTCCGTTCAGGAGCAAGAACAATGGGTAATGTGAACCGGTCCAATCGGAAACCAATCGAAAAGTTGATCTTGGCTTGGGCAGCCGTGGCGGTCCTGGCGGTTATGCTGACAGGATGCTGGAACCGCAAGGAGCTGAATGAGCTGTCCATTGTGCTCGCTGTGGGAATTGATTCAGTCGGTGACCAATATGAGCTAAGCCTGCAGGTGGTAGACCCTTCGCAGATGACACGCAATAAAGTATCAGACCGTTCTCCCACGAGGGTGTATACGGAACACGCCTCCACCCTGTTTGAGGCTTTCCGCAAGCTCACGACTAAGGCTTCCCGGAGAATGTACTTTTCCCATTTGCAGTTTGTCATCTTTGACGAGAAAACCGCCAAGAACGGAATCAAGGTCCCGCTGGATATGCTGTTCCGCGATCATGAAATCCGTCCCGACTTTCACTTGGCCATTGCGCGTAAGCATTCGGCAAAGGACATTATTTCCTTTGTGACGCCATCGGAGGTTCTTCCTGCTCTGGACCTGAGTAAATCCTTGAAGATATCGGAGAAATTATGGGCGCCTACCACGGCGGTGAATGTCCTGGATATTATGCAAAGCCTTACTGAGACCGGCATCGAGCCGGTGCTGACCGGAATAGAGCTGATTGGAAACCCGAAGAAGGGAATGTCCCTGGACAATGTGAAGCAGCCTGCCACATACGCAAGCTATGCCTACACAGGAGTCGGCGTGTTCCGCGGGGACCGTCTGGTTGGTTGGCTGAATGAATCGGACAGCAAAGCCTTAACTTATATCTCCAATAAGGTTGTCAGCACTGCAGCCGTAGTCCCATGCCCCGAGTTGGATGGATCATTTGCTGTGGAAGTGACTCACTCCCACATTAAAACCATACCGCTGGTGAAGGAGAATAAACCGGGCATCCGACTGGAAATTTTTATCGAGGCGAATCTTGCAGAGGTCCAGTGCCAGGCAGATATCGCAGATGAAGCAACCTTTATGGAAATGCAACGAGCGGCTTCGGAGGAGTTAAAAAGAGTTTTGTTAAGCGGTGTTCACCAAGCCCAGCATACCTATAAATCAGATATCTTTGGATTCGGGGAAACCTTCCACCGGAAGTTTCCGGAATTGTGGAGAGAATGGAAAGGGGAGTGGGCGCAGATGTTTAGCCAGCTTCCTGTGGAGATTGAGATGAATTACAACCTGCGCCGCAACGGTAAAATTACCAATCCTATTGAGAATAATCCGGTTATAGAGGAGTGAAAACCATATGCTGGCTGGGATACTTGTGATCTCGCTGATCGCCGTGCTGATAGAATACCGTACGTTCCTAAAAAAAAACCAGAGGCGTGAAGTGACCGTGAGCGCAATTCTCATGCTGGGAGCTATCCTGCTGGGCCTCCTCCGAATATTGAGGATTCCCATTCCCAGCCCGCTGTTGGTTATCCGTTGGATCTTCCAACCGGCAAGCCAGCTTCTGAATAAATGGCTGTCTTGAACATGGAGGTTTAAATGAATAAGCAAAAGTTAACCGCAAGGCAGGCAACATTCTGGTTTGTGATGTATCAAGTGGGAAGTGCTTATCTCATCCTCCCCACGTCTATCATAAAAATCGCCAAACAAGACGCTTGGTTATCGGCTCTTGTTTCCCTGGCAATGAACTTTTTATTAATCCCTTTATACGTGGCCCTTGCCAATCAAATGAAGGGCAAACCGCTAGTTGCGTATATTGAAGCTCTCCTTGGCAAGTGGATCGGCAGATGCTTCACCTTTCTTTTTATTTTATCCGTCCCGTTTCTAATCTTTATTTTGACCCTCCGGAATATAGGTGACTTTATCTCCACCTCCATCATGCCGGAAACTCCGGAGGAAGCGATATATGCACTGATGCTCATTGCTGTTTATTGTGTGGTACGGGGCGGGGCGGCAGTCATCGGACGCTCTGCGGAAACCCTGTTCGTGGTCATTCCTTTGCTGTTTCTGATGGTATCCATTTTGCTGCTCCCGGGTGCGGAGTTCAAGCATCTTTTGCCGGTATTTGAATTTGGCTGGAGGCCAATCGTACGGGCTTCTTTTCTATTGCTGTCCTTCCCGTTTTTAGAGACGTTTTTATTTCTGTTTTTGCTTTCAAATTTAGGAAGCTCTGATATCTGGAAAAAAGCTGTGGTCCGCAGCTCTCTGTTTAGCGGCTTTGTGTGTGTGGTTATGTTGCTGATGGTTACTGCAGTATTGGGTCAAAGCGTTGCATCGGATCTGACCTATTCCAGCTATTCTGTTGTTCGGTCGATCAATATCGGCGATTTTATCCAACGGTTTGAAATTGCCATCGCGATTAACTGGTACATTTCTATATTTTTTCGGCTGGCCTTACTCCTGTATATTACGGTTCACGGACTGGGATCTGTGTTTCGGTTACAGGATGCCTCTTCCTTATTGATCCCTGTAATGCTTATTGCCTTGATTATGGCTCATTCCATATGGCCCAATACGACTTATCTGGTTGAGTTTTTTCAAGTCTGGCCTTTATATGCAATGATTTTCGGAGTTGCGGTTCCCCTGGTCCTCTGGCTGCTTGGGCGGATGAAGCAGTCAAGAAGCCACTGAAAACCTCGCATATAGAAAAAAGGCACTCCGGGGAGTACCTTTTTGGATAAAAGGAAACGAAATTACAACAACTCGCGCCGGAGCTCCTCAGCCGATTTCGGAGACAAATACGAAAGCGGGATATCAAATACCGTCTTCGCTCCAGTCTGGCCCTCTTGGCTCATCCGGTAAGCCGCCCGGGCATAGGCCACTAATACACTGGCGGTAAAGCCGGGATTGCTCTCCAGCTTCAGGCTGAATTCGATGAGCTGCCGTTTGCCTTGGCCTGTCACCCCGCTGCGGATCACAAAGCCGCCATGCGGCATCTCACCATGCTCATTCTTCAGCTGTTCCTCGGTGATGAAGGTCACCGTGGTGTTATAATCCGCGAAATAATTGGGCATGGATTCGATGGTATGACGGATTTCATCCAGGTCCGCCCCCTCTTCAGCCACCACATAGCATTCACGCTTATGCTTCTCCCGCGTGGATAATTCCGGCGTTTCTCCGGTACGGATGCGCTGGATAACCTCTTCTACCGGCACTGTATATTGGACCCCGCCCTTCACACCCGGTACGCGGCGGATAGCGTCGGAATGCCCTTGGCTGACCCCCTTGCCCCAGAACGTATAATCCGTTCCTTCCGGGAGAATGGACTGGGCCAGCAGCCGGTTCATGGAAAACAGCCCCGGATCCCAGCCGGTGGAGATGACGCTGACCACCCCATTTTCCTTTGCTGCAGTGTTCACTGCATCGAAGAACTCCGGAATTTTCGCATGGGTATCGAAGCTGTCTACTGTATTAAACATGCGGGCCATCATAGGGGTTTGCTCCGGAAGATCCGTTGCGGAGCCGCCGCACATAATCATCACATCGATGACTCCCACATACTTCTCAACGGCAGAGATATGCTCGAACTGAGCATTTCCGCCCTCCGCTTTCATCTGCTCCGGCTGTCTGCGCGTGAATATGGCAACCAGCTCCATATCCGGATTCTGGGCAATCGCTTGCTGAACACCCTTGCCAAGGTTACCGTAGCCTACAATCCCAACCTTCATTGTCATTTTCCAGTAGCTCCTTTTCATTCAATAGGTGTGACGTATCTTAGTATACCTCAATATTACGTAAGATGTCAGATTCATAGCTGAAAATGCTTGTTATATACTCGAATAGTTCTCATAGACAACAACCCCTTCTGCTGTGCGGAAGGGGTTGCTGCCTTGTCTGTATCCATTTCCAGCGTATGCTTACCGTCTGCGGTAACGTCCGCCGGCTTCGCTGCCAGGCTTGCGGGACCCTTCTCTGGACGGTGCCCTGCTCGCCTTGTTGGCTTTTTGCGTGGCCGCGGGTGCCGCAGGAGCCGGCTTCTCCATAGTCATGGGGTAAGGATGATCGGCAATCACCGGAATTTTCTGCTTCGTGAGCTTCTCAATATCCTTCAGATATGGAATTTCCTCGTCCTCGCAGAAGGAGATGGCAACCCCGCTCAACCCTGCACGTCCGGTACGGCCGATCCGGTGAACATAGGTCTCCGGGATGTTCGGCAGGTTATAGTTAATCACATGGGACAGCTCGTCAATATCGATGCCCCGGGCCGCAATGTCGGTTGCCACCAGCAGCCGGGTGACGCCGTTCTTGAAGTTGTTCAGCGCCGCCTGGCGGGCATTCTGCGACTTGTCGCCATGAATAGCCTGCGCCGAAATCTTCACCTTGGTCAAGCCGCGGACCAGCCGGTCAGCGCCGTGCTTCGTCCGGGTGAACACCAGCGCGCTGGTGATGGACTTGTCCTGCAGCAGATCGATGAGCAGCGGCAGCTTATTCGGCTTGTCCACGTAATAGAGTATCTGCTTGATTCTCTCCACCGTGGTGGAGGCAGGGGTAACCTCAATTTTTATCGGATTCTTCAACAAGGAGTTGACCAGGGACATGATCTCTGGCGGCATCGTGGCCGAGAAGAATAACGTCTGCCGCTTGGCGGGGAGCTTGGCAATAATCCGCTTCATATCATGAATGAAACCCATGTCCAGCATCCGGTCGGCCTCGTCCAGCACCAGAATCTGCACGTGACGCAGGTCCACAAACCCTTGGTTCATCAGGTCAATCAGCCGCCCTGGGGTGGCGATCAGAATGTCCGTGCCCTGGGCCAGCAGCTGCTCCTGGGCTCTCTGCGAAACACCGCCCACAATCACGCCGCAGCGCAGACTTGTAAAAGAGCCGTAAGCCTTGGCGTTATCTGCAATCTGGATGGCCAGCTCGCGGGTAGGAGTCAGAATCAGCGAACGAATGACGCGTTTGCCGTTGGGACGGGCTTGCTGGGTGCTAAGCTGCTGGATGATGGGCAGCAGGAACGCCGCGGTTTTGCCGGTTCCTGTCTGGGCGCAGCCGAACAGGTCGCGGCCTTCCAGTGCAGGCGGAATGGCCTGCTCCTGGATCGGCGTGGGCTGCGTATATTGCTGCTTGGTTAAAGCCTTCATAATCGGGGGAATCAACTGCAATTGTTCGAATGTCATAAGCTCTCCTTTAAGTAGCCGCCGTCAACACATCAACGGCTATACAAGCATTATACCTTATTTTGTGCTACTTCTCCTGCTCCATTATCACCTGCTCGATTCCCAAGAGAATCACCTTCAGCCCAAACTCAAAAGCCCGGTCTGTTCCCATCAGCTCGAAGAGCCCGTTGGTGAACATTCTCCGGAACAGTCCCGCGTCCTTATCGTTCATGGAATCCAAGAGCTGCACCATCTCCTCGCCGGGAAGCGCCCCCTGGTCATGAAGCATCTCGGAAACACTGCGTTCATGCTGGTAATGGTCCAGAACGAAGTAATAAACATAATTCACCAGCGTGGTAACCACCTGCATTTTTTGCTCCAGCCCCAGCGGCGTGGATTCCACACATAGCAGCATACGGTTGGTGAAACGGATGATGTCCGGCTCGTGAGGCAGCGTCATCATCATCAGCTGTGTGGAGCAGGGATACCGGCTTAATACGCGGCGCACCGTTATGGCTAGCCCCGCAAGCTGCTCCTTCCAGTCCCCCTCGGAGTGAAACTCCTCCAGTATAATCCCGGATACCTGATTAGCCAGGCGTTGATAGAGGAGCTGTTTGCTCTTGAAATACCAGTATAAGGAGGGGGCCTGAATCCCCAGCTTGTCGGCCAAGCGCCTCATGCTGAATTTCTCGATGCTGTCCTCCCCAAGAAGTGCCCACGACGCTTCCAGAATCTTTTCCTCCGATATCTGAGGCTGCTGCTTTTTCATCGTATCCGCCCTTTTATCTAACAGTGTAAGTTTGTGCTTTACAAGTCTATAGGTACATGATATCATCTAACACTGTAAGGTTCAATCTAACACCGTTAGATTAAGTTTTGCAAAATTGAGAAGAAAGTGGTGATCCTTATGGATACAGAAAACCTTCATTTTTTCGAAAAAGCCCCTATTGCTAAAGCCGTCGCCCACTTCGCTGTTCCCATGATGTTAGGCACGTCTATGAGCGTTATTTATTCCATCCTGAACGCTTATTTCCTGGGAACCCTGAATAATACGGCCATGCTGACCGCATTGGCATTAACCCTGCCCTTATTCGCCATTATCATGGCACTGGGCAATCTGATCGGCATCGGCAGCGGCACCTTCATCTCCCGTCTGCTGGGGGAAAAAAGGTATAGTGATGTGAAGCATGTATCGTCCTTTGCCTTCTGCAGCAGCCTCCTTCTGGGATTAATTCTGATGGCCGTTAGTCTGCCCTTCATCGATTCCATCGTTCAAGGCCTGGGGGCCACGCCTGATTCCTTCGGCTTCACCCGGGAATATGTTTTAATCATGCTGCTTGGTTCCCCATTCGTCGTTTCCTTCTTCACCCTGGAGAATATCGTGCGTTCGGAGGGGGCCGCGATTACCTCGATGATCGGGATGATACTCAGTGTTGCCGTGAACATTATACTGGATGCGCTGGTTATCTTCGTTTTTCATTGGGGTGTGATGGGTGTTGCAACGGCTACGGTTGTGTCCAATTTGGCCGCAAGTGTATTCTACGCCTGCTATATCAAGTACAAGAGCGGATTCCTCACCATCTCACTAAAGTGGTTCAAAATAACCGGAGAAATCCTGCGCAATGTGTTCAAAATCGGCGTGCCCGTTTTTATTATGAGTGTGTTTTTGGGGGCTATGTCGCTTATCCTTAACCATTTTCTTGTGGAGTACGGGGATGAGGCTGTCGCGGCTTACGGAATCTCTTCACGGCTGCTGCAATTTCCCGAGTTTATTCTGATGGGCTTGTGCGAGGGAGTGGTGCCGCTGATTGCCTTTACGTTCACGGCCAATAGATTGCGGATGAAACAAACCATCCGGTTTACGATTCAAACGATTGTGGGCCTGGCCGTTGTGTTTGGTGTTGCCGTCTATCTGGTCTCCGACCACCTGATCGGATTTTTTACCAACGACCCGCATTTAATCGAGATGGGCAGCTATATTCTCCATGTAACGTTTTTGTCTCTCTTTATTTCCGGCATCACCACATTGTTTACGGGGATCTTCCAGGCAACGGCGCAGGGCACTGCGGCATTTATGATGTCGGTGATTCAGGGGATTACGCTGATTCCCGTTCTGTTCATCGCCAACCAAACCCACGGCTTCCACGGAGTGGTCTGGTCGCTGGTGATCGCAGACGCCGTGGCGTTCCTGGTGGGGGCCGGTATGCTTTACGCCCTGCGGCATAAGCTGCAGCCGGATTTGACAGCATTGGTGCAGCAAGGATAAGGATCGTTAGTGCCCGCAGCTTCTGCAGGGGTTGGACTGGGTGGGTTGTCTCGCTAACGAACCTGCAGCACGCTATTTGACCGTAAGGGAGCCTTTCTGCGCCAATTCGGAGAAATAGCGTGGCTAGGATTCGTTAGGTTTAAAAAGTGCCTCCATACAGTCAAATAGCGTTGCACAGATTCGTTAGAGCTACTCTCCGCTTTGACACCGGTTTAATGGATACACATAATCGATGTGTTCATTTACAAAATCGTCGCTGTTGGCGTTTCTCCTCACTTGATACCGCGAGAATCCAACGGCTTCGTACATATGCTGGGCAGGAATAAGGTCGTCGTTGGTGGTAACGGTAATTTGTTTTACCTCATACTGAGAAATCCGGTTGACCGCCTCCTGCAGCTGCAGCTTACCATACCCTCGGCCTTTGTGTTTCAACGCGATACAATTATGGCCGATCTCCACATATTCCGGTCTTTTTCTGGGATCCCAGGAGACGAACCCGATGGGTTCACCGTGCAGCACGGTGATAAAGCCGCATGTATCCGCTATCTGCAGGTTATCGTAGAAAAACTGGTCAAATGTCTGCCAATCCGCATACCACGCTTGTTCATATCTGCTGTCAAAGGAATACGCATCCGTTAATAGATCCAGAAGTGTGCCGCGTTTAAAGGCACTTACTTTCTCGAATGTAATGCTCATGGGGCATTCATCCTCCATTTCCTACTTCAGACTCCGAATCGCCTCCCTGGTTACCTCCCGGTCATCGAAATGGATAGTTCCATGATTGGTAATCTGGTACGTTTCATGACCCTTGCCCGCAATCACGATTACATCCCCTGGCTCGGCCATCTCTACCGCACGCGCAATAGCCGCGGCACGGTCCTCCACGATCTCATACCTGCTTGTGGGATACTGCTTTTCACGCAGGCCTTCCTCAATATCGGCTAAAATTCGTCCTGGATTCTCGGAGCGCGGGTTATCGGATGTGACCACCACATAGTCACTGTATTCAGCTGCGATACCGCCCATAACCGGGCGTTTTGTCCGGTCGCGGTCACCCCCGCAGCCAAAAACGGTGATGACCTTTTTCTCCGCAAAGGTCCGTACCGCACTCAGCACATTGTCCAGCCCGTCAGGTGTATGAGCGTAATCCACCAGGGCAAGAAAAGGCTGCCCCTCGTTGATAACCTCCATCCGCCCCGGTACACCCGGCAAGGAAACAAGTCCGTCCCGGATCGTCGCAAGCGGCAAACCTTCCGCGAGTGCAGCTGTGATAGCTGCCAAGGCATTATACACATTGAAGGTGCCTACCATGCCTAACTGCATGTCGGCAGTCCCCTTGTAGGTTACGGCCCGGAAGGACGTCCCCCAAGCGGTCAACCGGATATCCTCAGCCCGAACATCAGCCTCTTCCCGTATGCCGTACGTCAGCACATGAGCTGCGGTCAATTTGCGGAAGACAGCCGAAGCCGGGTCATCTGCATTCAACACAGCAATCTTGCCGGTGGCAGGATCGCCGGTGAAGCCATTTCCAAGACGGGAAAAGAAAAGTCCTTTAGCCGCAATGTAATTTTCCATTGTGCCATGATAATCCAAATGGTCCTGTGTAACGTTCGTTAATACCGCTGTCCGGAAATTGCAGCCCAGCACCCGGCCAGCATCCAGTCCCTGTGAGGTGACTTCCATTATCGCATAAGCACAATCCACATCGGCCATCCGCCGCAAATTTGCCTGTAATACGGGCGGCTCCTGGGTATTGATATCCGTCTGAAACATGGTGTCTCCAACCTTCGTGCCTATGTTCCCCATTAGTCCCGTCTTGTGACCGGCATATCGAAGTATCGCCTCAATCATGTGGGCCGTGGTTGTTTTTCCGTTGGTGCCGGTAACGCCGATCAGCTTCAGCTCCCTGCTGGGATGACCATTCAAATGTGCGGAAAATACCGCAAGCGCATGCCGCGCATCCTTCACGAGGATAACCGGCGCGTTAACCTCGACCTTCCGTTCGGCAACCACAGCCGCCGCTCCTGCCTGAACCGCGTCACCCGCATAAGGATGCCGGTCTTCCTGATATCCCGGAATACCTGGAATACACACAAACAGCTCACCCGGCGCCACACGCCGCGAATGATTGCTTATGCCGGTTATTTCAATTTCCGGGTCCCCTTCAATAATCGCATTCGGAATCAGTGCTGCCAAGTCCGCTAACTTCATTACCCATGACCTCCCCAACCTTCATACAACCCCCCTTATTTTACGCCACATCAGCCAACAAATGGAAGATACCCGTACCGGGGCAAACAAAAAAAGCATGTTATGCCTGTACTTACCAGGGATAACATGCTTCACCTTGTTCTATTATGCAAGGCCCAAAAAAGCGCGGGTCCGTGCCTGCTGGGGATTGCCGAACAACTCTCCCGGCGTGCCGGTTTCGATGACCTCTCCCTTGTCCATGAAGATGATCTGATCGGCCACCTCCCGGGCGAAGCTCATTTCGTGGGTGACTATGACCATGGTCATCCGTTCCAGCGCCAGCTCGCGGATGACCTTCAGCACCTCCCCGGTCAGCTCCGGGTCAAGGGCCGAGGTGGGTTCATCGAACAGGAGGAGCTCCGGCTTCATCATCAGGGCTCTGGCAATGGCGACCCGCTGCTTCTGGCCTCCGGACAATCGGGAGGGATACACCTCCGCCTTGTCGGACAGGCCGACCTTCTGCAGCAGCTCCAGGCTGTTGCGCCGTACATCCGCCGTCTCCTGCTTCCGGGCTGCATGGCGCGGAGCCAGCTCCAAGTTGCCCCTTACGGTCAGATGGGGAAACAGATGAAAATGCTGAAACACCATTCCCATTCGGGCCGTCATCCGTTTGATCTCCGTCCCGCTGCCGTATGCCCCGTCCCGGACCAGATAATCGTCCCCGATCCGGATGCTGCCCCCATTCACCTGCTCCAGGTGGATCAGACTGCGCAGCAGGGTGCTTTTGCCGGAGCCGGAGGGCCCGATAATCGCCACCACCTGATTTTTCTTGATCTCCAGGCTTACGCCACGCAGAACGCTCAACTCGCCGAAGGATTTATGTAGTCCGTCAACTTGAATCATGGTCATATGCCGCCATTCCTTTATTCGAATTTAAATCTCCGCTCCAGCCACTTGAACAGCAGCGTCAGCACCGCCGTCATCAGGAGATAGATCACACCCGCCAGAAACAGGGGAGCAATGGAGGAGTCCCGGTTTACCGCCGTTTGGGCAAAATGCAGCAGCTCCGGGACGGCTACGGCATACAGCAGCGCCGTGTCCTTCACCAGAGTCACCGACTCATTGGCAACCGCGGGCAGGGCGACCCGGAACATCTGGGGGATAATCACCAGCGTCATGCTTTTCCAGCGGCTCAAACCCAGCACCTGTGCAGCCTCCTGCTGGCCTCTATCCACCGCAAGCAACCCGCCCCGGAAGATCTCCGCGAAGTAGGCCGCATAGTTCAGCACAAAGCCCAGACAAGCCGCCGCAAAACGGTCCATCACCAAATATTCGCCCACCACCGGCAGCATCGGCAGGCCGAAGCAGATAAACAGCAGCTGCAGCAGCAGCGGAGTTCCCCGCATCACATAGATGTAGGCGCCGGCCAGCCAGGACAAGGGCTTCACCCTGCTTTTGACCGCCAGCGTGCACAGAAACCCGAGGGGAATGGACAGCACAATGGCGATGAGAAACAGCAATATGGTGGTTTGGGCCCCTTCCAGCATGGGCTTTCCAATACGAATCAAATAATCCAGATCCATCGCGCTTAAAGCTCCTTCGAACAGCTGTATCAATTACTTCAATACTTTATTTTCGCCGAACCATTTGTTGGAGATTTCTGCAGCCTTGCCGTTTTGATTCAGCTCGTCCAGCGCCTTTTGCAGCTCGGTCAGGAGCTTTTCGTTGCCTTTTTTCACGCCAATGCCATATTCCTCGGGAGCCAGCGATTCATCCAGCAGCTTAAAGGCGGCTTTGTCCTTGGACATATGATATTTCGCTACGATCTCGTCGATGACCACGGCTTGTACCCGGCCAATCTTCAGGTCGGCAAGGGCCAGCACATTATCCGAGAACTCTGTTACCTTCTTGATCTGGGACTTGATGGCGTTGCCGTCCAGCGCATCTGCTGCGGAGGACAGGGATTGCAGCCCCACTTCCTTGCCTGCCAGATCAGCAAGCTTCGTGATGCCGGAATTGGCCGCTACCACCACCACCTGGCTATTCTTCAGGTACGGCTTGGTGAACAGCACCTTTTCCTTACGCTCATCTGTAATGGTGTAGCCATTCCAGATCAGGTCGATCCGTCCGCTGGAGAGCTCGGTCTCCTTGGTCTTCCAATCGATGGGCTGGAATTTCACCTTATAGCCCATCTGCTCACCGGCAGCCCGGGCGTAATCAATGTCGAAGCCGACAATTTCATTCTTTTCATCCCGGAAGCCCATGGGGGCGAACTTGTCGTCAATGCCGATGACCAGCTCGTTATCCTTTTTGCCTGAGCTGGAGCAGCCCAGAACAGCCATCACCATAATCAAAAGAGTCATGCCCAATACCGTAATCTTTTTCATGCGAATCCCCCATCTGTAGGAAATATTTCACAAAGTAATCCCAAACGCTTTACTCCATTACCACGTTATCACAGAAATATATCATAACATACCCCTCACATAGAGTCGATAGTTTCATAGAAGAATTAACCGCATGTCTATTTTTACCACGGGCTCCGCTGCCGCACCTCCTCCACGATTGCCTTGACCCCCTGCTCGATTTGCTCCGCCCCTGTCTGGGAAATGCTGATCCGCAGAAACTTCTCCCGTTCCCTATAACCGGACAAATAGAAGGCCTTGCCGGGTACAACAGTGACTCCTCTCGCCGCAAGCCGCATGACCAGCCGCTCCAGATTGACCGCGGGCTGCAGCATAAACGGGGTGTAGATGCCCGATGTAATCTCCGGCACCTCCAGTAACCCTGCTTCATTGTGCCGCTTCACCGATTCCATCAGCACCTGCAGCCGCGAGGCGTACAAGCTGCTGATTTTGTGCTTGTGGCGTTCGTACATCCCGTTTTTGATATACACCTCCAGCGCTGCCTGGGACAAAAGAGAGGTGTTCGAGTAGCTGTTGTACGCCTGGAACGCCTTCAGCAGCCCTTCGGGCAAAACAGCCGCCCCTACCCGCAAACCCGGAAAAATAATCTTGGAAAAGCTCTTTACATAAATCACGCGGGAGCATTCATCGTAAGCATAGATCGGATCGAAGGACCGCTCTGTGCCCAGATCGGCCATATAATCGTCCTCGACCACGTACACATCATATTTGTCGGCCAGCCTTGCGATAGCCCTTCTTTCCTGTGTGCTGTAGGAGGTCCCCAGCGGATTGTGGTACCGGGACATGGTGTAAAAGAATTTGATCTCCCCGCAGCCGAATATCCGCTCCAGCTCACCCAGATCAATACCGGCCGTTGTCCGCGGAATGCCCCGCACCGTTATCCCTTCCGCCTCCAGGAAGCGCAAATATAGATCATAGCTGGGCTGCTCCACCAGAATCGTTGTGCTGCCGTTGGGAAAGGGCATTTTGGCCAGTATTTGCAGCGCATGCTGTGCGCCGGAGGTGACCATGATGCGATGAGCTTTGGCAAACACCTGGTCGCCCGCCAGATGGGAGACCAGGGTATGCCGGAAGGATTCCAGCCCCTGCGGGTCGCCATAGGTAAACAGGTCATACTTGTAGATATCAATGGCCTTGTTCAGACAGTGCTGAAAGTCCAGGTACGGAAACACGTCCACATCCGGCAGCACCGTAGCGAAGTTGATTACGCTGTCGTCCCTCTTATCCCGCCAGTCCCCAGGCTTCTCCACTACGAAAAACCCGCTTTGCGGCACCGAATAAATGGCATGGCGCTTCTCCAGCTCCGCATATGCCCGGGTAACCGTGCTGATGCTGCACCCGTACGACTCCGCAGCACTGCGGACGGAGGGCAAACACTGCCCCGGACGGTAGAGCCCCTCCCGGATCTTACTCTCCATATCGGATAGAATCGCAAGATATTTCCTCACGCCGCTCCCCCTTGTCCATAACCCAACTGTATCGGTACAGTTTACCCAAAACCATATGGTTTGCATAGCGGTTTTGCCATATCGTTAAGAAAAAAGAGGAGGAATCCAAACTATCATGACATCAAACCATCTGCGGCTCCCTTATTTCCTGGCCATACTCAACGCTGGGATTATCGGGTTATCCTTTTTATTCGCCAAAATTGCGCTGGATTACGCCAGTCCGATGGACACGCTGGCATTCCGCTTCGCCACCTCCTTCTTGGTTATGTCTATCCCGGTGGCTTTCGGCTGGATCAAGCTTAACTACCACGGCAAACCTCTGGCTAAGGTGCTGCTGCTGGCCGTCCTGTACCCGCTGGGCTTTTTTACACTCCAAGCCTTCGGGCTGCAGCACGCCACCTCCGCAGAGGGCGGCATTCTATACGCCTTCACGCCGGTTGTCACCATGATTATAGCCTCTCTATTTCTCAAGGAACGGACCTCTCTCTACCAGAAGCTGTCCATCTTTCTGTCCGTGTTTGGGGTTGTGTTCATTTTCGTAATGAAAGGCAGCCGGATTGATCTATCCAACATGCTGGGAATTTCCCTGCTGCTGCTGACCTGCGCCGCCTTCGCCGGATATACGGTGATGGCCCGGTCGTTATCGAAGCACTTCCGTCCAGCGGAAATCACGTATCTGATGCTGGGCATCGGCTTTATCACTCTCGTGACCGTATCCTTGACCGGCCATGCGGCAGCAGGGACGCTGGACCGCTTCTTCGCCCCACTGGCCAGTGGTACCTTCATCGTCTCCATCCTTTTCCTGGGTATCGCCTCTTCACTGGTTACGGCGCTGGCCTCCAACTACATCCTGTCCAAGATGGAGGCGTCCAGAATGAGCGTGTTCTCCAATCTCTCCACCATCGTGTCCCTGGCTGCCGGGGCGGTGTTTCTGGGGGAGGAAATCACCGTGTATCATCTGATTGGCTCGGTGCTGATCATCGCGGGGGTTATCGGGGCCAACCGGTTGGGTGCCAAAAAGCCGCAAGCAGCCAAATAAACAGGCCATCCCGCAGGGACAGCCTGTTTGAACATCAGAAATGATATTTCTCCAAGAGGATCTCTCCGGAATATCGGATAAGGGTCCGGGCCAACTCGGCATCTACGGCCAATCTCTCACAGGCAGCAGCAAACTGCTCCGCATCCTCCGCCGGCAAGTAATGCTTGTCCGGTGTCAGCCCCAAGCCGTATACCGATTCATGTGTGGCGATGATGGGCCGGCCATACCACATGGCTTCGAGGATCTTCAGCTTGGTTCCCCCGCCTGCATGCAGCGGTGAAATGATCTGGTAAGCGCCGGAATACACGGCGTCTAGGTTCTCCACCCGCCCATGATACAGGACCCCATCCGCTCGGCTTAAGAAGTCCTTAAAGCCTGGTTTGCTGGTGAATCCCACCACATGGAGGGTCCACCTGGAGTCTCTCCGGCGTAATGCGGACAGCACCTTTTGAATAAACCAGGTTACAGCCTCTTCATTGGGATAATAGTCCAAGGAGCCTACGAAGAGCAATTGATACGGATCATCCGGCAGCAAAAGATTTCCCGGCACTCCGGCCATACGGTTCGGCATGACCTGAATGTCCTCATGCGGCAGCCTGCGGCTCAAGGAAGCCTTATCCTCGTCGGAGCATAAATAAACCCTCCGGTATTCTGCGCCGATCCGGCTTTCCTTCCTCCGGAAGAGGAGAGCAGCCAGATAGGAAGTAACCGCCCTGCGAATATGCCCGTGCTTTCGGAACAGATGCGCAATCTTGAGATGTGTGGAGGACTCCAGATCATCCATATCCAGCTCGAGACTCCCGCAGCCCGTGAGAGACGCCAGAAACGAGGCGTACTCCTGCAGGTACAGGCGGAAGCAGAAAATCGTATCAATCCGGACATGCCCATAGTACCGCTCTAGCCTTTCTTTGTCCGCACGGGTTAAGGGAACCCAACCGAACTCCAAAAGGGAGGAAAGTTTATTGGTTTTTCTCCTTGGGATAACCGTGGCTGAACGGATATCCAGTTCGGCTACCTCTCTGCCCTGGCCATCCGGCCGAATAACCAGCACATGGACCTCATATTCCTGCTGAAGCTTCATGACCCATTGATAGGCCCGTTTTTCCCGGCCGGCGCCATTAGGGTCGGGGAATACCGGCGATACGAACAACAGCTTCTTCATAGCGAGACATTCCCACTTTCCATTAAAGCTCGACAACCTTGGTTGCATGCGTTTTGCTGTTTTCCTTGCGGTGGGATATGAACACCACAGCACTGTTCTTCATACAGGTGCTGATGCTCGCCATGACCTGCCGCTCTGTCTCTTCATCCAGGGCAGAGGTGGCCTCGTCCAAAAGCAGAAGCTGCGGCTCATGGTAGAGAGCCCGGGCAATTCCCAGGCGCTGTCTTTGGCCTCCCGACAGGAACATTCCGTTGTCGCCGACAACGGTCTGGAGTCCCTCGGGCAGCTTACCGATCAGCTCCTCCAGCTTCACCAGGGAAAGCACGCGCATCACCTTTTCCTCATCCACCGTTTCATTCCCGAATACGATATTCTCCAGGATTGTGCCGCTAAGCAGGGCGGTTTCCTGCGGGACGTACGCAATCCCGTGGAGCTTGGGCTGAATCAAGGCCGAACGCTTCACTTCTCCCTTATGCGGCTCCATAAACCCGGCCAGAATCATCATCAGGGTGCTTTTCCCCTTGCCGGATTCGCCTGTTATGGAGATCCGGTCTCCCGCGGATACGTTCATGGAGAAGTTCTCAATGGTCTCCTTCCCGCGGCCTTCATAGGAAAACGACACATGGGAGAGCACCAGCAGCTCATGCCCCGGCGGATTCGTCTGTGCCCGATCCTCCTCCTGTTCCGGCATATCCGAGAACTCTCGGTGGAGAACCTGAAGCTGGCTGTATGTGCCCTCCAGCTCCGAATAAGAGGAAAGCAGCATGGACATGGACGGGATCATCCGTCTTGCCAACAGCATAAAGGAGGCCAGACTTGCGATAAGCTGCGGTGTATCCGTTCTGTCCACGAAGATGACATACAGAATCCCGATGCCGATGGCAACAGTGAAAACGGACTCCATGACGATCCGGGGAGTGTAGGGAAGGATGGACAGCCGTACTTTTGCCTCGCTTAACTGTTCCAGCTCCCCGAGAGCCCGGTCTCCCATTTTTTCACTTACTCCGAAGATTCTCATCTCCCGGAACATGTTCAAACTTTCGTTCAGATGATTGTAATACCGCTGCTCATGGACATTATGGGCATCGGTGGCCTGGTTGATCTTCGACTTCAGGGCCTTGCTGGAGAACCGCATAAACAGCGCCAGGAGCACCAGGCCGCCCAATACAATCTTCGGCGCAACCAGGAACATGGACCCGGCCAGCAGCAGCAGGTTCAGAGCCGAGCTGATGAAATTAAAGAACACCTGGTACGAATAGGCGCTGTCCAGGGAGGTCGCCACCAGATGCTTCATCCGGACCGCCTTGGTTTCCTTGGAGAAGCTCCTCCAGGACATGCTCATATAGTTCTTTAGCAGCTTGGCGGAATACTGCCGGTATAAGAATTGAGTGAATCTCCTTGATTCCCTCACCGACAGAAACTCCAGCAGCTGCCGGACCAGAGTCACACCGATGAACAGCATAATCGCGATAAACAAGCTGTTGGCTCCGAAGGTCAGCCCCAGCACCGTGAGGCTCTGCTTCTGTAGGGCCATCATCAACACGTATGTCACGAAGACAATAATCAAGTCCACAATGGGCAGCGAGCATGCCAGGTATAAGCAAACCTTGAGCTTCCCCTTAAGAGGTGCAGGAGCGGCATGGTAGATGTACCGGAGACGCTTGATTTGGGCCTTGGGGTTCAAGTTCTTAAGCATGCCGCTTCCTCATCCGGCGGGCGAGGAACAACCGGATATTCTCCAATAGCGCCTTGCGCCTCTCCGCCCGGTATCCCCCGGGGCTGGCAGCAGCCGTTTCCGGCAGGAACGGCTTGGCCAACCGGCTGTAGGTAGTATTTCCATACCGGATATAATCAGGGGTTAAGCGCCCCTCATGGAAAAAGGTAAAATCCGTCCGCTCCCGGTTCCACCACAGATGGCTCCACAGATGCAGGCTGTAGACATGCCCAGGCAGCTCCACGTTTTGGGTAAACAAGCTGCGAATGCCCTCCCGGGTCCAATCCAAATGAAAAAAGGACTGCTCCGGCTCGACATGAATGGTGTCCGGGTAAGCCTGGCTTAACCGGTACGGAAGAAAGGTCGAGTGCGCACTCCATGATCCGTCAAATTCATCAAAGATGTGGTCCAGCCAATGTTGAATGAAGCTTGCATTTTTCTCTGCCATAATGAAGGCATTGCATAAGGAACCCCCGGCAGCCGCAGCCGCGGGAGCGTGAAGGTCCGCCTTTTCATGGCCCATCACACAGGGGTACTGATACAGCTCCTCGGGTATGGGTTTGATGAAAATGGTATCAATATCCGCATAAACCCCGCCGTATACCAGCAGAATCTGTAGCCGGGAGACATCGGAGATATGAGCGTACCGGTACGCTTCCAGAGACGGATTGCCATACGTGTAGGCGGCCATAAATTGATCCTTCTTTATCTTGTTCAAGGTCAGGGAACCCTTGATCTGCTCCCACCACGGTCCGTACGGGAGATGCTCGTAATGGAAATACACCTTGTCCGGCTTGTTCACCCGGATGCAAGACTGAATGGCCATATAATGCGACAGATGGAAGGGCTCCGTCTGCTCTCTCAGCCCAAATACAAAATGAAAAACCTTGGGGATATTAGTCATCGAACAGTACCTCGGTGCATGTATTGGCAATCCTCCGGTCCGTGAAGGCTTGGGAAACCCTCCGTTTTAGAAGGGCTCCTTTTTCCCCGGATTGGTCTTGGTTCATATAGATGGTTCGTAAGGTACGCCGTACATCCGCAATATCTACATGCGCCCACTTCTGCTCCGCAGAATAAGACGTGCTTCCATAGGCGGTTTTCACGGGAGCCAGCGTATACGGGAGCAGATAGGCATCATCCGGGGACAAATAATCCAGCTGGCCCCCATACGGGGTTATGGCAACAGCATTGCCGAACCATGCCGCTTCGTATGCCCCCATCCCCCAACCTTCTCCCCGGGTGCAGGACACAAAACAATCTCCCTTGTGATGAATCCAAGCCAGATCGGACGCCGGCAGGGAGTCTGTCAGGTGCATCAGCTTCCTCCGGCTGGGGTGGTTCCCAACCAGCTTCCTGAAGCTCCGGCGGCTTAGACCGAAGGAGCGCCGCAGAAACAACCGCCGCCAGGAAGGCCGGAAGGATGTCCAGTCCCGGTGATCTGTCTTCAGGAGCAGGGCTGCCTTCTCCTCCTCCCCGAATTCCTCCAGGAAGGCCCGGATGAGGGTAGGGATGTTCTTCCGTTCGTTCCACATGCTGATGCAATAAAAGATATAATGCCCGTCCATCTGCTCCAAAGCTGCCGCCAAGGCCTTACCGGGCGGAGCCTCAGGGACTCTCCCGTGGAACTCCGACACATGGGGAAGAACAACAACCGGCACGTGGACGCCGCTTGCCTGCAGCACCTTCCGGTTCCAGGTGCTGGGCACAAAAACACCATCCAGCCCGTTCAGCAATTCCGGCCAATGGGCTGGCAGCCGGTCGGTTTCCCAGGCGGTATAGCCCCATATGGGGACGGACGGGAAAACCTGGGTCCTCTTTTTCACCCAATAGGGATAATACTCGGGGACGGTATGCAGGATAACCGCATCAGGCTTGGAGGCCAGCTCCTCCCGAACCAGGGACCCGCCGAGCTGCACATCCCCGGGAACAATCAGGGTGGGGTCAATACGGAAGCCTTCCTGCCGCAGGGCCTTGATTAAGCCTACGGAGGCATTCCCGTACCCCGTCTGCTCGTGGTAACAGACAACATTGATACTTTTCAAGCGGTTCGCCTACTTATATTTTGAAGTGAGTTCTTATAATATTTATAGAATTTGCACGCATAGTAAATGGTGCAGGTGTGTCTTGTTTTGAGCAGGAGTGTATAGACAGTGGGCAGCAGGCCCGGACTGTAAGCCCTTCCAATTTTTCTCATAACCTCTTCGTCATGAAGGATCTGCTGGATATATGACATTTTCTCCGCACGGGTCATGGGACAGTTGTCGTAGAACAGATTGATGAAGCTGATAATCGTATTGCGCACCAAGATATAATAAACCTTTTCCTCTAATTCCTTATTGATTCCCACGTTTCCCGTCAAGTAATCGATCACCTTGTCATGGGCCGTGTTGTACGCATGGAACAGCTGATGAATGTAGCTTGTGGTCAACGAGCCGAATTTCTTCTTGGTGTAGAAATAGAACGACTGATTAAGAATGTAGATGGATTTGCAATAACGCAGATAATCTACATTGAAAATCAGATCCTCCGAATAATGAATGCCATCCGGCATGAGGATACGGTTGGCCTTAACAATCTCCGTCTTGTACAGACGGGCACAGGGACTATTGATCATGGAGGTTTCGAACAGGGAAAAGATTTTATGGGAATCCTCGGGCGAAATCCGGATTTCCCCCTCATAGGAGGAGGTCAGCGGAAGAAAGCGCTTGTTCTTGAAGTACAGATACTCCACCGTCATCGGACTAATCACCAGATCACAGTGTTTCTCCTCCATTAAACGGATCAACTCCGCGAACATATCCGGCATGATATAATCATCCGAGTCAATAAACGCCAGGTACCGGCCCTGAGCCAGCGAAATACCCAGATTACGCGCCGCAGACGGCCCCCGGTTGGGCTGGTGAAACACCTTAATGCGGTGATCCTTGTCCTCATATTCTCTGCAGATGGCCAGGCTGTTATCGTCTGAGCCGTCATCCACCAATAGCAATTCATAATTTTGAAAGGATTGACACAGTATGGAATCCAGACATTTTCTGATGTAGGGCTCTACGTTGTAAACCGGAATGATAATGGATAGTTCGATCACTGTGCTCAACTCCCTGAAACCATATGGAACTGCAGTATCATTATAGGGAAAACCCGGTTACCCCACAATGGAGAGTGTTGGATCACTTCGACACTCCTTGCCACTGCTTCCTCATAACGGCAAAACGGCCATCCGCAAGGGATAGCCTGCTGTACTCAATAATCCCGAACGGCATCGAACCAGCCCTGTGCCGTCTCCTCCGGTATAGGCCGTCCGATCAGGTGGGGGGACTGGCTGAGCTGCCATACGGCTTCCCCCAGATCATCCCTTTCGGTGGTTTCGATACCCTTCAACCCATTGAAGCGCCGGGTGAATGCGGTGAGGATGGCCTCCGCCTCAGCCATGCTGCGGGCTTCTGCCATGGATGCCTGGGCCAGGGTGTAGGCTTCGTTGGCCAGCCTGGCCAGACGTTTAGGCCAGGATGCGAAGGGGCGGCCGAATTCGGTAGCCCACCATTCCGGCTTCCGCAATTGGCTGACAGAGGCATAATCGCTCCACGGGCGGCTTTTCGCACGCGCCTTCATTTGCTGTCTTAAGCGTTTGCCCCCGGCCTCCTCCACATTGTACGCAATAAACCTGTCCAACAGCGGCCATGTATCCAACGGGGGCAAGTCCCCCAACTCCGGTATGAAGCGAAGCTCCAGGTTCCGCAGCCGGGGATGGCGGGCCAGGGCGTCCATGTGGCAGAAGTTCCCCCACAAGCTCAGGGAGTCCAAATGGGGAAACCGGTCCAGACTGTTCAACGAAATCGGCTGTCCCAAGGATGAGCCCTGCAGCGTCAAGCTTGTCACCCCCTGCAATTCACCCATCTCGGGCAGCTGTAGAGGAGGGTCCGTCTTGCGCCGGCTGGTGGACGGCGCCAAAACCAGCATAGACGGCAGCGCGCCTGCAGCTACAAACCGGGACAGTTCACCGGACACAGTAAGATGGTAAAGCCCGTTGGGAAGCTTCAGGCTTAAACTACCAGAGGCGGATGAACGGAGCTCGATAAAGAATCCGTGCATCCTGGACAGACTGGCGTCCAGCTTCACATCCGCAGACAGAAGGGGCTTCCAGTTCATCTGCTCAATGGGACGCTTCTGCGCCCATTCCAGGAACCCGCTGTCATTTCCTGTATACGTAAGGTGCCGCGGCCAGGGTGAACCTGCCGGTGTAGCGAAGGGATCGAAGACGGACCATTGGATGGGCTCATCCGGGGCCACATGAAGATCTGCTTTATTTCCCAATTCCGGCGGTCCGATGGACAGGCTGCCTACGCCACGGCGAATCACAAGAATATGGCTGCCAGGACCGGTAAGATCAAGGGAATAATGGCCCTCTTCCGAAATTAAGGCTGGCGGGTACGCTTGGTTATCGGAGGTCATGGGAATCATCCTCTCCATGGTTTTATACATATTGTATCGTAAAAAAGGTGCGGAGGCGCGTGATTGGGCATTTCTCCGGGCATTAAAAAAGAGACCGCTCTGCGGTCTCCGCCAGGACATGTGTGTACATCCCTGTCCAATTTCTAACGAATATCAGAGGCCTTATTTCGGAAAGAATGGCGGATTCGGACACCTAACGAATGTGAGCCGCCTTATCTCCCGCCCGCTGCTCTAATTTGAGCCTGTTTCCATGAATAACCCTCCACAGATTCGTTAGAACACTAACCGGGGCGAACCGGGCAAAATAACGTTGCTGAGATTCGTTAAATTAGTGGCTTCCCTCATTCCCGTCTGCCCGGTACATGCTCTCTGCTTCGACGGGGTTTTCCTTGGCTGTAATCGAACGCGGAATCATCCGGCATACCTGAACCGGTCCGCCGTATACCGCCGATCTGTATTTGTCCACATGCTGCTTGGACAAGGGCCGGTCGTAATAACCGGGCACATATTTATTCATCATTTCCTGAAGGACACAGGTGGCTTCATCCAAATCTGTAATCGGCTCCGCCTGCCCGAATAGCATCACACTCATATAGGCTGTATCCGTTTTGGCAGGCACCGGATTGGTGATGGTTCCATACTCCTCGCATACAGTGAAACACACCTCCGGATTATCCTGCATCACCTGATTGCGCCTTCCATCTCCGGCCCCGTGAAAATACAGCCTCCCGTCCATCCATACATAGTTAAGCGGTACAACATAAGGATGGTTGCCATCTGCCAACCCCAGATACCCGATTCTCGCCTGCCTCAGAAAGGCTTCAATCTTCTCTTCATCCTTACACTCTCTAACCTTGTAACGGACTGGCTTCATACGTAAATTCCTCCTTATCATATCTGCGTTATTACGGTAGTATAGCAATGAATGGATTGTACGGACATATCCAAACGTTGCAGTTTAGAGCAATCCATAATATGCAGATTTGATGAAACCACGAGTCAGGAGAGATGCCTTATGATGAAAGTAAACCGCCAGGATAAAACCCCAATTTGGCAGCAATTGCTGAATCAGGCGATTCAACATATCACCAGCGGGATATGGGCTCCGGGGGAATTGCTGATTCCCTCCCGCGAGCTTGCGCAGCAGGTGGGGGTTTCCCGCTCCACCATCCAGATCGTCTATGAGGAATTGCTCAGCAGAGGCTATACCGTGACCTCCGGTCGGGGCGGAACACGGGTGAGCCGCTGGAATCCCATCGCGGAGCCGGCCAAAATCCCAACTGCCCTGGGGCCCGTCCCGCCCTCCTTGCCTCTGCTGCATTCAGCCGTGGATCAACTGCATGATTGGTTCGGAGGCAAGCAGCACCGGGAGACGGAGATTGATTTTACCCCGCATGAGCCTTATCTGGATGAACAATTCCAAAAAAACTGGAGGCAGTCGCTCCTCCATGCTTCCTCTGCCATGTCCCTGTCGGATTGGAAATACGGTGATCCGTATGGCCTTCCGGCGCTTCGCGGGCAAATCCAGCGTTATTTATTGCTGGAGCGGGGCATCCGGATCGGGACCGATCAGATTCTTCTGACCTCAGGCGCCCAGCATAGCCTTGACTTGATCGCCCAAGCGCTGTTATCCGAAGGGGATACGGTCTCGTTGGAGGATCCCGGCTTTCCCGCAGCCTGGATGGCCATGAAATACCGGCAGATGCAGGTGGTGCCCGTTCCCGTGGATGCCCAGGGGCTTGTGGTGGAGCGTATCCATCCCGGGTCCAAGCTGGTGTTTGTAACCCCTTCGCACCAATGTGCAGTAGGGTCCGTGATGTCGGAGCCGCGCAGGCAGCAATTGCTGCATAAGGCTGTACAAGACCAAATGTGGATCATTGAGGACGATTATGACAGCGAATTCCGGTACCGGGGGGACCCGCTTCCAACCCTTTTTAGCCAGGCAGCAGCGAATACCTTGTATCTCATGAGCTTCTCCAAAATGATTGCTCCGGGCATCCGGATATCGGCGATTGTGGGGTCGGTGGAGGCCATCGCCCAGCTGGCCCGGGTCCAGGAGTTGACCTACCGCCAGCTTCCCGTGATGGATCAGCTTACGCTGACCCACTTTATCAAGCAGGGGCATTTTATGCGGCATATGAGAAGGGTGCGGAACGTATACCGGCGGCGGCACGAAGCCATAACCCAGGCCATTGCGGCCAGCGGGTTAGGGGATCGGTTCCGCCTGAGCGGAGCGGAAACGGGTCTGCATGTGCTGCTTGAAGCGGAGGCCTCCTGCGACGAGGAGGCAGCCACCGCACTGGCCCTGCAGCAGGGCATACGGGTTTATCCGCTGCGGCCCTATTGTCTGGAAAGCAGCCGGAAAGGATGGGTGCTGGGGTTTGCCAAGGTAGACGAAGCGTCGATTGAGCGGGGGATTCACCGTTTAGCGGGGTTATGGATGTAAGAATTCATTCAAGCTGGGCAAGAGCGGTCTCATCCACAATGATGATTTGCCGTTGGCCAACGAGCTTAATCCAACCCTGCTCCTGAAACAGGGCCAGCTTGCGGCTGAGGCTTTCCTGTGTGGTCCCGATCATCACTGCCAGGTCCTTTTTGCTGACAGGCAGCAGGATTGCGTTATCCTTGGTTTGACCCTTTTGCTGATGGTGCAGCATGTCCAATAACATCCTGGCGAGCCGCTGCTCCACATCATACAGCGTAAGCTGCTCCAGCTTAGCCTCTGCGGTTTCAATACGCTCGGTATACTTCTCCAGGAACTTGATGGCAATCTGGGGTGTCCGCAGCATCAGATCATTGATTACCTTACCCTGAATGAGACAAATCTCAGTAGCCTCTAAGGCCTCGGCAGTGTCCGTTAATACCGTATGGCTGAATAAGGACAGCTCCCCTGTGAAATCCCCGGGGGTAAGAATGCGAACAATCTGCTCCTTGCCGGAAGGGGAGAAGCGGGATATCTTCACACTCCCCCGATGGACAATCCATAGATTCGCCGAAGGGTGCCCCGGAGAGAATAGTACCTCCCCTTTTGTATATTGCTTGCTGATGGAGGCACCCATAACCTCCCGCTTCTCTTCCACGGATAAAATGTCCAGAATCGGCACATTGTTGATGCACAAGGCTGGAGACGGGTCTGCTGCCTTCGCCTTATTGGCCGGATGATGATTGCATGCCATTGGGAATCCCTCTATTCCTGGTGAATATAGTTGGTTTCGTCTTTCTTCCACGGTAGCGTGTTAACCAAACCGCATTCATAATCACGGCCAATACACTTAATTCATGCACGAGCATGCCGGAGGCCATGAATACACTACCGGTTAATACTCCGATTAACAGGATCAACACGACGACAACCGCGAAGGTAATATTTTGCCTCATATTCTTCATTGTAGCATGGCTTAATCCCAAGGCGTACGGAAGGTTGGACAGACGGTCCGACATGAGCACCACATCTGCGGTTTCGATAGCGGCATCGGTGCCCGAGCCGCCCATTGCAATCCCTACATCGGCAACGGCCAAAGCGGGAGCATCGTTCACACCATCACCGATCATGGCTACGGTATACTGGTTCTGCAGATCGCGGAGGATCCGGACCTTATCCTCCGGCAGCAGCTCCGCATAATACTGGTCGATTCCCAGCTCACGGGCTACCGCGGCAGCAGTCCGTTCATTATCGCCGGTTAACATCACAACCTGTTGCACACCGGATTTTTTAAGCGCATGAACAAGCTCATAGGCTTCGTCCCGTAAGACGTCTGCAATAGAGATTAACCCCAACACCCGTTGCTCATCCGCGACAAAAACAACCGTCTGTGCCCGATCCTCTTCTATCGATACATAGCGAGTTACCTCTTGGTCATATAAAATGCTGTAGTCCGCCATTAACCTCCGGTTGCCAATAACCAGCTTCCTGCCTTCAACTGTGGCCTCTACCCCCTTGCCGGGTAATGCCTGGAACTGCTCCGCGGGAACAATCGCAGCCGCAGCCCTCGATGAAGCCTCCGCCACAATAGCTCTCGCCAAGTGATGCTCGGATAGATATTCTGCCCGGGCTGCCAGCTGCAGGAGCTTTTCCTCATTCCCGTCCAACACATGTATTCGTGTAACCTGTGGTTTACCGATGGTAAGTGTACCGGTTTTGTCAAAGGCGGCCACTTGAACCTTACCTGCCTTTTCCAACGTGTCGCCGCCTTTAAATAAAATACCGTTCCTCGCACCGTTGCCGATTCCCGCTACGATGGAGACGGGAGCCGAAATCACCATGGCGCCCGGGCAAGCAATCACCAACAGGGTCAGGGTTAATTCAACATCTCTGGTCACGAGGTACACGATAATCGCTAATCCGAAAATAGCAGGTGTGTAGAACCGGGCGAATTTCTCAATGAATTTCTGCGTGGGCGCTTTCGCTTCCTGAGCTTCCTCCACCATATGGAGAATCCGGGCAAAGGTCGTATCGCCGCCAACCTTCTCCGCCATAATCTCCAGATAGCCATGCTCTATGACCGTTCCGCTGAAGACCTTCGCATCCTTATCCCGGCTGACCGGAACAGATTCCCCTGTAATAGCCGCTTGATTGATGATCGCCTTTCCCTTGAGAACCGTACCATCCACCGGGATGCTTTCGCCGGGACGGACCAGAACCAGCTCCCCTTCCCGCACCTCATCCGATGGCACCTTAACCTCTATTCCATCACGTATAATCGAAGAGGTGGCAGGAACCAACGCCATTAACGACTTCAATGAAGACCGGGTTCGTTCAATCGCCCTCGCTTCCAGATAGGAGCCGAGCATAAACAGGAAGGTCACGGCTGCGGCCTCCCAGTATTCCTGGATGAGGATAGCCCCGGTGACGGCGATGGTCACAAGCGCTTCAATCCCCACTATGCGGTAACGTATGGCTTGGATGGCATTCTTCATAATCGGATAGCCTGCGGTGAGTGCGGCTGCAATCATGAGAAGATCCGAGACTAAACCGAGCCCGGCCCCTATCTTTAGTAAAAAAGATATGGCGATAAGCAGCCCGGCCGTCAGGATAATCCTTTCCTTTTGCCTTCTGGACATGATGCTTACCCCCTTACTGTGTACGTAGAATTTGAAAACCCAGATCCGTGATGACTTTACCGAGACCGGCAGCGGTGACAGGATCATGGTGACTCACCTTGACCTTGCTGGAGGTGAAAAGGACCTTTACCTCGGATACCCCTTCTTGCTTGGTTAGCGCCGCTTCAATTTTCTTGACACAGCTGGGACAGGTAAGCTGCTCTAATTGGAACGTGGTAATGGTCGTTGTAATCATTTGTGAATCCCCCTTAGGATATGGTGTTCTTCCTGCTGATTTCAGTATAGGGGGAATTCGATGAGATTCCTTTGACCTGGATCAAAATTTGAATGAGCCTAACGTTTCTGCACAGCAAACAGATGCCTGCGTTTCCAGAATCGAACCAATCAACTGGCCAACCTCCTGATGAGCCGGGTGTAGAAGATATTCATCCATATCTTCCAAGGAGGCAAACCTGGTAATCAGGATCAGATCATATGCTGAAGGGCCCGGGCGGATGCTGGCTTCGACTCGAATATCGAGAAGAACGTCTATTTTTCCCCTTAGGCTTAGCAGAACGGCTTGAATTTGCTCAATATGTGACGGGCTCTGGTCCTTAAGCTTCAATAGCACATGATTGACTATCATTGTAAGGCTCCTTCAGACAGCTGTATCGCAAGCCGCTTAATCTTAAAATCGTGTATATGAAAAGAAAAATCCAAAAGCAGCGGGTCTGGGAGACCGGTTTTGTCAAAATCCCCATCAATCTTAAACACTACCACTGCTTCTTCCCCATTTGGTTTATGCTGTTTGGGTTCAAGGGTTACGTTAGCACCAAAGTGATATTCCGTACTCCATTTTTTTATAGCAGCTTTGCCTGCCCACTCCTTGCCTTCGTCCAAAACAATTGCATCTTCAGAAAAACAATCCACATAAGCATCCGGATCAGGCCTGTTGGCAGCGGCAATAAAATCTTGTATCACTTGTGGAAGCAGTATAGACTCCATAAGATCAACCCCTTTGTCATTTTATAAGCCTATTGTAATCAACATAACCTGACAGCTGTATGTCCAGTTATCTAAATTTTTTTGAATCCACAGGCGAAAGCCAAAAAGGCGGTACAGGCCATCGCCCGTACCGCTTTTTTGGTCTTATTCATCGTTAAGGCTTCACAACGGAAAGCAAGGACTCATTGGCCTCGGAAATCACCGCTACCTCAGGGGCGAATACGGCATCCCTGACATGTAAGGTTTCTCCAACCCCCATGCCGCTCACATCAAATTCAACCCACGTTGGCAAATGATCCGGTAACGCCTCCACCTCAATAGAGGCCAATTGAATTTGCACAACCCCGCCTTCTTTCGTTCCGACCGGGGTCCCCTTGAACTTAACGGGAATTTTGGTGCGCAGGATCTCATGGGTTTGCACCTGCTGGAAATCCACATGGATCACCTCGCCTGTAACCGGATGACGCTGCAGGTCCTCCAGCAGTACAGTTAAGGCTTCCTTTTCTTCAAATTGCAGCTTAATAAACCCCGCAGCACTTTGCCGCAACCATTTTTTGAATTGAATTGCGGAAATATGAACCATCTGGTTCTCGGTATTCCTGCCGAAAACAATACCCGGCAAACGCCCGGATTGGCGCAAATTGCGAAGTTGGGATGTATTTAACGGGATGCGGGCTTCTGCTTGGAAACTAATGGCCATGCTGTGTTCTCTCCTCTTCATGAATTGATATTGTCATACCGTTTACCATCACTCCATTTCCCCCTGTTGGGGCTAAAGAGAGGAACATAGCATCACCACCTCCACATACCATCAGATTATTTTCCATTTAATAGATAAAGCTCCCATCATAAAGTAAAGCACCCTGCTCGGAAGAGCAGAATGCCTATGGATACCTATGGGATACCTCTACCCTATCATAGAAGCACCGTTCTGTCGACCAGATCGCCTAATCGAAAAACGAACGCCTTATTTCCGATTTGCCACATGTACCTTCAGCAGCTTTCCCTTGACCGTGGTATCCTTCATCCTATGAAGAACGAGCTGGCCTTTACCATTGAGGATATCCACATAGGTGGCATTATCCTCGATGGTGATAATCCCGATATCGTCTGCCGTTACCCCTTCGATCTTGGCAATCGTGCCGACGAAATCCACCGCTCTGATCTTCTTTTTCTTCCCGCCGTTAAAATACAGCTTCAGCACGCCCTGATCCATACGGGAGCTCCGGTCCTTCATGGCGGCCCGCTGATTCCTGATCTTCGCTTCAAAAGCCGGGCTGGTACGTGCAATGTCATCTTTGGTGGGTTTGTTTCTCTGCTGAAGCTCGAAGCCGATAAACCGCTCCACATTGATAACGAACTTGTCATCGGTAGGTGTGGCGAAGGAGATTGCCTTCCCCGAATGCCCGGCTCTTCCCGTCCGGCCGGTCCGGTGAACATAGCTTTCGTGCTCCTGCGGAAAATCATAGTTGATCACATGGCTGATGTTTTCAATATCGATCCCTCTCGCGGCGACATCGGTGGCGATCAGATAGCGGAACTCCCCTTGTTTGAAGGCGTTCATCATCTCCGAACGGTCTTCCTGCTCCATTCCGCCATGAATTCTGCCGCAGGGGTAGCCCGCCTTGGCTAATTCCTCGAATACGACCTCAACCCTAACCTGTGTCCGGCAAAAGATAATGCAGCTGTCCGGGTTCTCGACGACGGTGACATCCCGAAGCAATTTCAGCTTGTTGTCGTCCCTGACGGAATAAATCGAATGCTCGATTTGGCTTACCGTCTTGGCCTCGGTTTGCACCTCTATGTCCAAGGGCTGGTTCATATATTTATGGCATAGATTCTTCACGTCCTTGGGCAGCGTCGCCGAGAACAGCATAGTCATACGGTCCAGGGGAAGCGTGCGGATAATCCGCTCTACATGCTCGATAAAGCCCATGTTCAGCATTTCATCGGCTTCATCAATGACCAGAAACCGGATTTGCTCCAAGTCGATGGTCTGCTTTTCAATATGATCGATTAACCGCCCCGGCGTGCCTACGATGACATGGTTTCTCTGCTGCAGCTGCACCTTCTGCCGGGCAAAGGGCTGCTTCCCATACACAGCAGCGGCCTTGATCCGTTTATGTCTGCCGATGTTCATGATATCCTGCTTCACCTGGTCGGCTAGCTCGCGGGTTGGTGTCAGAATCAAGGCCTGCGGCCGGTTCTCATCCCATTCCAGCAGCTCACAGATCGGAATGCCATAAGCCGCGGTTTTCCCGCTTCCCGTGTGGGACTTAACGGTCATATCCTTTCTCCCGAGCGCCAAAGGAATGACCTTGCGTTGAACCTCCGTGGGTTCGCGGAATCCCATATTGTCTAAGGAACGGGTAATGTCCTCACTTAATTTATACTCCGTAAAGCCTTGCTCACTCATCAGGTAACCCCTTTTATATTCAGTAACATCGAATACCGATTGTTTTCATGTCCAGATTATATTCTATCCATTATGGTCATCCATGTCTATTCCGTGGAACTTTTCAATATACGAACATCGAATCCCTTAACCAGCAGCCAAACGGGAAATGCAATTTCGAAGACCGCTCCCGGAATGTACAATACAGATCCGGTTTCGTAACCGAGGATGGCCAGACAGCTGTTTGCCAACAATGCCGTATACCCGATAAAGCCGATGACAGATAACAATCTGGGGATCAACCTGGCCCGGTACAGTACATGACAAAGCAGCAAGCTTCCCAAGCTGAGCACAAGCATGGCGGTCTGAAAGAGCACAGCCCGCAAGTCCAGCACTATTTGTCCTAACCACTCCATAGCAGGACCCTGGTCGGTACTCATGGAGATATAATCATGACTTAGTGCGATTAGTACGAACGGGCCGATTGCACTCAGGATCAAGAGTACAGATTCTATCACCCGGGATCCGAAGTACCCTAGCGCAAACGCTTCGTTATGCCTCTTCAAAATGGGGTACAACAGCATGGCAATCCCCAAGACCGCCATGGCATTGATCCATTCCAAAAACCATCCCAGCATCACGTTTGTTCGATCCGTATACAGATTGGAAAGAAAATCCGGGCGATGTAAAACCGGATTCAGAAGCCCGCTTCCCAGCATATAGGCACCTGTCGACACCAAAAACAATGCGCCAGCCACTCGTGCACTTTTCTTCATATTTATCTCCTCTTCTCTTGGCTATTTTTATAAGCAGTATAGCTCGAAGAGGGAGGCGGCTTGTAGACACTTTAGTGTGATTTGGGAGTGTTCGGCAACAAATTCAATGCTGCGGCACGGGCGATAGCTTCCGTTCGTCTATGGACCTGGAGCTTTTCATAAATCCTGCGATTGTACCCTTTAACCGTATCCAAAGCCAAAAACAGCTTCTCGCCAATTTCTTTGTTGGATAACCCCTTGGCGATGAGCTCCAGAACCTCCATTTCACGCTGGCTTAGCGGTTCGATCAGGCTGCTGCTCTTTATCCCGTTATGATGAACCCGCTCCAGACCGAGCTTCGCTTCATGGAGAGCTGGATGCGGCAGATCATCGCCCAGACGCAGTGCCTCTTGGTAACATTCCGCCGCGGAACTGATCCGCTCCTCAGCCTCCTCTATTTGGCCCAGCCCAATCAAAGCCATTACCGCCATCAGTTCATGCCTCATGCTCAGGCTATTCGTTATAACCTCGTGATAAGCCTCCCGGGCATCGGCGTAAGCTCCGAGCCGCTGAAGCGCAACGCCTAGCATCCAAGCGGCTGCCGTCCGGACAGGGATATTATCCGGCCGCAGGTACGCCTGCGCCCGGCGGGATTGGACAATCACCGTTTCAACGTCATGATTGCCGCCTCTCCATCCATGGTTTACAGGTGCAATCCGGCCGACAAGCTCATCGGTCTTATCGCTCTGAACTGTACTTAGCATATCCACTTCGAATGTTTGTAAGGTTCGTTCCGCACCTTCAGAATGGCCGGTTAGCACCAATGATGCCAAAGTTGCCCGGGTCGCCGCAATCAGTCCGATAAGGTTCCTGACGTTGATGTCCTGCTCTGCACCTGCCAGAGCGATCTCTGCCGCGCGGAGCTTCTGCTCGACGCCAGTCAGCCTGCCCGCAAGCAGCAGAACGGAACCATACATGACCCATAACGCGGGTCTGGCATCCAATTCCTTAGCGGGCAATGATTCCAGCCAGCTCAGCGAAATACCTGCAGCCCCGCGGAGATGCAGCGGCATTCCGTTACCTTCCAGCAGGCGTGCGGAGCGATCTATGTCTTGGCATTCCACGGCATGGCTGAACGCTTCGATTTCGAAGCCATTGTGTTCATACCACTCACTTGCCCGTCTATGCAATTCCTCTATATGGCTATCGTTGAAGCTTTCCCGCAGCCGTTTGCGGAGTAGCTCCACAAACAAATGATGATAGCGAAACCACCTGCGTTCATTATCTAAAGGAACGATAAATAAATTGTTACGTTCCAGATCCAGTAATGTTGTCTTACCGCAAATGGCGGGATCCAGTACAACCGCATCACACAGAGACCCGCACAAACGGTCGAGGATGGAGGTTCGCAGCAGGAAGGTCTGCACAGCATCAGGTTGTCGCTGCAGAACCTCTTCTACCAGATAGTCCAGCACAAAAGGATGGTGGCCTGCCAAAGAAGGAATGCGTCCATCGGCATCCTGTGCTCCCTGGATTGAGATCGCCGCCAGATGCATACCCGCGGCCCAGCCTTCGGTGCGCGATTCCAACGAAATGATTTGATCCTTGGAGAGATTAAGGCCCCTGATACGGTTCAAAAAATCCTCGGATTCGGATAGCGTAAATTTTAAATCCGCGGCCCGCAGCTCGGTCAATTGATCCTGTGCCCGCATTCGGGCCAATGGAATACCGGGGTCCTCACGGGTCGTCATCACAAGATGCATCTGAACGGGAAGATGGTCAAGCAAAAAACGGACGGCATCCTCTACCGGCTTCGATTTTGCCGCATGGTAATCGTCAAAAATAAGCAGAAAGGGAGTTGGAAGGGCTGCGAGCTCATTAAGAAGTGCGGTGAAAATGGACTCGATTGGTGGATAAGGGGGATTCTGAAGTACGGTGAGAACGCCTTCTCCTATATCCGCCTTCAGCGTCTGCAAGGAGCAGATCATATAAGTCAAAAAACGGGCAAGCTCCTGGTCCCCTTCCTCCAGCGACAGCCAGGCGGCAGGCCGCCCGCAGCCGGCGAGCCATTCACAGACTAACGTCGTTTTGCCATAGCCTGCAGGCGCGGAGATTAGGGTCGCCTTGCGGTATAAGCCCTTATTGAGCCTTACGGTCAATCCCGGACGGGGAACCGAATCCGTTCGAGGCGCAGGGATATACAGTTTCGTGGTTATGATAGGAATAGACATATGTGCACCACCCTGCCCGTTTAGCTATGCGATATATCCTTGGCGCACGCGATTCTAAAGCCAAGGTCATCTATCTTGAAGTCAGGCATGCTTTTTCTTCTCATCGTAGAACCACAGTTGTTTTCAACCTCAGCCCAGCTTCCGCCCCGGAAGACCCTATAGTTGCCATACCGGTTCGTATCATACAGATCCCAGCACCATTCCCACACATTCCCCAGCATATCGTAAAGCCCCCATGGATTAGGAAGCAGCTGCCCGACTTGTTGGGCTGACCCATTGGAATTGTTTTGATACCATGCGATTTGATCGATGCTTTCATACCGGTATCCCTTGGTCCCCGCTTTGCACGCATACTGCCATTCAGCGTCCGTTAATAATCGAAAGCCATCCGCTTTTTTATTAAATACGGTATTCTCACTTTCATTGGTGATGGTGTAGCACTCCGTTCTGCCAAGCATTCTGGACAATTTGTTGCAAAAGACAACCGAATCTATCCATGATACCTCCGTAACGGGCAAGTTCTTCATAGGAAGTGCCCTTTCTTCTTCATGCATGACAAAATGATACAGCTGCCGGGTGACTGGATACTTCATGACATAGAAAGGGTCAATCGTTTCCGACCATGTGACGATCTTCTTATCCGTTCCTCTTCCAGGGTCTGATAACGTGTAATCCGAACTAAGCCATTTATTCGTATTTATATAATCCCTTAATTCAACGGTCCCACCTTCTATGGGCACCATCAAATCCATTATGTTTCCGATAGGCATTTTGATCTCCGATCTACCACCATTTTATCAATTCCAAGCATACTTCATTTCCCTGATTCCCACATCCCACATTTTCATATTCCCATCAAGGGTGATGGTGAGCTCCTTGGCCTCTTGAAGATAGATGGAGGACGTGCCAAGCTCCTCGCTTTGATCCTCTGCTGATACAGACAGGTACTCCTGCCCATCGGCGGATACACGCAGGCTCCCGCGGGGTTCCACTTGATCGGGAATCCCATAGTTCAGGATGAAATACATCTCCCTTTTGCCTAGTGAGTACGTGTACGTTACCGTAGTTTTATCCTCGGCGCTATACACATTAAGCTGGGGCTCTACCGTTTGTCCGCTAATTTGGAAGCTGTCCTGCCGGATTCCCTGCGGTGGCGAGCCTTCACTGCTGCTCTGCAGATCGTTGATTGCCACAAAAGGGGCTAATTCCTTCGTAAACACCTTATCGGCAATCCCGAAGCTCCCCCAAATCCCCATGAACAGGACAAGAGCGGAGATGCCCGCTGCCGCTATGTTGGTCCAGAGCTTATTGGTACGAAATCCAATGCGGTACGCCCCGAATCCGATGGCTGCGCCCGATGAATTTTGAATCACATCATTGATATCGAAGCTGCCCAGCAAGGTGAGGGCCTGAATGGTTTCCACCACCAGGATAGACAGGATGAATAGGATCATAAATCGGATAAAGCCGGTCCGGTATAACAACGGAATCAAGATCCCAAAAGGGATGAAGGCCGCGATGTTTCCCAAGCTCACAGCATCCATCAGCGTAGGATGGAGCAGATCCGATAAACCCGGCACCCTAAAAAAACCATCCGGCACCCATAAAAAGGTATACCCTATATCCAGAGCTAAGGTATCCGCTCTCCCGAACGCGAAAAAGATAAAATAAAGAATCAACACGGTATAGGATAGGGTGAGGGCTAACATAACTTTACGTTGCTTTGTATTCATTATCTTCTCCTTTATCTTTGGGCCAGCTCCTGAATAACAGGTATATAATCCTCTGGTTTTATATCGTCAACCTTAGGGATGCGGCGCAGCTGGGGAATAACAAACCAGACTAAAGAAACGGTTAGCATACCTAAGCTTCCTACAACAAATGTAATAGAAGAATTCATCATTGTTCCGAGATATCCGCCTAACAAGGATCCTAATGGCATTGCGGAAGCAGAGATGCTGGAGATGAGCGAAAATGTCCTTGCTAAAAACCGCTGCGGGATAATCTGTTGTCCAACAGCAGCCATTGTCACTTCCGCAGCGCCCAATGGAACTAACGCCAACGTAAAAATAATAATTGATAAAATGCTTGATGGTACAAAAACAGAACTGATCCATAAAAGAGCACTTAAAAAGAAAGAGAACACAACCGTTTTGCCAAACGGCAATATCTTTAATAAGTTGGACACGAAGGCACCCATTAAAAAACCGGCAGAAAATGCTGCCAGGAAATAACCATAAAGTTCGGGGCCTCCCCGGTCATTTGAATAAGCAGGTAGTACAGCCAATGCAATTCCAAACGAGAAATTAGCAGCAATAGAGCCATAAAAGAATTTAGAAATAATGGAGCCTTTCACAAAGGAATACCCTTCTTTTAAACTAGCCATATATTGCTTCAACTGAAATTTTATACTTCTGACCTCTCTATTTTTACCTTCATTCTGTTCGAAATCAACCTGATGTGGAATTTTTAATGACGAAAATAATAGAAGCGCGATTAAAAAGGTTACGGTATCTACAATATAAAGGGTCATAACCCCCATCAAGGCGATCAGGATCCCGCCGAGGCTGGTAGATATAATATCTATTCCTTGATAGGCAAAGGAGAATAATGAATTGGCTTGGACTAATTGATCTTTCTCGACAATTCTGGGCAAGGAAGCCGTTTGCGCAGGGTAAACAAATTGATTGACAGAGGTTATGACCGGCATGATGACAAGAAGGATAAACACATTCAGAAAACCTGCAGCGTATACCACTAGAATGGATAAAATGAAAATGAATTGTATTCCCTGTGTGATGACCAGAATTTTTTTTAGCGGATATTTATCGACAACCGGGCCTGTTAGGAACTGAAATAACCGGGGCATCATCGTCAAAAATCCAGCTAACCCTGTATAAAAAGTAGATCCGCCCAGTTCATACACTAACCACATGGCTGCAATCGTGTATAAGCTATCCCCAATATTGGTTACCATTCTTCCCAAGAATAATGTAGTGAAATTAACATTTTTTAAGAGCTTCATTCTTGTTCCTCCTACATACTTGAATTTATTTTACCGAGTAAAAATATTTAACCGTTGTGGCAAAAAAAATTAGTCTTTTAGTCTGAAAAATGGGTCTTTAATTTCAAAGCCGAAGTTTCCAAAATAATACCATTTGGCGTTTAGATCGTCTTGACTTGTTTTTTCTACTTCATCTAATTCCGTGTATAAGTCATTTATTTTCTGGGATATGAAATCGAACTTCTCTTTTGTGAGCTTCATCTCGCTTTGAATCATGATAGGAACCAAAGAATTAAAATCGTAAAAGGCATGATCCGGGGCGTTGATCAGTCGTTCCTTTACTCGGTCCATCGTGTTTAATAGGGCTACTCTATTGGCCGAACTAATTTCTTCCGCATAAGGAAACAGGTTTTCCCCTGGCAGATAAGATTTGGCAACCGCTCTGTAGAATTTCTGAATGATCCCGTTTTTCTCTTCTGTCCTCTTTAACTCAATGAAACCGACCTTCTCCAGCGCCTTTAGATGATAGTGAATGTTCGCACGGGAAATATCCAACACCTCAGATATGTGTTGACCCGTATGCTCTTTTTCAATTAATAACATCAGGATTTTCACTCGGAGAGGATCACTGATTATCTTTAGCTGATCTCTATTTGTAATGAGCATAACTTGTTCCATTTTACGGATCTCCAGACGGTAAAATTTATTTAACCGTATTATATCACGGTGGTAAGAAATGTCTAGCTCTGATCTTTCCGTCCACAACTAAGAGCCATCCCATAGGATGGCCCGTATTTTTACCTATCCATATAATCCTTACTTTTTCCTGACGGGAATCCATATCTCCCCAGTGGTATTCACGACCATGCCGTAATACATTTCCAAACAGGGCCCCTCCACCTGCTCGTAGTCCGATGTCGGAAACCACTCGGCATAGATGCGTCTCCATAGCTTTTGCAAATCACATTGCGGCTCCGGGAAGATGGCCCAGGTTGATGCCGGAATCGAAAGAGTGGTAAACCTCTCCGGAATTTCAAGCCCTTTGGGCAAATGGTAGCCGACCATATACTTGAAAGATTCCTTGGTATGATCAAATAAGGCAGCATGCAGGTTGGTATCACTAAAACGACCCAAAGTCCCGTTCAAAACATCAACACTGCCGTCATCATCACATTGTTTGCGAAACTGCGGTACTTCACGAAATGCTGCTTCCATGCTCTGGCTCATTACACCATATACACCAAACAGCTCAAAAGACCCTCTTGGTTCAATCCGGTACTCCATCTCGACATCCCCTTTAATTGAGATATGGAAGGACATCCGGGGATAGGCCTTCAGAGAAACGCCCGTATCGCGCGCAGATACCGGCATCACCCCATGGAGATTCTTAAACGCCCGTGCAAACGCCTCCGGCGAATCATATCCGTATTTCACCGCGACATCTATCACCTTCGCCTTGGTTGTCTGCAGCTCAAATGCCGCCAACGTCAACCGTCTGCGCCGGATATACTCCGACAAGGTGATTCCCGTAATAAACGGAAACATACGTTGAAAATGATACGTAGAGCAGCAGGCCAGTTGCGCTATTTTTTCATAGGAGATATCTTCGTCCAGATTTGCTTCGATATACTCCATAACGCTGTTCATTCTCTCCAACCAGTCCATCGGATTCCCTCCCTTCGAGATCAATTGTATTGCAGACAGAGAATAAGGGCCTTGCATTTGCTGCACGAAAAAGTCATTCCTGCGCCTTAGAAGAACCTAGGTCCATGCCCAAAAGAAGCCGTCCCGGTCCCAGGCAATTCGGCCGCCATGAAGCTTGCGGAAAGCCTTTTTCACTTCTTTGGACAACGACGCATTTCCATTCTCATTCACGAATACGAATTGCTCACCAAAATTGGTCTTCACATATTCAATCGCATCCGCCTGGTATAGGGATCCCCTAAACCGTATTTCCTGGACCATCCATTCCGACACTTGCTGCGCGGTTACTTCCATGGGATTATTCTCCTTTATATTGGTTTGGCGTGTAAATTGTCATTTCCCGGTAGTATCGTATTTTTCTTCACATACAATAAGATTTTACAATGTACGATGAAGCCATGAAGCGGCTGGAGGATACGGTGGGAAACAAGGACGCCCTGATCTCTCTGGCTACCATCGCCCTGGAATCGGGTAGCGATGTCAAAAGTCGTCCCGCCGCCCGTATTGTGGACGCTTATTATGAGGACGGCGCATTCACCGTCACCTACGCAACCTCAAACAAGATGCAGCAGATTGCCCAAAACCCCGAGGTCGCCGTTTGTATCATCGTCGAGAACTTTACGGCTGATGGTATCGGTGAAAACCTGGGCTGGGTGTGTGATGAAAAAAACGCAGAGATGATGACCAAGCTGCGCAGAATATTCGCAGCGTGGTATAACGAAGCCAATAACAACGAAGATCGCAACACATGCCTGCTCCGTATTGGCTTGACTAAAGGCCTGTGGAATGACGCCCACAAAGGGATCAGAAATGAGATTGATTTCGTCAATAAGACGGCAAATTAAGTAACCTGGATGGTTTCTATATTATACATACTATGTCCGTGCTAGCCAGAACACAAGCTTTAGGGCCATCCTTAGCGGGATGGCCCTTCATCCGAAAAAGTATTGCGTCGCACCTCTCCCTTACAAATGTGACCCGCCCGTCGCATCCAGCATCTGTCCCGTTACCCATCGTCCGTCCGGCGATGCCACAAATGCGACAATGTCAGCGATATCCGAAGGTTCGCCCACACGTCCAAGCGCGGACATTTCCTCGGCATTTTTGCGGCCTTCCGGCGTGTGCAGCCAAGAGGCGTTAATATCCGTATCTACTATGCCGGGCATAACTGCATTAACCGTGATCCCCCGCGGACCCAGAAGCTGAGCGAGGTGCAGGGTGAAGGTATTGAGGGCGCCTTTGGTCAGATTGTAAGCCATAATATGCGGGAAGGCAATCCGGGTCACACCGGAGGAAATATGGATAATGCGGCCGCCGTTGCGCACACGTCCCAGCGATTGCTGAACCAAAAAAAACGGCGCCTTCACGTTGACCGCGATCAGCTTATCAAACTCCTCTTCGGTTGTCTCTTCCAATGGCGAGGATGTGCCGATTCCGGCATTGTTAACCAGAATATCAAATTGGTTGCTACCTAACCTGAGGATAAGCTCCTCATCCAGCCCTTCAAGAAACAGGCCAACCCCGTCCAAGGTGTCCAAATTTGCGCCAATCGCGAAGGCTTTTCCAACTGCAGCTTCAATCATGGAGACGGTCTCCTCCGCTGCATCCCGCCGCATGCCGTAATGTACTGCAACAAGTGCTCCCTCGGCTGCAAGGCGCAGCGCAATCCCTTTCCCAATTCCACGGCTGGCTCCTGTTACAACGGCAACTTTGCCTGCCAATCGGTTGCTTATCATGCAGATCCACTCCTTATCCATTGGTTGATACCATGATAAACCCTCCCCTAAAGAGGAGGGTCAAGTGGATTCTGAACTTTTTTTACATCCGATCGATGGGCAAAATCATCTCCGCCATTCGAAGCTGTCCGTAGATATCCTTATCCGGCGTGAGATGCACCTCCCGGACCGGGATGGACTCCAGCGGCAGATAACCCTCCTGAGCGGCCCATAACCGCAGCATCTCGTTTGCCTTGCAGCTGTTCTGATAAGGGTCGCATCGATGGGTATAAACGATCGCGTCCTTCACACCAGGCAGGTGATAAATCTTCACACTGGGGCTGGCAGGGATCATTTTTGAGACCGGAATAGCAACCTCGATATCTGCGAGCTCATCTTCACCATTTGCCTGACTGTGCCGTACGATGGTCACCTCGCGATCCGAATCCTCACCTTGTGAGCGGACATACTGCTTCAGCTCATCGAGCAGCAGGCAGAGCTGGCCTTTTGGCAAAACCCGGCGTACGGCAGCGACAAGAACCGGCTCCACACTTCGCAAGGAAAACCTCGCTTCCTCTGTATCTCCATACCTTTCCATCCGGACGAGCCGTTCATCGATCTCTTCAAGCTGCCGCTGTGCCTTCTGGATCTGGGACTCCAGCTCGTTCCGCTTTTCCAGCAGCGTACGTTCCGCTTCCGTTAGGGAAACCGCGCCGGTCAAGAGCGGCCGCATCATCTCCAGAGTCAGCCCCTGCTCCTTGAATCCTTCGATACGGCGAATGGTCAGCAGCTGATCCGCGGTATAGTACCGATAGCCGGAGTTTTCCTCGACATAAGCGGGTTTTAGCAGGCCCAGCTCATCATAGTGACGCAGGGTTTTGACGGTCATTCCGCTCTGCTTCGCGAACGCGCCAATCTTAATCATTTTGAACCCTCACTTGTTTTGTGGTGCCCTCTAATATACCTTCTTCAGCATCTCCATCACATCATCCAAGGTCAGACCAAAGGATTTGTAGTAAGAGGTATCGAGAAGCATTTGCTTCAGGATCATGTCATTGCGAATCTGCAATTTCCGATCGGAAGACAGTTCTGCCACAAAACAACCCTTTCCCGTGATGGTATGGATCAATCCGCATCTCTCAAGTTCTTCCCATGCTTTTTTTACGGTAATGACGCTGATGCGAAGCTCCTGCGCCGCTTGCCGGATCGGTGGAAGACAATAGCCGTTTTCCAACTCTCCTTTGAGAATTTGGGCGCTGATCTGCTCAAAAAGTTGCTGGTAAATCGGTTTGTCAGATGTATTTGAGATCGCAATATTCATTAGATTTCCACTTGGAGGAACCGCTTGACCCCGAGCCGGTAAGCAATAGCGGAGAGCGCCGCGAAAATCACGATTCCAGTAATCAGAATGAAGGCTTGCAGGGTTACTTGTTGTGTACCGATGCCATAGAAAATCTCATTCACAACCGGATTTTGAATGCCAAGCCATTGGGCGATTCCAGCAAACACCATGGCGGCCGTCACGGCGGCGAATAAGGCCCAGCCGAATTTATAAGCTGTCTTATAGAACATCGGGATAAAAATGACGTTAAAAATCGCCAGCATGACCAGGTTTAACCCCCAAAAGCCCATGTTGGGCGGGAAGAAATAATAGGTTACGTTCGGATACAAGTTTATCGAAATGAAACCGAAGATCGCGGCAAACACGATATGCAGCAGCTCCAAGCCGACAACGACAGCTACTCTTCCCTTGACCATATCCCGCTTGGCAACAGGCAGCACCGACGTAAACATCAAATCGTTTTGCGCTTTAAATTGGTTGAACAAATTCGGAACGGTGATCCAGCAGAAATACAGCAGGACAACAAAATAAATCCAACCGGGAATGAGCATTAAAGCGCCAATTAAGACAGGCAACAGGAAAAAGAAGGACGGCACGGCCAGCCTTACATCCTTCATCACCAGGTTAAACATACACATCCTCCTTCTTCGCAAAATAAACCATAATTTCCTCAAGGGTCGGCGTGGCAGCCTTCATGTTCCATGAGGTATCGAAGTCCCTTGCCAGAATTAACCCTGTAAATCCAAATGAATGTTTCTTATAGGAAATCAATCTGTCCTTGACTTGGTCCAGTTGAGCCGCAGCGCCATTTAGAAGCAGATAGGATTCTTTGAACTCTTCCTTTTCACCACTGCGGACGATTTGCCCATTTTCAATAAAGGTTATAAAATCAGCGCACTTCTCCAAATCTGTAGTAATATGCGTCGAGAACAAAATGCTGATCTCACCGTCAGCGACGAGTCCTTGGAAAATATCCAGCAGATCGTCCCTTGCAACCGGATCAAGCCCGCTTGTCGGTTCGTCAAGGATGAGCAGCTTTGCCCCATGGGACAAGGCAATGGCAATGCTGTATTTCACCTTCATTCCCGTCGATAACTCGGCAATCCTTTTGTTTTCATCCAGCTTGAATTTCCGAAGGTAATTGCGGTAGGTATCATCGTTCCAATTTGCATAGAACCTCTTGATCACATCGGTCAGGGTCTTCACCTTGCACCGGGTGTAGAAGTCTGCACCGCCCATGGCGTAACCAATTTCCTGCTTCAGCTCAAGCTCGTACTCTGCCATATTTCTGCCGAAAACGTAAATTTCCCCGCTATCCATACGGGTCATATTCAAAATTGATTTAATCGTCGTGGTTTTTCCTGCGCCATTCGCACCGATAAACCCCATAATGTACCCTTTCTCCAATTGGAACGATACATTCTTCAGTTGAAAATCAGGATAGCTCTTATTTACGTTTCGAATATCTAACGCCAGCACCTCATACATCCCTCCCCATCACATTGTGTATATCGTGTATGCACAATATATCTTGTGAAAGGCAGGTTTGTCAAGAGCGCGAGCAAAAGACGTCTCCATGCGTACGTAAAAGCGCACGCCACGCCCGACTCCATACTGTGAAAGAGTAAAGGCCCGATTTGCCGCCGAAATCATCGTAGAAAAATCCGCTATCCCCCAACCTGTCGGCGACATTAATGCGATTGTAAGCTACAAGGATGGGATGTTTACCCTATCCCAATTTAACTCTGCAGTAGGATTAAAGGAGATCCATATGACCGGTTCATCCATGCACCTGCCTCCAAGCTTGATCCAGACGTTCCCTCTGAAGCATATGATGGCGATAGTGCATCTCGGTCAGCCGGAACCATTCCAATGCATTCAATCCGCCGAACCGCGGATGGAGAACAGTATTTCGAACCAGCTCCCTGCCTGGTGCAGAGTATGCTTGGGAAGCCTGATGAAGCTCCGACGCAATCCCCGATTCGAGCTCGGCCATACGCCGAACCGCAGCCCTCAGCCCTTCGGCAAGCTGTTCCTTGCTTTCCGGCTGCTGCGGCGTGTATTGCGGAGACGGAGGAACCCGGATGCGGTCCGGCGGGAAGCTCCCCAACTTGAACAGCTTCTCTCCCAGCTCCGTCTTGCCCGTCTGCGAAACCTCCGGGCTATCTCCCGGCTCCAGGCACAGAGCCGCGTTTCTCAACTGCATAAACTGGGCGGAACCAACCAAATGCATGTACATCTGACCAAGCGACCATTCGTTCTCGGCCGGCTTCCATAGCAGCTGCTCGAGACTGCAGCCCTCCAATTGCTGCAAATATCCGTGTACCGTCTCCTCGAATTTCCGCAAGATTTCCTTCGTATCCATTGCCGAATCCAACTCCTTCTGACTTAAGCTGAATCCAGCATACAACAACACTACTGACACCAGCCTGTCAGTAGTGTTTAAGCATGTTTTCGATTTCCTCCCGGACTCGTTCACGCAGCGACTCCGGCTCCAGCACACGCACTGCTGCACCCCATCCCAGCGTCCATCGGAGGATGTCCTCCACCTGCCGCACCCGGAACTGCGCCAGCCAGCCTCCCTCTCCCGGCTCGAACGACTCCATATAAAAGGTATTGGATTCGTGTACCCGGTCCGCGATCGTCTGGTCAACCAGCATACGGACAATTACATTCCGATTGTCTGCAGGCCGGTAATCCGGGAAGTGAAAACCTGGAAGAATCCTGAACGTATCCTCCTGTACAACAAGCTTGTTCATACGCGACAGCCGAAAGTGTCGGATGTCCTGCCTCAGTCCGCAAAAAGCAACCAGCATCCATACCCCCTGGGAATAAACAAGTCCGTATGGATCAACCGTCCGTTCATTCTGACCGTATCCCTCAGGTGCCGGAGCATCCTTGGAGTAACGAAAACGAACTCTGCGCTTCTGCAGGATAGCGCGGCGCAAGGGTTCAAGGATTTCCTTTTCGTGCTCGTGCGTCCTTGTCCCTCTTTCATGGAGCAGCCGGAGCGTCGACCGTATCCGTTCTGACTCCTCACGTACGCTCCCCGGCAGAATCACCTCAATCTTCTCCTGTGCACTGCGGGCCTTCGCACCGTACTCAGCATCCAGCCTCACTTTGACAAAATCCGTCCCAATGAGCAGCCCTACCGCTTCCTCTGCCGTGAAGCTGACGGGAGGAAGGAAATACCCCTCCATCAGGGAGTAACCTACCCCCGGCGCCCCCGCCACCGGAACGCCCGCTTCGCTAAGCGCTTGAATATCACGGTAAATGGTACGGATACTTGTCTCAAACCTGGCCGCCAGATCCTCCGCGCGCAGCACACCTTTACGCTGCAGCTCAATGACAATAGCCAACATCCGCTCCGTTTTGTTCACATCATCCTCTTCCTTCTCGTTTGCTGATGCCTCACCCGAGGGATTTCATTATTCACTCAAATGCGGCAAAAAACCTACATAATCGTTGTCATCCCGCCGGCGAGTTACAGCAGCTGCTTTAAGTGAATTTCCGGTTAATAAGAGATGAGCGGCTGGTCGTTCCACAGTTTGCTCACAAAATTCACCGAATCACTGCAAACCCTGGAGCGTGCAATCAACGAGCTGGGGGCATTCGGCGATTCCACCACACTTATCGTATTATCCTCCCCAATCAAGCAGAAACCGCTGGTACCTTAAATCAATATACAAGAACAGGCTGCCGAGACTTTCCCGACAGCCTGCAGGTACTATGAAAATGGGGCTTGTGACTTCCGCCCCCCTGCTGATCCCGGAAAAAATGCCATCTCCGCAGGGGAAACCGTCTTGGGTTCTCCCGCCATATCCTCCGGACTATCCTCGGAGCACTCCCTGCGGATTCTCCTGTCCGCTAGCTTCATATCGATAAAATCCACGACCTGCTGCAACGAGGCGATCTGGGCGATGATATTGTCCCGATGGTTTCTTAGGTGTTTCACCAGCTCGGGATACTCTGCGGGATCAGAATCGACGGAGACGGCCAGAAAAGGCCGCATCTCCTCCAGCGGCATCCCCGTTTTCTTCAGGCAGGCGATCAAGCGGATCGTATCGATGTCCTCCTGCTTGTATGCCCGATGCCCATTCTCCTTCCGATCCGCCCGGGGCAGCAGCGCAATCTTCTCATAATAACGGATCGTATCCTCGGAAATTCCGGTCTGCTTAGCCGTTTGCTTTATCGTATAGATCAGCTGGTCCTTCATCCGATTCTCTCCTTTAAACTCTGCCTTGACTTGGAGTCGGCTCCAAGTTATAGAATGTGCACTATCAAGGGAACAGGAGGGGATTGCAATGAACAGAATGCAAGAAAAACCGACCGCATTGATCACGGGCGCAAGTGCAGGAATCGGGTTGGAATTAACCAGGAGGCTGCTATCGGAGGACTGGCAGGTCATTGCGTTGAACCGCTCTGACTTCCCGCCGGATGACGAGAGCATCCAAGCCGCTCTCAAGACTGGAAGGCTTCGGCCCTATAAAACAACTGATCTTGCCGATTACGCCAGCCTGCGGCAGGCTTTGGAGGAAATCAAGGCTAAGGAGCAGTGGATCGATGTTTTGTTTAACAACGCCGGCAGGTCCTTCCCCGAACTGAGCTATTCGAAGCAAGGACGGGAACAGCATTATGAATTGTTAACGGTTGTTCCATACATCATTATGATGGAATTGAAGGACCTTATTCAACGCGGCCACCTCAAAACCGTGATTAACACCTCGTCTTCCGCCCTAAAAATGACGAAAAAGTTTACGCTCGAAATATTAGAACGCCCCAAAACCTTCCGTAAGCTGATTGGCCCTTATGCCACCTCCAAGCTGGCTCTTTCCCTATGGACCCAAGCCATCGCGCCGCGGCTCGCCCGGGACGGCATCAAGATTCGAAGTGTTGACCCGGGCGGTAACAATACGCTTCGAAAAGGGAAAAAAGCAGGGCTTCCCATTTTGGTCAGTGCGATTATGAAACTGGTATTTCCTCCGCCTACCCACGGAGCCAACCTTCTATTTGAAGGAGCTCTCGGCGAACATCGCGATAAAACCGGCGTATTTCTGTTGAAGGGCAAGGTTGCAGAACTACAATTTCTCAATCAAGCACAAACCGTATTGGATCGGGTTCAAGAAATTTATGAACACGAGTTCAAGCTATAAGGCGGCGCGGGAATTTAAAGCAGCTTAATCAGCTTTTCCAGCTCATCAATGCATCCTTTTGCAAGTTCGAAATTCTTATTTTTCAAAGCTAATTCTATTTTCATTTCAACTGATTTTTTCTTTTGTTCAACCTCTAAATAGTCTTTATCAAAATGACGGGCATAAATCATCTTTTTAAATGCTGGCATACTCATTTTTCTAATCGTCTTATCCTCAATGATTAGAACATAATCCATACCATTTACAATCGAATAGAAATCATGTGAAATCATGAGAATGGCACCTTTATAGTCTTCGATGGCTTTCTCCAGTGCAATTTGTGCATAGGTGTCTAGATGGCTTGTGGGTTCATCAAGAAGCAATACGTTTGCTTTACTCGCCGAAACCTTGGCCAATTGGAGCAAATTCTTTTCTCCGCCGGATAATGAGTCTATTTTTTGATGAAGGATTTCTCCTTCAAAGCCATAGCTAAGGAGATATGCCCTAATTTCATCATACGTTTTGAACCCGGCATCAATAAATTCTTCCAGTATGGTATTCGAACCCTGGAGCATTTCACCTTGAAGCTGGGATAAATAAGCCACTTTAGCATCAGCATGTATTTCAATGGAATCATGCTCATGATTAAAAATATCTCGGAGCAACGTCGTTTTCCCGGTACCGTTTGGACCAATAATGGCGACCTTATCCGTCGATTTGATCTCAAAGCTAACATGCTCTAAAAGCAGCTCATCAAAGGCAACACGATAATTATTGACACTCACAACAGTGGTTTCTTCCATTGCTTGGTCCATACCAAAACTTATATTCGGCTGCTTAATATCCACGAATGGGGCTTTCAGTCTACGCGCTTCCAATCTTTCTTGAAACCTCACTCTAGCTTTTAACGCCCTGCCTCTGGAGGCTTCTGAGTTATACGTTGCGATCGCTCTGAGATTATTGACGATGTTGTCGTTTCGTGCAATTTCCTCCTCTTCAGCGACGGTGAGCTCTTGCAGCTCGATCTTGGTCTGAAGTAACGAGAAGTTATAATCGATATACCGCCCGTCAAACTCCTGAAGCTCCGTGTTCTCCAGGTGGATGATCTTGTTGAAGCAATGATTGAGCAGATACCGGTTGTGCGTAACAACCAGCAGGATTCCTTTGTGAGCATTAATAAGATTTTTGAGCGCATTCAGGTTTTCAAAATCCAAAAATACATCCGGCTCATCCATAATCATGACGTCCGGTTTACGGAGCATTTCCTTCATCACTTGAATAAGCTTGAATTCTCCGCCACTCAGATCCGATACCCTAGCATCCTTAAGCTTCATGAGGTCTGCCAGATTGAGTTTCTTATGAATGTTGCTTTCGAAATCATTCCCGTCTATGGCATCAAAAGCGTCCAAAGCCATTTGATACTTTTCCAGCAGCGCATCCATATCCGAGGATGTTTCCATTTCGGCCAAGATCGCATTGATTTCATTCTGTATCCGATTAAATTCTTCTCCGATATATTCAAAAACAGTTGTTTCTTTACTTTTGTCCAGATGTGAAAATTGGCTTACATGTCCCATTTTGCAGGTTGGGTCTATCTCCAGCTTGCCTTCGAACAGATATCTTTCCGGGTCCATCAGTATATCTATCAACGTACTTTTCCCGCTGCCGCTCGTTCCAATAAAAGCGCAGTGCTGCCCCTCCTCTAACGTGAAGGAAACATTGGTATATAGCTCTTTTTGCGGAAAAGAGAAGGATAATTTATCCACTTTTATCATCGTGTGACCTTTCTTTGTAACCAATTTAGTGACTATTGTTGAGGTATTGTCAAACCTAAATGTTGATTCTCTGTTGTTAGCGTAACATTACTTATCACCAAGTTCAATCCATGGCGGGATCCGTTCTCGACAATTCAAAGGCCATCCTTCATCAGGATGGCCTCTTCTCCATTCGTTCCTGTTACCAAGCTATGTTCTGCCAGCCAGCCTGCCGCTCCTTACGGAAACGTTGGACCCAGTTTTCCGTAATATCGTCCGCTATCGGGTCAAAAAACGGATCCGCCACTTGCACGGAATCCGTAGGAACCTGAAGGAAGGCGAGCACTGCCAGGATCGTTTCTTCATAATTCTGTATAAAGTCCTCATATACAATCGTCATCGGCACAATGCGTTCCTCCGCAAAAAATGCCTCCATAGCAGCCTCCCGAAAAACACAGTCCACCAACAAGTGATTAATCGCATCGAAGTTGTACTGGTCCTCAAAATCTCTCCGATCCGGCTTGGAGCCATGCCGCCTGTGCCACTCTCCGGAAACGATGGCCCTCCACCACGAAACCGCCAGCCTTATTTTGTTTCGACGGGTCATATAAATATGCTTGCACGCCGGGAATACCTCTTCCCAAACCTTGGTCCGCGTTACCTCATTCCCCAGTTGGAAGGTATTCCGGAACGATCCGATCCAGCTATCCAGATTATACGGTGTCATTTTCAGACCAAATACACCGTTCGGTGTTGTCCCCTTCTGCCACATGCTTTGAATATCCTTCATGCTGAATTGATGGGGGTCAGGCTCCGTTAACCACTCCCACGGATGCCCGGCGACCCCTGTGGATTGCAATCCTCTAAATAGCAGACTGCTTCCCGTTCGTTGCGAAAACCAGATGGTATAGCTGCTTTTGGGCTTCATATAACATACTCCTCATCGGATTGGATTTTGATTTTGCCAACAATCATTTGTTTACACTGCTCCATGCATTGTTCTACCGACAACCATTCGGTATCCAGTATCAGGTCAGGCTGGGAGGGTGCTTCGTAGGGTGCGGATACCCCTGTGAAATCCGGAATGATGCCTGCCACCGCAAGCTGATACATGCCCTTCGGGTCACGCCGCATACATTCCTCCAACGAACACTTCACATACAACTCCATATAATCTGCCGGTTGAAAATGCTGCCTGACCACCGCCCTGTATGATTCCAGAGGAGAAATAAGCGGGGCCAGCACCAGACAGCCTGCTTCTACAAACGCAGCAGCCATTACAGCCGCGCGGCGCAAGTTTTCCATACGGTCCTGTTCGGTAAAACCAAGATCCCGATTCAATCCTTTTCGTAACCGATCCCCGTCCAAGACGACACAACGAATGCCAAACTGCAGCAGCAGCTTCTGGAGCTCATCCGCTAATGTGGTTTTCCCGGAGCCCGGCAAGCCTGTAAACCAGATGACACCACCTCGGTGGCCGTTCAACCTCTCGAATAGATGCCTATGCATCGGACATCCCTCCAACGGTTTCTTATATATACAAGAATAGGAAAAAGACAGGAAAAAGCCGTGAATGAACTCAATCATTCACGGCTTACAGGCGTAAGAAGCCATCAGAAGACATAGTTGTCTTGGGCGCTCTTACGACAGCAGTGTGATAGAAGGATGGTCCATGATCGAGTGGATATGAACGCGCAGCACCAAACAGGCCTAACGTAACGAGTTAGTCGCGGCCATCACGCTCATATCGTATTCGGTTGATTAACCGTTAACCTCATTCAGGAACATAACCATCATCATCACTGCACATTCCCCACCTTTTTACTATTCTGGTTCCAGAATAAACCAGTTAATAAGAGGAGTCTATGGAAAGGTTGGTTATAATAAATACTCGGTGTTCTTAGGGACGAGATTGGTATCTCCGCGGTACCACCCCGATTTGCGAATATGACGCCATATTTCTAGGCCTTATTTTCCAGTCTCAATAATGCCAAGAGGTCGTCGAAGATTCCAGGGGTGGTGAATACAACCTCTTCACCGTAAAGCTCATCAGGGATGCCATTGGGCACCGCTTGTACATGGCTAGTTAGTGTTCCCGCTTCCCGTGCAATCAAGCCTGCGGCAGCTACATCCCACGGTGAAAGACTTTCCGTATGCGCATCTAATTTGCCGGACGCCACATAACAGATGTCTACGGTTGGCGCGGCAAAACGCCGAATGTCACGGCAGTTTCTTCTCAGCCGATTCACTCTTTCAATCGCCGGCTGCACTTTTGCGGAATCATGGGGAAAACCTGTGCCAATGACAGCATCTAGCAGCGAAGTACATTGGCGAATTCGCAGACGCTCACCATTGCAATAGGAGCCTTCCCCTTTAATCCCAACATAAGTACAATTCAAGTCCGGAGCATATACTGCCCCTGCCAGCACGACGCCATCAAGGGCAAAAGCTAATGAAACGCCATAATGAGGCAGGCTCCGAGCAAAATTGACTGTCCCATCTAAAGGGTCCACCACCCAAAGGGGACCGTCAAACTTGAAATTGTCCCAGCTATGTATGCCATTTTCCTCCGAAAGAATGCGATGCTCTGGGAATCTTCCTCTTATGGCCTCTTGAATGATTCTTTCCGATAACAAATCAGCAGAAGTCACCAGTTCACCAAAATCCTTGTAATCCACTTCAATTTTTTCCCGACGGCGCAATTCAGCAATACTGTCACCCGCTTTTGTTACAGTCTGCTCTGCAAACAACGCTAATTCTCGAAGATCGAACTTCATTCCGGTCTCATTCCTCCCTAAAGATGCTGTCAACCGCTTCAATCAATCTTTATACACATTATATAATATTTGCAATATAGCACCACACATTAGAGCCAAACAAAGCCGAGGAGCTTAGATATTTTGCGCCGCGGCTCATGAGTATTAGCACCTAGCCTTCGCAGGCATGAAAAAGCCCCCTCGGATCCACAGGGAATAATTGATTTCCACTGTTTATCATGAGGGGGCAGCATTACCGAAACATATCTTTTATTCACTGGCTTAACAGAAACTTCCCTTCTTCTGCAGCCTTCAGAAATTCGCCGAGGGGTAAGAGTTCATCTTCCTGCATGGGCTTAGGCCGGATAGTTACATATCCATCCTCTGATTCCAGTGTCTCGGTACCGATGAGAGACTTTACAACGGAAAGGCCCCATAAGAGGGAGGGATCCTGAATCTCGTGTGTTTTTACCTGCTGTTTGACGTTGTAAACATCCTCATAGCCCATGAAAGATAATACAATCACATGCTGTACCTGATGACTATTGGATAGGACAAAAACCCTTCGATATCCATGAGGGACATGACCAACAGGCAGCCAGCTTACGACAAGCGGTTCTTTACACACGTCCAATTTTTACACGGAAGGTGACCGGTCCTTGTTCAATGTATTCCCATGTAAATTGATTAGGCCGTTCAATTCCAAATTGGAAATATAACGGTTTGGGGTCATGGTCATTGATCAACAACATCGCTTCACCTGATTGTAACGCATCAAAGGTTTCAAAAATAACCTTATGTTTAATTTGTGGGGGATACTCTGTTGCATTTACTGTTGATTTATAGTTTTCCATTTTCTTTCCTCCTAAAAATAATTATTTTGCACAATGCTCATGATACAGGGTGGAGATGACACCAAAGAATGCATAATAAAATTCTTCCGGAGCAATCAATCGGAAATGACCGACCTCATCGCAAGAAAAGTTAAGGGCCTTTTCCAATAAGCGATATGTGGAGTAAGCATAGAAACAAAAGTACTTATACTCGAATTTTGGCATTTTATCATAGATGACGGAAATTTCCTCTTTGTATTGATCGATGTTTTTTAATGCCTCTTTAACAATCGTTTCAATATCCTCAAGGCTTGCCTCAAGCAGCAACTCATTGTTTTCTATGTGGACATTTGCCATTTTAGATCACCCCTATCCTATTCAAAGTATCCTGCTGGGTACTGTTAACTTCTTTACTCATTATCATTCTAATGGATGCACCTTTATAGTTTGTGATCTCTGTCACATTTGGCGAATTGCTGCTCTTTTCTGTGATCCATTGATGGTTACTTTAAAATTTTCTCCACGTGTACTTGTGGCTTCAAATAGAAGAGTCAAATCAAAGCCGTTGTGCACGACCCAAAATTCTCGCTTATTAAAATATTGGATTTAAATCGATCCACTTTTTAAGCATTTCAATATCACCATCGACATTTCCTATAACATTAGAATCTCCCCATGTATTAGGCAGATAAGAGATGTATAATGTGCCAATATTGAAGATCCTTCTGAATGGAATAAAGAGAGCAATAGAGTTGACCTCATTTTCGCTCATGGCCCTCACCTTGTTATATCCATTTAAGAACTGGTCTTTACGGTTTTCTCTTTGCTGGAGTTTGGCTGCATCACACCCCATGGCAAAAGGGTATGCGTACATGGATATATCGTAGGCGCGCCAGCCATTGCCGCAAAAGTCAAAATCAATCAAGATCGGATTGTTATTAGCATCAACCCGAACATTTCCACTATAAAAGTCGCCATGGCAAACACCGAATTGAGGTGCTTCAGTAGAAAAGCTAGTCAATTTCTTCTTTATATGTTTGGAAACATCTTCTAAAAAATCTATGTCAAAATCATGAATCTCGGAAAATTGCCGAACGGCATCCATAGAACGGTCAATGAAGGTACTTGCGTCTAAACTCCATCGGTTAATTGAACCATTATATTTATCCCAGGCGGCATGAACAGAAGCGATATAGGTTCCCAATCTCTCGTTCGATTCAATAGTTTCTTCCATACGACTGAACTCGCGCACCCCCACAGACGTATATAACACGCCATGCCTCACTCCGTTCACCGTCATAAACTCCGAAATGAATGTTCCATCATGTTTACTGACAGGTATAATAGCAGTAACACCGGATGCTTTCAGATGAAGAAGCAAATCAAGCTCGGATTGAACTTCTGCCATACTTCGGACACCTTGGCGGTATACTTTGAAGAAGTATGCTTGATCACCAGAAATAATCTTATAAATATCATGCAAGCCTCTATAGAACAATCGACATCGGACCAAAGTCCGTGAAAAGTACTCACGCGAAATAAAATCTCCAAGAGCATCGGAAGATAGTACGGATACTTCTAATGGAAATAGCTGATTCAAAGCAATCCCTCCATTATCTCTTTCAATCATATCCCGGATCAATAGAACGTAAGGCCAAATTTCCTGCAAAGCTGGTGTTAGCTGTGAAAATCGAGTTCGAGGGTCAATCCATAGAATTTCATGTTCAATACGGAATCAGAAAAAAAACTTCCATTGAGATAGGTTCAACCGGCCTCATCATGGTAAAGGTACCCAACAATACAAGCACGGAGACTATAATGAAGACGGTAGAGCATCATGGCCGATGGATAGTGGAAAAGTCTGTTGCCCGTGCAAGGTCTCAAGAAGGTCCAAGAGTGAAGGAATATCAGGAGGAGGGAAGGTTCCTTTACCTGGGAAAGGAGTTCTCTCTTCATGAGCTTATAGACACTAGCGGTTTGGGCGAAGAGGAGCTTAAGAGCAGTCTTAAAAAGTTCTATTTCTCCCGCTGCAAAAAGATTATTGGAGAGCGGCTAAACATCTATCAGAGTCAGCTAAGAGTCAAACCGAAAGTAGTGGAGGTAGTAGAATCCAATACCCAGTGGGGAAGCTGCAGCTCTGGAAGAAAGCTAACCTTTAATTATCGTCTGGCCATGGCCCCTATAGAGGTTATCGATTATGTTGTTATCCATGAGCTGTGTCATCTCCTTCATATGAATCATGACCGCTCCTTCTGGCGATTGGTTGGGAGTATCATGCCGGACTATAAAGAAAAGCAGGACTTCCTGGCAAGGTACGGGCATACCATGAGCCTGTGACTGCGACTCCGTTTTTCTGCTGTCTGTAACGGTAAGTTTTAAGGCCATCCTCTGCGGGATGGCCCTTTTTTAATTTTACGTTCTTCAACGGATTGGTAACAAATCAGAGTTGCAGCACAGTTATTGACTCATCGTTAAAAATTTCACCGTTATCACGGAAGCCAAAGCTTTCATAAAGTTTTTTAGCAGGGAAGTTTTCCGGTTTATAAGGAATCCAACAATAATGGGCTGGTCCTGCTGGATAGGTACGAATAAATTCCAAAATCTTTTCCATAGCCTCCCGACCATAGCCACTGTTCTGGTATTGTTTGTCTATCATTAGTCGCAAGATACAGTAGTTGTCTTCTGCGATTGACGGTTCGTCGTAACCTGTGATTCCATAAGTCAACATAACAAAACCTACCGGCCGCTCATCAGAGTAAATGATAAATGGAAATGGATGTCCCCCATTGGTTGCAAGGACATAACAGGAAGCCACGCTTGACAGATTGGACGCAACAAAGCGTCGTTGGTCTTCTGAAACTTCCAAATTAAACATGGCCCGCCGGTTTTCCAATGTGATCTTTTTGAGTGTAATCATATAGCTCTTCTCCCATCATCCCAATTCTTACTGCGTTGCGGCCGCATGAATACCATACAATTTATTCTAAAAAAGGTATAGACTTATATTCGATTTTTTAATAAGATATTATGTATCCATGTCTTTTTTAGGGTTCTGCTTTGGACTATAACGGCAAATTTTAAGGCCATCCTTTTTACGGGATGGCCTTTTTTCTGATTTTCGTAACTATGGAAAATCCGTACTCCTCAGCTCATCCCCCGCAAGCGGAACCGAAATTTTGTAAAGCCTCTCCTCCGCTCATCGGGATAGATGATATTAAGGATTCAAAGGTCGATGATAATTTTAATAACAGTTGTGTTCGGGCAGATTCTATTGTATATTTAGTTGTGTACAATTGTTTTGTATGCAATTAAATAAAAGGAGAGATGAATCATGGAAGCATTATACACAGCAATCGCAACTGCAGAAGGCGGAAGAAACGGTAAGGTGACCTCTTCTGACGGAGTGTTAGATATCCATGTTCGGATGCCTAAGGCGCTAGGCGGCAACGGGGAGGTAGGGACGAATCCGGAGCAACTGTTCGCTGCAGGTTATGCGGCATGTTTTGATAGTGCGTTGAATCTGGTCGCTCGTATGAAGAAGGTTCAGCACTCGGGGACGGATGTTACCGCGCATGTTAGTATCGGTAAAGGGTCAGACGGCGGATTCGAGCTTGCTGCTCAGCTGCACGTCAACATCGACGGAGTCGAACAGCATGTGGCGGAGGAACTTGTTCATGCTGCTCATGGCGTATGTCCGTACTCTAGGGCTACCCGCGGCAATATCGACATAAAATTGGTCGTGAACGGGCAACACTAATAGAATGGCAGTACACGTACCGTTGTCCATAGACGGGCATACATGGCTCGATGCTGCAGCATTCGGCACGAGCCCTCGTTTATTGCCTGCCACCAAGTTGAGAAGATACTCCCGAGATTATAGGAGGGGGCATTCAGCCCCCGACCTCTCGGGCCACCTACGTACGGGTCCGCATAGGTTTTGGGCTATGATTGTTGTTTAAAGGCTAGAAATCCATTTCTTGATTCTGCTTAGGGATTCCGGCGTAACCCCGAGAAAGCTTGCCAACTGATGTTGGGGAACACGGTCGATAAGGCCAGGTCTTTTGTGCAGCAGAGATTTGAATCGTTCTTCGGGCGAAGAAGCGATGAAGTTGGCGAAGTCCTCTTGTACACTCCCGAAGATCTCTACGGTCATTCGGTTCGTCATGGATTTTAGTCCCGGGTATTTATTGTAGGTATCGTTAATCGTTGCTAGGTCGCCGACAACCAATACACAATCCTCGAGACATGTCAGCGTATACTTGGATGTTTTGCTCTCCGAGTGCTCGTTATAGATGACGACTGCTTGCTCTTCCGTATAAAAATTGCTGGCGACCTCTCTCCCTAACGCATTTACAGCATACTGCCGAATACAGCCTTTCAGTATGAAATAACACTTCGTGAGGACGTCTCCTTGCCAAAGAAGAATCGTTCCCTTTTTATACTCCTCGACTCGAATCTCACTCGCAATCACCCGTTGCTCTTCTTCGCTAAACGAAGTGTATTTCGTCAGATATTTGAACAATATCCCCTTAAACCTTGCTTCCCTCCCTTTGATTTGATCAAGTCGTGTAATCAAGTCTTAACATTTACTTGCTGTTACTTATGATACGGTTCACCGTATCATCTATAAAGCGAAATCGAAGGCTCCTGATAGGGGTACCGCATACGGATACGTTCAGCAAGATAACGTTGTACATTTTGCTTCGTGTCGGCATGAATCGGAACCAACTCCTATTATTAATTTACTTGCCTGTGCTCGGTTTGTTCAATTGCCCTGAATACCGCAGCCGCACACTCATCAATACCAATACTAATGCGATTACCGTGAGGAAAACCCCAAGCAGTCGAAATCCTGCGAAGTTGAACGCGTCTCCCATAATGATGCCTGTCAATAACGAAGATAAAATGGTACCGAAGTACCTCGATGTATTGAATAGTCCGGATGCTACACCGGCCATCTCTTTTGAAGAGCTCTTAAATAAAGCTGCCTGCATACCAACGGCGTTCAGCCCGTTGCTAAAACCGAATACAGCTAACGCCAGGCTCACAACGATAACTGGAGAAGTTTCCGTCCATGTCACGATCCATACCGAACCCAATGCCATCAGTAATGCCGATACGATCAATGACGGTCTAGGTCCCGATTTATCGACCCATTTTCCCGCTATGGGAGATGCCACGATCGAACTCAAGCCCAAGGTGAGCATCAGAATCCCTGTCTGGAATTCACTGACATGGCGTACCATTTGTAAGTAAGATGGAATCCCGAAAAAGAGCGCATAATAAAGCAAATTAACGAGCATGTATTGAATATTGACCCAAGTCATCGCCGGATATTTGGCGAAAGTGCGCAACGGAATAAAGGGTGACGTCGTTTTTAACTCATGTCGAACGAATGTCCCCAGCGCCACAAGGCCAATCAATCCGACAATCATATTCCACATGGAGGCATGTCCGGATGATTTAACCGACAGCAAGCTGACAAGCAAGGCGACCAAACCAACTGCGAAGAGCAAAATACCTGACACATCAATCACACCCAGCCATTTGCGAAACGACATGTCGCGTGAGACCGAAGCTGCCGGTCCGTCCTTGGGAATAATCTTCCAGGCCAGCAGATAGCTGGCTACCACGAACGGAATATTGACGATGAAGATCGCAGGCCAGTCCCACCATTGAATCAATACCCCTCCGGCAAAGGGGCCTATTGCCGCCGCACCGGATAGGAAAATCGACAAGCCAGCCAGCGCGGCCGCTTGCTTTTCTGTAATGTGCACTCGTACAATCGCCGTTCCAACCGCAATCAGCATACTCGTTCCGATCGATTGCACAATTCGGGACACGATAAGCCATTCAAAGTTTGGAGAAAATGGAGCTAATACGGAAGAGAGAAAAGAAACAACTAGACCAGCAAGAAATATCTTCCTTCGGCCGAATAAATCACTAACCTTGCCCATGACAGGCTGGGCAATCGCACTGGTAATGTAAAAAGAAAAAACAATCCAGGAAACAGCCGTAAAATCAATGTTATACACATGTTGCAGTCTGGTGATAGCAACAGAAATCATTGAGGAATTTAAAGGGTTTAGTAATATTCCCAATCCAACAGATACCATTAGCCACCTTCTGCTAGTATTCATTTTTTGTCCCCCCTATGTTTGCTACATGAATATCATACTTGAAATCAATCATTCATTCTAACGCATTGTATGTTATGATATCATTGATTGGGAGGAATGATAGGAGGTTGGAAAGTGGAGCTGCTACAATTGCAATATTTTCTGGCGGTAGCTCGATTGGAACATGTGACCGAAGCTGCGCGAAGTCTACACGTAACCCAATCGTCGCTAAGCAAAACGATTCAACGCCTCGAAGAAGATTTGGGAGTCCCTCTATTTGATCGGTCAGGAAGGAAACTGCGATTGAATGAGTTTGGAAACAGATTCCTTCGCCGAGCGGAAAGAGCTTTGTTTGAATTGGAACAGGGGAAACAGGAGATGAACGATTTGTCCAGTGCAGAATTTGGCACGCTCGAGCTAGCGGTGACTGCTGCAAGCAAATTGCCCCAGATTCTACGAGAATTTCTAAATATCCGGCCTAATATTCAATTTCATGTGCAAATGCTGACCACGCAGGAAATGATCACACTCTTACATCGAGGTGAAGTCGATTTCTGTTTGTCCTCCCCTCCGATCCAAGGAGAGGACATCGAATGTCAAGTTGTCTTCATAGATCCTATCCTTGTAGCTGTCCCTCTCGGGCATCGTTTGGCGGACCGAAGCAGCGTATCCTTGACAGAACTTAAGGACGAATACTTTGTCGGTGTAAAAAGAGGCTACGGCACTCGCGATTTAGTGGACTCTATATGCAAATCGGCTGGATTTTATCTTAAATATGTGTATGAGGGGGACGAACCTACAAGGTTAGTCAGTCTTGTAGAAGCCGAAATCGGCCTTGCCTTTATACCAAGCACAGCCAAGATGTCATGGGAAAAGATCAAATATATACCGGTTGAAAATCACGAACTTGTACGCGAAATCGCTTTGCTATGGCATAAGAGTCGGTATATGTCACAAGCTGCTCTGGAGTTTCGCAAGGTCGTTCTGGATTATTTCGAGGTGCTAACCAAGCAGTCCATTTAATCCTGCAGCGCCAGCCTAATGTGACCTTGAGCGAGGAGTAAATCGAGATCGTACTCAACCTGGAGATGGAGTTCCTTGTGGAGAAGGGCATTGCTGACCGAGTTGAAGTAGAGGAGTAGAGCAACGCAAAATGGGGAGAACCCCTGTAACTGAAGGATTCCCCCCTATTTTCTACCAAAAACTTGCCCCAACTTGTGAAACGGTTCACCGTATCAGCGCCAAGGCAAAATTTCCGTATATGCCGCCGCGGAGATTTCGCCTAACTTGTGATAAGTTAAATTTAAAACCCGGAAAGAAGCAAAGGAGAAAATTTTCGAGTATATCACTTGTTTCTATAATGGGAAGAGAATCCATTCGTCCATTGGGTACATGACACCCAATGAGTGCGAACGTATGATCCGTTCCACTGTGTAATTTTCTCGATTCTATGTGTTTAATTTATTAACAGAGGTCCACCTACGTACCAATAATGCGGTGAAGGCGACTCGCAAGAAAACTAATATAATACTAACTATAACGTCTGCCCATTATACGCTCAAACCTCCTAATAATCCGGTATGCACTGCTTTTAATAAAATCTTTTTTATTATTTAATAGTGGTAATATATATTCTGAAAGTCGCTGTTCGTTACAAGCTTTAGATATTAGCTCTTGTAATTCATACTGATTAATTTGTGGAACTCCTTTTATGACTAAATCAATTAACCAAAGCATTGTTACTTCCTCAATATCACTGCTGTTAATCGGACAAATACTTACTATTTCCTTTAAGAAGAACCTATGCTTGTATTCCTTATCGTTAAAACGTTGTAAAATGTAATCCTTTTCGGCAAGATAGCAGTTATGCCCAATAAATTTCCCTAATGATCGTCTCTCGGTCCAATAATCAAATCCTAAGTCGCAATACTCTTCCCATATTTTAAACAAAATAACGAAAGAATCATGGTTTACAGGATACTTTTGATCTTTATATTCATTATTTACGATAGAGTGCAATATTACGGATCGAACATCCGCTTCACACATTGTTAATTTATTTATTAAATAATCAGTTATCGGGTAATTCTCATTCAAACTATTTAATGCATCAGATAAACAATCTTCCCAATAAGAATTATAGTTATCTATTTTTTTCCCTAGAATGTTAAATGCTTTAACAGGATCAATTAAAGAAACGATATTGCACAAATTTATCTGTTCTATATCATTTCTGGAACTGTCTAACTTATTTAGTGCTATTTGTGCAAGTTCAACATCTTCAAGATCATATATGTAATTTGCAGCGCTAGCCCCAATTGAATCTTCACATAGCAATTCAAAGAGACACTCAATCAAGCTTTCAAATTTAATTGGTTTGTAATTATCGTCTCTAAATCCATAAATTATTTTGTGTTTAACTTTCGTAGAGTCGCTTTTCATGAGGTCCAACAATTCTTTTTTAGCTCTTTCCGTTTTGATTTTACCTAATATCTCGACAGCAAATATGATATCCTTCTCACTTTCGGAATTTGCAAGTTCTACTAATCTCTTATATAAATCATCTGAATCAAAAGTACTGATAACTTCAGCAATATTACCTAGTATCATTTCGTCTTCTTCATTATCCAGTTTCATTGCTTCGTCAAATAAAGTGTCTAACATACTAGGTATAGCTAATATTTTCAAAGCTTTATCGTATCCATTTGACCGCCATGCTCTGTCAGTTAATAAACCCCTTAAGGATCTATCAAACGACTCAAGTACGCCGCATCGAGCTAATACCATGGAAGCTGATACTGATAGTTGCTCAACCTCGTTGTTTTGCATCTTTAACAATGCTTCCTTCTCTCCAAATTCCCCTATATATTGTAATGAATGTGCTAATGTTTCTATTTCTGCTTTACTAATAGAGGGGGTGTATATTCTTTCGTTGAGAATTTGGAATAATTGAGCACCAATTTCTATTTCTTTTATTGCTGCACCTTGAAAAGCAATTACTGCAAATAAAATATCAGTATTCGCAATTTTCCTTAATACCGATTTTGCCTTTCCTTTCTCTAATAGTCCTACAAACAAAACAAGAGTTTCATTCCATTTTAAATTTTTTATTTTTTCTTCAATAACAAAGGGATCATTGTTGAAATATTCCAAAAGACTAAACGCTGCTAAAAATTCAGTAATAGTTTGGTGAAAAAAGGAGATATCTCCCTCGACATCGGTAACCATAATTCCAGATTTAATACTATTTTGTAATACCCTCTCGGTTATTTCATCGGTAAACCCATAACTTTGAAATTTAGACAAGAATCCGCTAGGTTCGATAGTGTGTATCCCTTTATCCACTAACTCATAAGCTAGGTTAGCTAAAATCTGATGAATGACATTAATATCAATATTCGTTTGATGAATTATTTGTTTTTCTGCCAATTGTAAATAATATTCTAGTAGATTTTTTATGTCATCAACTTGTTTTTTATCTTGGCCTAATTGTATATAAAGACTAAGAAACAAGGGATTTAGAAGTATATTCTTCATTTTTGGGGATAAATTATTGATATTATCGTTGCTATTCTCAGAAAGAATCACATCTAATTGAGTATAATTAAGTGGCTGTACCTCATAAACAGGATAATCAAGAAATTGAATGTAATTCATTGATCTTGATGTTACAACAAAACGATTTTTTGAATACAAATTTGTTAGCCACTGCAAATTATTGTATAAAATTCTTGTCTCATCTTCGATAAGATGCCTAGGAGCTTCATTCACAGCATCGAATATAACAGTAAACCATCCTTTCTCTAACGCATCATCTACATCTAAATTTGAAGGTAACCTGTTCTCTATCATTTTTCTTAGGTCACCTTTATATTCCTTCATTGACAAGAGCACAGGAATAGAATGCTTTAAATCAAGTTCATCGACACTGTTACAAGTGCGTAATTTATCCAAACATAGTTTGGCTACCGAATAAGTATATTTTTGGACTGAGTTTGTTTTACCTGTTCCCGGTGAACCAATAACAACGAGATTATCATTTAAATTCAAAACTTCGTTTACTGGAACGTTAGATTTAATGAGACGTACTTTGTTACTCTTTCCCTTATAAAGGTCATATCTTTGTTTTACACTTATATTAATTACTGACTCATTCACTTTTAGTAGAACTTGACAAAGTGATTCAAAATACCTAATAAGTGAAGCTTTTAATGACTCAGTCTCTTCATAAACATCTTTACGGTACTCTGTAATAATATTTTCGAGCATTAATAATAATCTTTCATGACTTCTTATTTTATTGCCTTCCTTAATTCTTTCTACTGTCTCATACGAAATAATATTTATACCATACTCTTTTTTCCAATATTCCGCTTCCAATTCCCCGATATCAGCCATTATTGCAAAATGTTCCCGCTCCGCTCCGTGGAAAGTAGAGCTTATCTCATCTTTTAATATTTGAAAATCAGGATCTCTCAGACCAAAACCTAAATAAATTATTGGTCTAGAGGCGAGAAGAAACTTCAGTGTCTCAATCGTCGACCTATTTTCATTTACCAATCTTTTATAGTCTTCTCTTGATAGAACTATTGTTTTCGCGCTATTTATACTACCATGTATTTTAAAAACAAACTTAGCGGCTCCGGACTTCTGAAGCTTCGCTTGTTCTACAGGCTGATCATTATTCACAACAGATAATTTTGATTTTCTTTTTATATAGAAGATGTCTTCGATAAGTTCATCATAATTGGTTGTAATGAAGCAAGTCGGCCCTAAGTCGATTATCAATTCGTGTATATTGTGAGGTATTGGATTTGACCTTATAAACGTATTTTCAATAAAATCACTTAAATCGGCGTCTCTCATTTTTGATGCACATAAACTTGCCGCAGTCAAAAGGTCTCCCTTGTTTATCATTCCTTGTATTTCAACTTGATGTTTTTCTGATAGACCCCGATGTACTAGGAAATTTACCATCTGTTTAAGAAGACCTTCCCAGTGCGGTAACCCGGACCACATAGATATACCAGAACCAACGAATAAAATACTTTCAGTGGATTTCATAGCTTCTAAAAAATTCCTCGGGTAGTTCACTTTGGTTCCCACCTTTTATTTTGCTCTCGCAACGATCTCTTCTAAAATACATTGTAATACTACCATATTGTGGGGAACATAGGACAGTCATAACCTTTAGTAAAAAATGTGTGTTTTCTGGGCTATTAATTGTATTTCGCCTCATTTGTGATACGGTTCCCCCCGACTAATCTTAAACGCTCTATAAATCTGCTCCACCAGCACCAGCCGCATCAGCTGATGAGGGAGGGTCATGCGGCCGAAACAGAGTTTGATGTCGGCGCGCTTGAGTACCGAAGCGGACAGGCCGTTGGAGCCGCCGATGACGAAGGCGACGCTGGAGCGTCCGTAGGTGCCCAGGTTCTGAAGCTGCGTCGACAGCTCCTCGGAGGACCACATGGCCCCGTCCAGGGTGAGGGCGATGACGTAGGTATCCGGTTTGATCAGGGCCAGCAGGCGTTCCCCCTCCTTGCTCTTGACCTGCTCCTCCTCCGCCGCGGACATGTTGTCCGGGGCTTTTTCGTCCGGGACCTCGTTAATCTGTATCTTGGCATACGGGCCCAAGCGTTTGACGTATTCGGCGATACCGTCCACCAGATATTTTTCCTTCAGCTTGCCAACTGCCGCGATTTGAATATGCATCTATGTTCCTCCGCTCGATCTGTGTGTAAAGACTCCTCTACGCAAAACACCGGCTCCCCCAAAAGAAGCTTCTTCACGCCTCTCTTCCGGAAACCGGTGCTTCTGGACGATCCCCTATTGTGGATAACATCCCGTAAACCTGTGTATAATTTATTATTCTTCTAATATAAGAATTATCCACATGTGGACAAGATCTGGAGACAGCCGCTCTCATCCGCCCATCCTCAGCCCTTTCCACATATCCACAAGCCGCCCTACACCACCAGATATTTGGCCTCGCAGGTACAGCCCTTTTCCTCGCAGGTTGGAGGCGGGTTCCAGCTCTTAAAGTGAGTCTCCTTCAGATCCACCACATCCGGCGCATCCTCATATTCATCCACAAAACGGTCAATCGCCAGCTCCACATGATCCTTACATACGACAAACATACGGCTTCACCTGTTGTCCTTTCTATTACTGCTGCTGATTTATTTCAATTCCTCCAGCACCAGGGTGACAGAGGCTTTTTTGCCTGCCCGGTAATAGGTGATTTTCAATTTATCCCCTATTTTCTTCTCATTATACAGATACTTGCGCAAGGACAGGGTTCCGTCAATGGATACCGTATCCATTTCCACTATCACATCATTGGTTTTCAGTCCGGCGTTTTTGGCCGGGCCTTGAGCTTCCATGACGACAGCGCCGCCCTTCACTTCAGAAGGAAGCTTCAGCACCTCTAACCCTTCCTTAAACCCGGCCAAATCCAAGGTGGAAACCCCAATGTACGGCCGCTTCACCTTCTGATCCTGGATCAGCGCGTCGATGATTGGCTTCGCCTCGTTAATGGGAATGGCAAAGCCCAGTCCTTCCACACCCGTTTCCGCCAGCTTCATGCTGTTGATGCCGATAACCTTGCCGTCCAGACTCACCAGAGCGCCGCCGCTGTTGCCCTGATTGATGGCGGCATCCGTCTGGATCAGGTTCATTTCCCATTCCACACCGCCCATACCGTCCGTGAGGGAGGGCAGCAGCACCTTGGGGGAGCTGATCACCCCTACCGTGATGGTTTGGGCATAGTTAAGGCCTAAGGGATTGCCGATGGAGATAGCCGTTTCGCCGGATTGCAGGCTGTCGGAGTCACCGAACACCGCGGTCGCCTTAATTCCCGCAGCATCCACCTCCATTACCGCCAGATCGGTAATCCGGTCGCTTCCCAGGACGGTGGCTTTTTTCCGGTCGCCTCCGGACATGACCACCTCATAAGCCGCGGCGCCCTCCACCACATGATTATTGGTGACGATCCGCGCTTTGCCGCCTTCCTTATCGAAGATGACGCCCGAGCCGATAGCTGTTCCCGTTACCTTCTCCCCATCCTTGAAGGTGCTCACCACACTTACTACAGCAGGTGTAACCTTGGCTGCGGCTGCCACAACCGGGTCATTCCCGTAGGAAGCCCGGGCTGTTTTGCCGGACGAGCCTGACCCATCCCGGCTGAAGCCGCCTACCAGCAGCACCAGCACCAGCATAACGGCCATGCCGGACACCAGCGCGCCGCCAATGATCCAGATCAGCCGTTCATCCGGTCGGCCGGACGGGGCACCGAGCTTACGGCCTTTCCAACGGCCGGAGACCCGGGTGGAGTAAAAATCATCGTCAAACAAGCTCATTGACGGCGTCCTCCTTCTTTTGCGCGTATCGCACTTCTTGGCCAAACGGCATATGTACCGCCTGACTGGGGCATTGTAGGTAGCATAAATTTTTCGAGAGAAAAGAATGATTGCCCGTCATGTTGACCAGACTGATAGAATACGCTGTTACTAGAGGACATACTATCGCTAGATTCATTCCTGAAGCCTGCCGTCTTACCCGTGTCATACTAACCGGTTATACCCATCCGCCTCAACCAAAAAGGAGCGTGCATTCATGCGGCAACCCCTGTCCATTACCGAGCAGATCGATCTGGCCGGCAAACTCGGCGATCTGAAGGAGCAGCACTATAACCATACTCTTCTATTAACCGCCCTGCTGGAGCTCCTCACCGAAAAAGGCCTGCTTACCACCGAGGAAATCCGGGCCAAAGCAGCCGACCTCCATCATATGGCATACCACGGTCTGGATGAGGACCTGCACTCCTGAGCCAAGGGGATAATGTCCGACAAGGCCGCCCTACCGCACCTTCTTAGCACCGCCTACAGCAGCAGCTGCCAGAACAATGCTTACGCTTCCCGCAGCCAATCCCAATGGGTCGGCCGGTCGTAATACGTGTCCATCAGCTTGGGGCCGTTGTCCCCGCACCGGACGCCGTACTGCTCCAGCACCCCGCCGACGGTCATCCGTGCCAGCTCCTGCATATTGTGGTCCCGGCTGAGATGAGCCAGGTAGACCCGGCGCAGCCGCTGGGACAGCAGCGTATACAGCGCTTCCCCTGCCGCTTCGTTGGACAAGTGCCCGGAATCGCTCAGGATCCGGCGCTTGATGTTCCACGGGTACCGCCCCATCCGAAGCAGCTCTATATCATGATTGGCCTCCAGGATCAGCGCATCGCAATCCCGCAGCTGGTCCCGGACCTTATCGCTCATATACCCCAGGTCTGTCGCCAAACCCAGCTTTTCATCCCCGTCATAAAAGCAGTAGCCTACCGGCTCCGCCGCATCATGGGAGATGCCGAAGGATTGTATCGACAGATTGTGGATCTCCACCACACTGCCCGTGTCGAGAATCCGCCGCTGCTCCGCCTCCAGCGCACCCACACACTTGTCCAGCTCCTCCCAGGTGGCCTGATTGGCATACACCGGGAGCTTATATTTGCGGGCGATAGCGCCCAGTCCTTTGACATGATCCGAATGCTCGTGTGTGATAAAAATAGCGCTTAACTCCGAGGCCGCCACTTCCTGCTCCGCCATCAGATGCTCCACCCGCTTGGCGGACAGCCCCGCATCAATCAATACCTTGGCCTCATCGTTGGCCACCACAATAGCGTTTCCCGTAGAACCGCTGGACAACACCGTGAAACGCAATGACATTTCCTTTTCCTTCTTTCTAAACTGGAATAACATGGTCCGTGCCCTCGGCCGGATATGTTATGAAAGCCTCGAAACCGGCAGAGCCGGTTTGAGGGGTCTTCTGCTTCGACTTCACTTCTTGGAATAACAAGGTTCATCCCTACGGCTGCACCGTAGTCTCCACCGCACCCGTGAAGCCATGAACGTAATACGGCTCCCGGTTGGAGAGGGTAATCCTCCAGTTGGGGACGAAGCTCTGCTCCTCGGAATCGTACAGCTGGCCGTGATAGCCCAGCCGGATGTCCGTGATGACGGCTCCCTCCGGGAGATAGTTCTCCGCCAGGCTGCGCACCGCTGCATAAGCGGAGATGATCCGCTGGCCGGACTTATCGGCAGCCTCTACTCCTGATTTTACTTCAACATAGGTTTGTTTGTAACCCGTTATTTCTCCGTTCTCCGCAAAAAGCTGCACCGTCACATCAAACATGGGCAAATCCCGGTAAATCTGATGGAACAAGAACACATCCTTCCGTCCATAGGAGGTATCCAGCCGGTACGCATCAAAGTGGCGCAGCCCGGATTTGCGCTCGATTTCCTTCAAGGTGGAGCGGTTCAGCATGCTGATGAAGCGGATAGGCTGGGACAGCCGGGTCACCTGGGGATTGCGGAATTCCTCCCGCAGGCTCACATTGATGATCGGCAGCTTGGGTGTTTCCTTCGGGATTTCCGGGATGACCCGGATGCTCTTGCTCTCCAGCAGCTTCCGCGTTTCCGCCTCCAGGTCCGCCGCCTCCTGGTCCGACGCCGCTTGGCTGAAGCGGTCCTCCCACAGCTGGTAAGCCAGGATCAGATTGAGACACAGGAAGGCAAAGATCAATATGGATTTGGCTCTTCTCCAGTCCATGACACACCCCGCTTCTTTAATTCAGCACGTCAAAGGTGCCGTCCCGCAGCTCCACAATCCACTTGGGATGATAAATCACCTGCTTCTCCTGCACCTCCGGCTGATAGCCCGGATAGATACGGGCAATAGAGGACGGCCGGCGGTAAGCGGCGATTTTGGCATCAAGCTCTGCGCCTCCCAGAAGAATCGCCTGGGTCTTCACCATATTCTTCGTGTCCGGAATCAGAATGGAGCGTTCGTAGGTGGAGACAATCCCCTTCTGCACCGCCACCTTCATATAGCCGATGGTATCCGTGCCGATATTCATAACCGGAAACCCCTCCAGATATTGGCGGAACAAAAAGGTCTGCGCCCCCACCGCCACCTTCGGCGTCAGCTGGGAATAGAGGTAGGTGCTGTTCCAGCCGCCATGCTGGTTCACAAACTGGATGGCCGACAGCAGATTGTCCCGCACCTCATTTTTGCTGTCCACCGGTGCCGAGGCCGGGTTGGAGAAGACAAACCAATGTTTGTCATTGCGCAGCTGCAGCCCCTTAACACTGTCGGTAATAATCTGGGTGCCGTCCCGCTCCTGGAGGGACCGGGTCAGGCCGGGGTCCACAAACAGGCTTCGTTTCAGCTGCTCAGCGGTATATTGCGTGTACGGCATGGTAATCCGGATGGCTGTTAACGGCTCATTCGGCAAATAATAGTCTCCCGACGCCGTATGGTAACGCGGCAGGGATTCACCCAACCGCAGCCGCATGGTCAGGTCGCTTACCGTTACATCGGCTTTGACCGCTTCATAAACGGTCAGGCTGCTGTCGGAAATAAAGAACGTTTTCACATCATCCGATATGCCGTTGGAATACAGGTAAATCCGGGTAATCAGCTCATTGGCCGGGAGCGGCTCATCCTTGCTCACCTTCATCAGACTCTGCAGCACATTCACGGGAACACCCTCCCGGAAGCGCATCTCAATGCCTTCATAATTGTCCCGGATCTCGTTCCAGTCAATATTGGCCGCCAACACGTTGGTTTTGCGCAGCCCACCGAAGCTTCTCTGCTTCAGGAAATCGAAGATATTGCGGTAATGGTTGATAAACGGCACCGGATAAAGCACCGTATGGCTTTTTTGACCGTAATGCAGAATGATCTGGTCGGGGAATACCACATCCTGCAGCTCCGCAGGGGTCCCCTCCAGAACGGACTCCACATATTTGCCTTGAGGCAGGGGTTCGGGCCGCGGACTGCTGTAGCCCAGGATGTAGCTCTGGATCAGGCTGGTCACCACAAGCAGCGTCAGCAAGAATGATTTAGCCTTCTCCATTACTCTCCCCCCCCGCTTTCTTCATGCTTCACCGGCAGTGTAAAAGCCACTTTCGTTCCTTGGTTCAGCTCGGAATCCAGGGTAATGGAGCCTCCGTGGGCTTTGACAATTTCCCGGGCAATGGACAGCCCCAAACCTGTGCCCCCCATGTTGCGGGAGCGTGCCTTATCTACCCGGTAGAACCGGTCGAAGATGCGGCTCAGGTCTTTTTTGGGAATGCCGATGCCGTTGTCCTCCACTTCAATCTCCAGCTGGCTCCCATTGTCCTTCAGCCTGGCCCGGATAGCCAGATGACCGCCGTCTCCCGTGTACTTGATAGAGTTGGACACCAGATTATCCAGCACCTGATCGATCTGATCCCGGTCCAACAGCACCTGGCCTACCGCCGGCTCCACATGGATGCCAATCCCGATATGCCGCTGGCGCAATTGGAATGAAAAACGGTCCGCCACATCCTCCAGCATCTCGCCTACGTCAGTCATTCGCTTCTTGAGTCCCGCTTCCTTGGAGTCCAGACGGGACAGGTGGAGCAGGTCCGTCACCAGACGGATCATCCGCTCCGACTCGTTGCGAGTTACGCCAACGAAGCGCTTGGCCAGCTCCGGCTCCTCCAGCGCGCCGTCCTCCAGCGCCTCTAGATAGCTCTTGATGGTCGTAAGCGGCGTCCGCAGCTCATGGGATACATTGGCCACAAACTCCCGGCGGGACCATTCCAGCTTCTCCTGCTCTGTCACATCCTGCAGCACCACGATATTGCCGGAGATTCCCTTCTCCCGGCGGTGGATGGAGGTCACCGACAGGCGCACCTGAAGCTCCTCATCCTCCTCCCGGGAATCCGGAATGGCGATCAGCTTCACCTGCACCGAATCCTGAGCCTGCAGAAGCTCCGGCTCCTGGGGAATACCCAGGAGGGTGAACAGGTCCATGCCGATGGCCACCTGCTCGTCGGCCCCCAGCATCTCCTTGGCCCGGGGATTCATGACAATGACCCGGCCCCGTTCGTCCGTGGCCAATACCCCATCATTCATATTGGTGAGGATGGAGGTCAGCTTCTCCTTCTCCTCCTCATTAATGGCCAGCGCTTCCTTGAGCCGGGCCGTCATATTATTGAACGCGTTGCTCAGCTGCCCGATCTCGTCCTGCCCATACACCCGCACCCTCCGTTCGAAGTCCCCCTCCGCCACCATCGTGGCCTGTTTGGTGATCTCCTTAATCGGACTGGTGATGGTCCCGGACAGAATCGTCCCCAGCAGCGCCGTCAGCGCCAGTGCAATCAGGGTTCCGGTAATAAAAATCTGATTGATCCGCGCAATATTGGCGTACAAATCCTCCATGGATTTCACAATATAGACGGCCCCGATGACCTTGCCGTCCTTCATCACCGGCCGGGCCAGCATCTTCTTGCGCAGGCCGTCCACATCGGTAATATTGCGCTCCGTCTCCTTGTTGTTCTGCAGCTGGAGCGCCCGGGTGACCACCTGCTGGGTATTCTTCTGCCCGAGAATCGCCGGGTCCGGCTGGGACATGCTGATGACCTCGCCGTTGGCATTCAGTATCTGCATCTCCGAGTTGTTGATCTGAAACCAGTCCTTCACCAGCTTATCCAGATCCTCACGGGATTTCTTCATATCCTCCGGACGGGCGTCCGGGTCCGTAGAGAGATTCTTCTCGGACACATACTGGGCCAGCAGCATGGCGTCGTTGTTCATGGAGTCGGAGAAGTTCTTGGTGAAGGAGCTCTCCAGGGCATTCACAAAGTACACCCCGATCAGCTGCATGGCAAACAGGATCAGGAGCACATAAATAATGATCAGCTTCAGCTGTACCGTCTTAAAAAACTTTACGCCTTTCACGCGGCTTTCGCTTCCCTCCCCGGGGCTTGAAGACTTCCTGCTGCCCACATGCCAAGCTTGCCGTTATCGAGCTGCACCGATTGCAGCACCTTACCGCACGGCGGGATTGCGCATCACATAGCCCAGTCCCCGCCGGGTCGTAATATATTCGGGGCGGCTGGGGTCATCCTCCAGCTTCTCCCGCAAGCGCCGGATAGTTACGTCCACCGTACGCACATCGCCGTAATAATCATAACCCCATACCGCCTGGAGCAGATGCTCCCGGGTCATTACCTTGCCGCAGTTGCGGGCCATGTAATACACCAGCTCGAACTCCCGGTGGGTCAGGTCCAGCACCTCACCGTTTTTGTACACCACGAACATCTCCGGGTCAATCTGCAGATTGTGAATCCGCAGTCCCTGGGCCGCCGAAGCCTCCTGAACCTGCGCAGCCGCATTGGTTCTCCGCAGATGGGCCTTCACCCGGGCCAGCAGCTCACGGGTGCTGAAGGGTTTGGTGACATAATCATCCGCCCCCAGTTCCAAGCCCAGCACCTTATCCACCTCGGAATCCTTGGCGGTCAGCATAATAATGGGCGTGTTCTTCCGTGCCCGGACCTCCCTGCATACATCCAGACCATCCTTCAAGGGCAGCATCAGGTCCAGCAGGATCAGATCATGGTCCTCCGACAGTGCTGCCTCCACCGCCTTCACCCCGTCATAAGCGCAGGTAACGGCGTAGCCTTCTTTTTCCAGATTAAACTTTAATATATCCGCAATGGGCTGTTCATCATCCACAACCAATATCCGACCGTTCATAGGGTTCCTCCCGGGCGCCGCGCCCGCTTCTGTAGTCCTTCTTCCATTCTACCAAAACCGGGGGTCAAAGTGGAGTTTACACCGGAAAAACTCCGGCGTTCTTGTTTTACCTGGTGGAATCATGGGTAAAAATTGGGAGATGCAAAAAAAGGGCTCCGGCCGGATACCCATTGGTTCCAGCCGCGCCCCCATGTTTGTGTTTAGCTTAGCGGTTCAAATATTTCAACGGATTCTCTACGGTTCCGTTCTTAATAACCTCAAAGTGCAGGTGGGTGCCGGTGGAATCCCCCGTGCTGCCCATAATGCCGATTTTCTCGCCCTTCTCCACGATCTGGCCTACCTTCACGCTGTAGGAGCTCAGATGCCCGTAGAGGGTCTTGTAGCCGTTCAAATGATTGATAATGACATGATTGCCGTAATCGGATTTGTAGCCGACATATTCCACCTTGCCGTTATCCGAGGACATAATGGATTTGTTGCCGGTCAGGTCTACACCCTTGTGCAGCTTGCCCCATCTGTAGCCGAAGCCGCTGGAGATGCTGGAGCTCAAAACCGGCCAGGCGAATTTGCCTGTGCCCTCGCCCAGAATGACCTTGGTTCCCTTACGGGCCTTGGCCTTCACAGGCTGCTGCAGGATTTCCTCGTTGAGCATTTCTTCTTCCATCCACTTGCCGTTTACCTTGGTCACCAGGAAGGTGACGTTCTTCAAGCCGTTTTTGCCCGGGGAGATCGTCTGGATAATCCCGGCACGCATATTGTCATCCAGCTCATAATCGGTATCGTACTGGATCTCCTGGCTCTCTACAACCTTCTCCACCGTCTTCACGGATAAGGTAGGCTGCAGCACCGTCAGGTCCAGCACCTGGCCGATCTTCAGCTTGTCGTCCACGATCCAGGCATTGTTCTCATAGATCACCTGGCGGGAAATATTGAATTTCTTGGCGATGAGGGAAATGCTGTCCCCCTTCTCCACGGTATATTTGGTCGGCTGAACATCACCCGTCTCCAGCTTGGCCAGAAGCTCTTCGGGCTTCACCAGCTGGGAGGGGTCAATATCCTTCTGCTTCATTTCCACCTGCTGTACAAATTCTACCTCTTGCACCTCGGATTCGCCGGGGCTCAAGGTTTTGGCTTCGTTAGAAAGAATGCTGACGCGCCCCTTCTCTGCCTGCTGCTTCTCGGCTACTGCCGCTCCGCCATGATTGGCCTTGATCTGGGCCAGCAGCTGATCCGCCGTATCCGTGTCCTTCACAATACCTACGGGCTTGCCGTCAACCACAAGCTCTACCCCTACTGCATGGGAGGTAAGCATCTGGTCCAGCATAGCCAAAGCCGCGGCATCATCGGATTCGCCTTTGTAAGCCTTTTCACTCTTCAATACGATCTCATCGGTATTCAAGACCATATGAACATTAGGATTTTCCTGCTGAACCTGGTTGTACTTGGTAATTTTGAATTCGTCTACCACCTGCGGGTTGCTTACGGTGCCGGCGTATTGATCCTTTACATATACATGGAATATGTCGTATGTATTGGCTGCTACGTATTGCTGGTAGCCCAATGTTCCCGTCCAGATTACAGCTCCCAGCGCGATAGTCCCTGCTATGTGCACCCGGTATTTCTTCAGTTGGCCAAGCCCGCCTTGGGCGGCTTCCGCCGATTGCTTCTTCACTCTGGCTCCGCCGAGCGACAATGTCTGGCCTGCTTTAAGCGACCGTTCCTTCACCGACATCAGCCATTCTTGAGTGTTAATCCTATGCAGTAAGGCGCTCCATGCCGGTTTGGCTGCGCCAGGCTTTACTTTCTCTTTTAACGGCTTGCCCCAGGATTTCACCTGCGACAGCCGTTCCAAGAACCATTTCTTCATCTTGAAACCTGTCATGATGGACTCCTCTTCAGCCAATTCTAGAAAAGTGCAAGGACCTCTCCGGCCCTCTTCATGTCTTTTCCGATGTATCTGCGAACTTCTTCACGGCAGCAAGCGACAAGAATCTGAGTCAAAATCATACCTTTACCAATTTACCACAGTATGATTTGCGATTTCAACCACATTTGTCACAGTTTCTGTGTTTGCGCTTACATGATTTTCGCAGACCAGCTGAGGCTGATCCGTCCTTCTTCCGGCGGTGTCACTGGTATTTCTCCAGAATCGCCACCACCTGCTTATACTCCTCCTGAGTCAGATGCCTGCGGATAATTTTGTCCAATTGCACCAGCTCTTCCTGGGTAATCCCGTTCTCCATCAGCTGCGAGATGGACTGCACCTCCGCTGCAGGCAGCTTGGAGACCAGGAGCGTAAACAGCTTCACCTTGTCGTCATTGGACATATTATCCTTCGTGGAGGACAAAAAATCCGAAGAGAACAGTGTTTTCTCCTGCTCCCCTGTTCCGCCGGACTGGGCCCCTTGGGCGCTGCCCGATTGGCTCCATACCGGCAAGGCATCCGCCATACCGCCGGATCCCGAAGCTCCGCTGTTTATGCTCCCCTCCTTCTCCTCCCGGCTGGAGATTGTTCCGCCTGCTCCGCCTGATGCCGCCCCTCCGGTACTATTCGGCTGCTGGTTTGTACCGTTTCCCGTTGTCCCGGACGGCTTGCCTGCAACACCTTCAGTCCCCGAATTTGCGGAGCCCACCGGCGTAAGACCACTGCCTCCGTATACCGGCTTGTCATCTTTTGCGGACACGGATTGATTCATTATATTCAGCCCGGTGCCCATTTTTTCCACAAAATCCAAAAATCCGATGCTCTGCATGTCCCCGCCGATCTGGTAATGGGCCAGTACCTTCTCCAGATAGGTGCCCACTGCCGTCCAGGTGGCGTATATGGTGACTGCCGCAATAAAAACTGCCGCCACTGCCATCTTCGTCAACCAACCCAATATCTTCATCCATAATCCTCCTGCCCGGCCTGTCCTATAGACGCATGAAGACGCATGTGCAAGCCTACTTCTTTAAGTATGTCCGGAAAAAGGGCGTCTTAATGCCGCCAATGGAAAAAATCCCCGCCAGCATTGGGCTGACGGGGATTCGTACGGCAGGAATGGATGGGTTTAGTAAACGGGCAGGACCTGGTTGGTTTGCTCCCGGTTACGGCCGACGGAGAAGATGGCAATAGGAATACCGGTGAGCTCGGATACGCGTTCCACATAGCGGCGGGTGGTCGCGGGAAGATCCTCCATGCGGCGGACGCCGGTAATGTCCTCGCTCCAGCCGGGCAGCTCTTCATATATGGCCTCGCATTCGTCCAGCATCTTGAGGCTGGCCGGATAATAATCGATGACCTCGCCCCGGAACTTGTAGCCGGTGCAGATCTTGACGGTCTCCAGGCCGGTAAGTACGTCCAGGGAGTTCAGGGACAGGCCGGTAATGCCGCTGACACGGCGGGCATGGCGCACCACCACACTGTCGAACCAGCCGACACGGCGGGGGCGTCCGGTAACGGTGCCATATTCAAAACCCGCTTCGCGGATGCGGTCGCCGATAGGGTTGTTCTGTTCCGTCGGGAACGGGCCGTCCCCTACACGGGTGGTGTAGGCCTTGGCTACGCCGATAATCTGGTGGATTTTGGTGGGCCCTACGCCTGCACCGATACAAACACCGCCTGCAGACGGATTAGAGGAGGTCACGAAGGGATATGTACCATGGTCGATATCCAGCATCACCCCTTGGGCGCCCTCGAAGAGCACCTTCTTGCCCGCGTCAATGCTGTCATTGAGGACAACGGAGGTATCCGTCACGTAATGACGCAGCACCTCGGCATATTCCAAGTATTCCTTCAGGATGGAATCGGCATTCAAACCCTTGCCGCCATAAACCTGTTCGATAATATGGTTCTTCTCACCCACCAAACGGCGCAGCTTGGCCTCGAATTCCTCGGGGTCCATCAAATCCGCGATACGGATGCCGCTTCTGGCAGCTTTGTCCATATAAGCCGGGCCGATGCCCTTGCGGGTAGTGCCGATTTTGCTGTCGCCCTTGCGGTCCTCTTCCAGGCCGTCCAGGAGCAGATGATACGGCATAATCACATGGGCTCTGTCGCTGATGCGCAGATTCTTGGTGGAAAAGCCGCTGTCATGGATATATTGGATTTCGTCGATCAGGGCAGCCGGGTTCAGCACCATACCGTTGCCGATGACGCAAATCTTGTCGTTATAAAAAACTCCAGAGGGAATCATCTGCAGCTTGTATTTTTTGTTATCGATGAGTATGGTATGGCCGGCATTGTTCCCCCCTTGGTAACGGGCGACGACTTCTGCCTGCTCAGCCAAAAAGTCGGTAATCTTGCCTTTTCCCTCGTCTCCCCATTGAGTGCCGACAACAACAACTGTGGACATGCGCAAAAACCCCTTCCGGTGAATTGGTACACCGCATAGTAGCCGCCCTATTGCTAGCGTATCCATCCGAAGCAGCGCCTGCTCCGCAAACGCTTAAGGCGGCATATCCAGTGTATCAGTCCGCTAAAGCAAAGTCAACGAAAACGAACGATGGGTTGGGACAAGCTACTATTGTTCGGATATCGGTCATATTTTGGGGGTATTCGTCGACTTGTCCATCCCAAAACCAAGTATTTATTTAACATTATGAATAAAGCCCGAAGCATACATCTGTGTTTTAACACACCTGTACCTTCTTGATGGCCGCTTCGCTTTTTGTGAAGACGCCCTGTCCTCCACTGCTTTCATCCGTGGGCAGCTTGGTTTCCTAACGGCGGTGAGAGACGCTATTTGCCTCAAAACAGGGGGGTGGCTAAATCTAACGGAAGCAGGAGACGCTATTCGGCTACAAAAGGGCTTGCAGCGGGATTATTTGCCCCAATAGCGGCTCTGGACGCCGTTAGATCTTTTGAAGAGGTGTTTTTGCTGAAATAGTGGCTTACACCGCCGTTAGGATTACCCGTTCGGTTCGTTTGTCCGTTCGGTCCGCTCGTCCGCTCGTCCAGACGATGGTTTGACAGCATAGGATTACAAGCGTAATATGGACTATGATTACATGTGTAATCCTATCGAGGAGGTTGTCCCTTGTCTCACATCCCTAATATTTCCGATGCGGAATGGGAGGTTATGAAGGTCCTGTGGACCCGATCGCCGCGTTCGGCCAACGAGATCATCCAGGCGCTGGAGGATCATTCCGAATGGAAGCCGAAGACAGTTCGGACCCTGCTGAACCGGCTTGTCCAAAAGCAAGCGGCGGCGTTTTCCCGGGACGGCAAGGTTTATGCGTATTACCCGCTGGTATCCGAGGAGGATTGTGTGAGGACCGAAACCCGCTTCTTCCTGAACCGGATCTACGGCGGATCCTTCAAGCCTATGCTGGCCTCTTTCCTGAGGGAAACCCAGCTGACATCGGAGGAAATCGGCGAGCTCAAGCAGATTCTCGACGATAAATCGGTATGTTGAGTTTCCAGCCGGCAGCCAGATAACAACGAAGGAGATTCCACATGATAAAACGGCATTACCCCCGTGCCCGCTTTATGTCTATTCTTGCTATTGCCGGGTGTCTGCTGGTCAGTGGTTGTGGCTCTCCCAAGGAAGGCGGAGACAGGTCTGCTCCGGCAGCCAACCTTTCCCCTTCAGATGAACCGGCTGTGGCAGCCGCTTCCGTTTCTCCGGATGAAGGCTCCGGCCAGGCCTCATCCGAACCGTCCCCATCTGCCGGCTCAACCGGCCAGCCTGCGGGCACGGCTACTGCTGCGCCAACCTCAGGGGCTTCGGCGGCTGCGGGGCAGCATGGGACAAGCGGGGCGTCCGCCCAGTCCCTGTTTCCAACACCTGCCCCCTCCTCTGCTCCTAGACAGGAGGCGCCGGTTCAGCTAATCCCCCGCACCGTACCTGCCGACGAGCAAAATGGAGCGGTATCGCCCACTCCGGCCTCCGCTTCACCTGCTGACGCCGGAAGCCCGACACCATCGGGAAGTGCAGCCTTCAGTCCTGCTCCCACTCCCACTGAATCGGCTCCACGGATTTTGCAGCCGGGCCATGCCACGATGGATGACTCTCCATAGATAAATCTGGCATCATAACCGTATAACCTGAAGAAGCCTCCAGCCGGTCTGGAGGTTTTTTGCCTTTTAGCCTGCCTTGCATATAAAGAAAACCCGGCCGCTGCGGCCGGGCTTCCCTGCATCGATATGGATAAGATAAGTGCTGCTTACCTGGCAGCGGCCTCCTGATGGGTCCGGTCCAGACTGACGAACTTGTTGTAATGCTTCAGGAACGCCAGCTCTACCGTGCCTACCGGGCCGTTCCGCTGCTTGGCAATAATAATTTCGATGATGTTCTTCTTCTCGGTTTCCTTATCGTAGTAATCATCCCGGTACAGGAACGCAACAATGTCGGCGTCCTGCTCGATGGAGCCCGATTCCCGAAGGTCAGACATCATCGGCCGTTTATCCTGCCGCTGCTCCACGCCCCGGCTGAGCTGGGACAGGGCGATGACAGGCACGTCCAATTCCCGGGCAATCTGCTTCAGGGTCCGGGAAATTTCCGAAACCTCCTGCTGCCGGTTGTCGCCCTTGCCCCGTCCGGCGATGAGCTGGAGGTAGTCGATGAGGATCATCCCGAGCCCCTTCTCCTTCTTCAGCCGGCGGCACTTGGCCCGGATATCCGCTACGGTAACGGAGGCCGAGTCGTCGATATAAATATTGGCTTCGGACAAAGCGCCGATGGCCATGGTCAGCTTTTCCCAGTCGTCGTTCTTCATATCCCCGTTCCGCAGCGCATTGGCCTCAATGTTGCCCTCGGCGCAGATCATCCGCTGCACCAGCTGGGCCGCGCCCATTTCCAGGGAGAAGATGGCGACGGTCTCTCTGGCCCGGACCCCGATATTTTGGGCTACGTTCAGGGCGAAGGCCGTTTTCCCTACAGAAGGACGGGCGGCTACGATAATTAAGTCCGAACGTTGGAAGCCGGAGGTCATCTTGTCCAGGTCGATAAAGCCGGAGGGAATGCCGGTAGCGGAGCCCCGCTGCTGGGACAGCACCTCCACCCGGTCGAACACCTCCATCAGCACATCCCGGATGGCGATGAAGCCGCTGCCGGAGCGCCGGTTGGAGATCTCCATAATCCGTGCTTCGGCATCGCTCAGAAGGGTGCCCACCTCGTCCTCGCTGGCGTAGCCGTCGGTGACGATGTTGGTGGCGGCCCGGATGAGGCGGCGGAGCATGGATTTTTCTTCGACGATCTGACTGTAATAATCCGCGTTGGCAGCAGTCGGTACCGAATTGGCCAAAGCCGACAGGTAGCTGACCCCGCCGATATCCTCCAGCTGCTTCTTGTCCTGGAGGCGGGAGGTCAGGGTGACCATATCCACCGGTTCATTGGCTTCGGCGATTTCGATCATGGCCGCGAATATATATTGATGGGCAGTCCGGTAAAAGTCCTCGCTGGAAATCCGCTCCATGGCGGTAATCAGGGCATCCCCGTCCAGGAGGATCGCGCCCAGCACGGCCATTTCGGCTTCCAGGTTTTGCGGCGGAATCCGGTCGAAGCGTATTTCTTCGTTCATGCTGTTTTCTTCCTTTCTTGCTGAGGGTGTGTCCGGTGAGAATCTCCAGATGAACCGATAATCCCTGGGCTGCATTCCTTACCGGGAAAAGAGGGCCTTGGATGCTCAAACACGTTTTGTCAGCTTTGATTTGAATGAATTGTTAATGGGTTCAAAGCTGCCAAAACACTCACCCTCAAGTCCCTCTTTTCCCTAGCAGTCATGCAAATGGAATACCGGTTCATCAAGCCTTCTCAGAGGTACCCCCCTCTTACTCCTCGACTACATGCACCTGCAGGGTCGAGGACACCTCGGTGTGCAGCTTCACCGGAATGGTAAAGCTGCCGATCATTTTAATGGGGTCTTCCATTTGCATTTTGCGCTTGTCGATGGCAATGCCCTTTTGCTTCTGCAGCTCTTCGGCGATTTGCTTGGTGGTGATGGAGCCGAACAGACGGCCGCCTTCACCGGTTTTGTGCTTGATGGTCAACGTAATTTCCTTCAGCTTTTCACCCAGGTTCTTGGCATCCTGCTTCTCTTGGTCCTTCTTCTTCTGCTCGGAGGCCTTCTGCATGGCCAGGCTCTTGACATTGCCGTCGGAGGCCGGAGCCGCCAGCCCTTGCTTGAACAGGAAGTTCTGGGCGTACCCTTCCGAAACTTCCTTGACCTCACCCTTTTTGGCTTGCCCCTTGACGTCCTTCAAAAAGATAACCTTCATTCGAATAACCCCTCTTCCTCATCTATTTCTTTCAATACCTGCTTCAGCCGTTTGGCCGCCTCCTGCACGGTGGTATGCTCCAGTTGGACCGCCGCATTGGTCAAGTGACCGCCGCCGCCCAGCCGTTCCATCACAATCTGCACGTTGATCTGCCCGTGGGACCTGGCACTGATGCCGATTAGCCCGTCCTGGCGCTCGCCGATCACAAAGGAGGCCATAATATCCGTCATATTCACCAATGTATCAGCAACCTGGGCAATGAGCAACTGGGAGTATTTTTTACCCGGCTCGGTGGCGGCGATGGCAATATGGTCGTAGATGATCTCGGCGTGTTTGATCACCTCGGCCTTTCGCACATACGCATCCAGGTCCTCCTTCAGCATCCGGTGGATAATGGCCGTGTCGGCCCCGTTGCGCCGCAGGAAGGAGGCCGCCTCGAAGGTCCGTGCGCCGGTGCGCATGGCGAAGTTCTTCGTATCCACGGCAATGCCGGCCAGAAGTACCGTGGCCTCCATCACATCCAGAGATACCCGCTCCTGGAAATATTGCAGCAGCTCCGTCACCAGCTCGCAGGTGGAGGAAGCATACGGCTCCATATAAATCAGCACCGCATCGCTGATAAACTCCTCGCCGCGGCGGTGATGGTCCACCACCACGATCCGGTTGGTATTCTGCACCAGCTTGGGCTCCGCCAGCAAGGACGCCTTATGGGTATCCACTACCACAATCAGGGTGCGCGGCGTCTTCAGATGAAGAGCCTGGTCCGGCTGGACAAAGCACTTCTTGTACTTTTCCTCCTCGGACAGCAGCTCCAGAAGCTTGTGGATGGACGGATTATCCCCCTCCAGCACCACATAACCCTCTTTGCCCGCCATCTGCACCATCTTCCATACGCCGATAGCCGCGCCGATGGCATCCATATCGGGAATCTTATGGCCCATAACCAGCACCCGGTCGCTCTCGCGGATCAAATCACGCAGAGCGTGGGAGATCACTCTCGCCCGGACCCGGGTCCGTTTCTCCACCGCATTGGAGCGTCCGCCGTAGAAGGACAGGCGCTGGCCCACCTTCAGGGCGGCCTGGTCGCCGCCGCGGCCCAGGGCAATATCCAGGCTGGTTCCCGCCAGGGTTCCCAGCTCAATGAGATTATCCGTGCCCGACGCCACCCCGATGCTCAGGGTAAATGGCACCTTCATCTCCAGGGTCATGTCCCGGACATCATCCAGTATGTCGAACCGGCTTTGCTCCAGCTTCTGCAGGCCCTTCTGATCCATCATGAACAGGAACCGGTCGGAGGCCGTCCGGCGCAGAAACAGGCCGTTTTTCACAGCCCATTCGTTGATCTGCCCGGTTATCTTCGCCACAGTCAGTGTCCGCAGCTGATCATCCATCCCTTGGGTGGCTTCATCCAGATTGTCCAGAAGAATCAGGCCGATAGCCGGCCGGCCCTCCGCCAGCTTCCGGGACATCTCCGACTGTACGGTAATATCATGGATGTACAGGAGGCGCTCCTCCGGCTTAACGATAACGGAATAAATCGTTTTATCCAGCACAAGCTCGATGACCGTATCCTTGTCCTTGCGGTTCTTCAGCTGCGGCCACAGCTCCAGCAGATTCTGTCCGATGACGGTTTCCTTGCCGGCCATCTTGGCGACGAAGGGATTATGCCATTCAATCACCTTCTCCTCGTCGTACAGGACAATACCGATGGGCAGCTCGTGAATCACCTCATGGCTGGCCCGCTTCACCCGGTGGGACAAGGTGCCTACATAAGCATGAAGCTCCTTCTCGAAGGCGCTCTCCGCCAGAAGAGAATAATAAATGGCCAACCCCACTAATAAGAGGGCGACCAGTCCGATCAGCCAGTAGTAAAAAAACAATGCCCCCGAAAGGGCCAGCATCAGCATGTAGGACCAGACCGTATGTCCTCCATACCAGCGTTTACGCAATAATTTGGGCATTTTCACCTCTCCTTTACATCAAGGAGCAGCGAGGAAATGAGTAACCGCTTTTGCCGGCAAATTAGCGGTACTTATTTCGTCGCTGTCTCCAGGCGATCAGCCGCCGGCGATTCGTTTCCGCATCGGGGTGAGCACATCCAGCAGACCGATTACACAGTAGAGGTAAACGAGAAGAGGTGGAAAAAGCACCACCATGACAATAGCAAATACGGGAAGCGCTACACTCTTTTTCTTGGCATGGGCAAAAAAGAAGAAAAAGCTGATGGCCTGCACAGTAAAGGCAATGCTCAGAATCGGCAGCAGATTCCAGACCACCATGGACAAGAAGGTGTTGGATTCAATGCTGATGAACATATCCAGGATGGTGACGATCACCAGATACAGCGCCATGGAACGGGGAAGCATCCACTCCCGGATCGGCCTTAAGCCCGGCACCAGGACATGGTTTTTGCGGAGAATCCAGCGGCCTACGGCATGGCCGATAAAGGTATAGAATACTGCCGTGACGATCAGAAGAAGCGGAATAATCTGCAGGAAATAATGGATGGTCGCATTCAGCGCCGCCTGATTCACGGAATTGCGCAGCACCTCCGGCAGGCTGTCTACGCCGCTTTGGAGGAATTCCTTGACACGCTCAATGGGATCAAGCCCGGCTGCATAGCTAATCAACAGCGCCAGGAGCATCTGGCCCAGTAGGGTGACCGTACCGCCTACAATGGCAGAGCGGGCCGGCAGCTTCTTCCTGTACATCACGCCCATGACGATGGACGGCGCCAGGAAAAACAGCGATACCACAACGGGAAACAAGCCCAAATACCCGGTGACCGCCCCCACTGCGGCAAGGCTGATGGCGTAGAACAGCGCCGCCTTTTTCCATTCCAGCTTGGTGAACAGCGCCAAGGCGGGAACCAGCACGAAGTTAATGGTAATCATAACCAGCGGGGTAATAAATGACAGGAGCATCAATGTATTAATGATGCACCAGACCAGCGCAAAGGAACGGCCTTTGGACAATGAGATTCACCTCATGTTGAATAGTTGTTCACGAAAAAACGTATCACCGTTCATTATAGCACAAACTTGCACCGGTTTCTTGGAATCTCCTGCTGCCCGGCTATCCCTTCCCCCGCCCGCCCATCTGCTGGGTTGAGGCATTTCTATAGTTATTTTTTCCCTTGACGGGGAAATTCCGCGGTGCTATGATTTCCACTCGTTGATTTTTTCCAAATAGATGGGAGGCGATAACTTGATTCACGTAGAAGGCATCTCCAAGACCTTTCTGGTCCCGAAACGAAAGGCCGGCTTGGGACAATCGGTGAAGGCCTTGTTCCGGCGGGAGTACAACCAGGTGAAGGCGCTGCAGGACATATCCTTTCACATCCAGCCCGGCGAAATTGTAGGCTACATCGGTCCCAACGGGGCAGGCAAATCCACCACCATCAAGGTGATGAGCGGCATTCTGGTGCCGGACAGCGGACGGTGCACCATCCTGGGGCACACCCCGTGGAAGGAGCGGACCCGCTATGTGCAGCGGATCGGCGTGGTGTTCGGCCAGCGGTCCCAGCTGTGGTGGGACGTGCCGGTGGAGGAATCCTTCGAGCTTCTCCGGGAGATTTATAAGATCCCCTCCCATGTGTACCGGCAGAACCGGGACATGCTGATTGAAAGCCTGGACCTGGGGAGCTTGCTTCAAACCCCCGTACGCTCCTTAAGTCTCGGCCAGCGGATGCGCTGTGAAATCGCCGCCTCCCTTCTCCACGGGCCGGAGCTGTTGTTTCTGGACGAGCCTACCATCGGACTGGATGCCGTATCCAAGCTGGCAGTTCGCCGGTTCATCCAGACCCTCAACCGGGAAAAGGGCGTCACCGTTATTTTGACCACCCATGATATGAGCGATATTGAAGCCCTGGCCAGCCGTCTTCTGCTCATCGGCAAGGGCAAGCTCCTGTACGACGGCAGTCTGACGGACCTGCGGAGCCGATACAGCCTGCAGCGGACCATCACCGTACTCTTCCGGGAGCGGATGGAAGCCCTCCAGGTCCCCGGCGCCACTCTCGCCTCCTGGTCACCCGACCGGGCCGTCTATACCGTAGAGGAAGCGGATGCCAATATGTCCGCCATCATCACCTATCTGGCCTCCCGGCTGGATATTCTCGATGTGGCCGTAGATGCCCAGCCTATTGACGATCTGATCGTTTCCTTATATAAGGAGTATCAAATATGAGAGCCTATCAAGCCGTCTTTAAGCTCCGGCTCTCATTGGGAATGCAATACCGTGCTGCCGCCCTGGCCGGACTCGCCACCCAGTTCTTCTGGGGGCTGATGAGCATCATGGTGTATGACGCCTTCTACACGCACTCCTCGGCGGTTCCGGATATGAGCTTCCAGCAGGTGGTCACCTACATCTGGCTCCAGCAGGCCTTTCTCACCTTTGTCATGCTCTGGTTCCGCGATAACGAGCTGTTCAACATGATCACCAGCGGCAATATCGCCTATGAGCTGTGCCGTCCGTGCGGGATATACGGCTTCTGGTACGCCAAGCTAGTGGCCCAGCGCCTGTCCGCCGCCTTCCTCCGCTGTCTGCCCATTCTGTTGGTTGCTTATATCCTGCCCGGCCGCTACCGCCTGTCTCTGCCCGCCAATCCAGGCGCAGCTCTCTCCTTCGTGGTGACGCTTCTGCTGGGGTTACTGGTATTAGTGGGCATTTCCATGCTCATCTATATCTCCGTCTTCTATACCATGTCTCCCACCGGCTCCATAATGCTCATGGGAATCCTGGGCGAATTCTTCTCCGGCATGATCATTCCCATTCCGCTGATGCCCGCCTGGGTCCAGCAAATTGCCTATGTGCTGCCCTTCCGGCTCTCCGCTGACTTTCCGTACCGGGTCTATTCGGGTCATATTCCCTTGCAGGAGGCGGTGACTGGCGTCGGCGCGCAATTATTGTGGCTGGCCGCCCTGACCGGCTTCGGCTACTTGTGGCTGAACCGGGCCTTGAAGCGGGTCATCATCCAAGGAGGCTGATCATTCTATGAAGCTATACGGCAAATATATCGTCATGCTGCTGAAATCGCAGATGGAATACAGAACGTCCTTTCTGCTGCTGTCCGTGGGGCAGTTTTTCGTGCCCTTCTTCATTTTTGCGGGTATGTATTTCCTGTTCCAGCAGTTCGGACAGATCGGGGGCTGGACCTTCTATGAAACGGCCTTGTGCTTCGCGGTTATTCATATGGCCTTTTCCATCAGTGAATGCTTCGCCCGGGGTTTCGACAACTTCTCTTCCCTGGTGGTCTCCGGCGACTTTGACCGGATTCTGTTGCGGCCCCGGACAACCGTGCTTCAGGTGCTGGGCTCCCGCTTCGAATTCTCACGGATCGGCCGTCTGGTGCAGAGCCTGGCTGTGCTGCTGTGGGCGGTCTGGATGCTGCCGGTAGAATGGACCTGGTTCAAAGGCGGGGTGCTGGTGCTTATGGTGGCCAGCGGCGTCAGCATCTTCGCGGGAATCTTCGTCCTGGCCGCCACCCTGTGCTTCTGGACCATCCAGGGCCTGGAGATCGCCAATATCTTCACAGACGGCGGACGGGAGCTGGCGCAGTACCCCATTAACATTTACCAAAAATGGGCAGCCCGCTTCTTCACCTTCATCATTCCCTTCGGCTGCTCCAATTATCTCCCGCTCCTGTACATTCTGGGCCGGACAGATGCAGGGCATCCGGTGTTATATGCTCTGGCACCCCTGGCAGGCTTTCTGTTCCTGCTTCCTTGCCTTCTGGTCTGGAGGTTCGGTGTCAGGCATTACTGTTCGACCGGTTCTTAAACAATCCCCCAAAAGTGACGGAATGCTTCGAAGCAAATTCCGGATACTTTTGGGGGAGCCCCCGAATGATCATGCTTCTACACACAAAACCCCGGACCCTCCCAAGCTGCGGGCAGGTCCGGGGTTATGCGTTTAACGGAGCATGTGCTTGTAGATGCCGGGTGAAGAATCGGGTATGGCGATAGCTCCGACTTCCTTCTCATAGAAGGCGGTAGGTCCGGCGCTGCCGATGATGGCGTAGGCATAGCCCTCGGCCTTCATGGCATGAAGCGCTGCCATCAGCAGGGCTTTGCCTATCCCCTTGCCCCTGTAATCGGGATTGACGCCGGTAGGACCGAAGAAATCCTTGGCTGTGGCTTCATAACAGGCAAACCCCACCATCTCCGCTTTATCCCCGCTTACATCCTGGGCAATCAAGCAGCTTACGGGCAAACGGCTGTAAGCGGCCTCCAGCTCACTTCTCCAATGGCGCTGGAAGGTACGTTCCACCCAATCCCCCGCCAGATGCTTCTCCGGCGGCAATCCCCGGCGGATTACAATCCCCTGCTCCTCCAATTGACGCTGTACCGGCGCAAGGTCAGGCAATTCATACAGCTTCACCAACATATCCGGCATCCTGGACACTCTCCCTTTTCTGGTAATGGAAGTGGCGGTTAACAAAAAACACCAACCCCCAAAGGAGGCTGGTGCTGGTATCCAACTCTTATTCCGTGGTGTACGGAAGCAATGCAACGGTACGGGCACGCTTGATCGCAGTGGTCAAAGCGCGTTGATACTTCGCAGAAGTACCAGTTACACGGCGGGGCAGAATCTTGCCGCGTTCGCTGATAAACTTACGAAGGGTATCAATGTCCTTATAGTCAATGTGAGTGATCTTGTTCACAGTGAAATAGCAGACCTTACGACGTTTGTTACGGCCTTTGCCGCCGCGGGAAAACTTCCGCTCGCCGCGGTCTTCGCCGCCTTCATTACGCTTGAAGCTCATCTTGGTTCATTCCTTTCGGGTTAGAATGGCAAATCATCATCGGAAATGTCAATCGGTTTTCCGTCGTCTGAGAATGGGTCCGCATTGCCGCCCCGGTTTCCTCCGCCGCCGCTATTGCCGTAGTTGTTGCCGCCGCCATTGTTGTTATAGCCGCCGCCTCCACCACCACTATAGCCGCCGCCGGACCGATTACCTCCGTTGCCACCGCTATTTCCTCCGCCTTGATAGTCCTCCCGCGGTGCTCCGCCTTCGCCGCGGTTCGCTGATTCCAGGAACCGGACATTGTCGGCAACAACCTCGGTGACATACACCTTGCGTCCTTCGTTATTCTCGTAGTTGCGCACCTGAATGCGCCCTTCTACTGCCGCCAGCCGTCCCTTGCGCAAATAATTGGCACAGGTCTCGGCAAGCTGCCTCCAGGTAACCACCGGAATAAAATCGGCTTCCCGCTCATTCTGGTTGTTGGAAAACGGACGGTCCACGGCCAGGGTAAACTGGGTAACCGCCACACCTTGAGGCGTATAACGAAGCTCCGGATCACGGGTTAAACGGCCAATCAGAATCACACGGTTTAACATTCGAATCCCTCCCAAACATCATCCACGAACAGGCTTAGGCAACGTCATTGACGATGAGGAAACGAATAACCTCATCAGAGATCTTCAGAACGCGGTCAAGCTCAAGTACAACAGCCGGCTCGGCGTTGAAATGAACGAGGACGTAGAAACCGTCACGCATTTTGTTGATCTCATACGCAAGACGACGCTTACCCATCAGATCGCTCTTGGTAATCTCGCCGCCGTTGGATGTAATGATGTTTGCAAACTTCTCAACCGTAGTTTGAACCGCTTCTTGCTCCAGCTCGGAGCGCAGAATGTACATCACTTCATATTTGCGCATGTAAATCACCTCCTTATGGACTATGCGGCTCTCCCATGGGTTATAGAGGCATGTCTCATGCCGGGAGAGCAAGGAGTAACGATGAAACATAAAGCTCATCAAAACTCGCACCAATATACTATACCAGAACATGCGATCGATTACAAGCCGAATTACACTTTGGCGATCACTGAAAGCTTTCCCTGTGCCCTGCTGCCGATCAGACTGATACCCAGCATAATGAATCCGCCGCCCAGCCATTGCTTCCACCCCAGCTGCTCCTGCAAAAGCCATACCGCTACCAGCATGGAGGTGAGCGGGGCTACACCGGAGAAGGCTGCCGTCACATAGGGATCGCAGCGCTTTACCCCCCGATAGAACAGTGCGTAAGAAACCGCGGTTACGACAAGACCGTACCAGACCAGTGCCATCCACTCCCGGAAACCGCATGCCGCAAGCTCCTGCACCGGCCGCTCCGCAATTGCCGGCAGCAGGCTGAACAGGAACGCCGCCGCCGATACCAGGAAGGTCTGCACCATAGGATGCAGCTCCTTATTGCGGATGGCGTCCAGAGACTGCCTATTTTTGGCCAACAGATTAAATAGGGCTTCGCTTGCCGCCGCACCCAGCACTAGCAGATTGCCTGCCGCATGGCTCCAGGACAAGCTGCCCCCGCCTCCCTGGATCAGAGCCAAACCCGCGACGGTGCACAGGATTCCCCGGACGGCTCCCTGGTACAGTGGCTCCTTCAGCACTAACCGGGCCAAAAGGGCGGTAATGGCCGGGGTGGTGCCCAAGAGAACCCCGGCCTCACCGGCGCTGGTCAATGGTAATCCGTAGAGCAGGAAGCAGCGGAAGGCAAACATGCCGAAGAAGGCTTGGAGCAGAATGCCCGCCCATTGATCCCGGGACATTCCCGACACCGCCCGGATGATCCTGCCTCCGTATAAAGGAAGCAGCACCGCCAGCATGATGCCCAGACTGCCTGCTTGAATCGTAAACGTGCCCAAGTGCTGCCCAAGCAGTCTTCCGGTTATGACCGAAGTGCCAGCCAGCACAAATGCACCTGTTAAATAAGCCTTCCCCCATCCACTCCTGTTATCATTCACCTGCATACTCTCTCCCCCGCCCTGCCTTGTGTTTGCTATAATTGTAGGATGTGGGCCTGCTTGAAGACAGGTCCAGTCCGGGGTCACAAGGAGGGAGCCAGTTGGTGAAGGAGCATGTTTGGGGCATGGAGCTGGACCGCGGCGGCGAGGTGAGCCTGTCGCGGCAGATTTTTGTGGGTGTGCGGGAGGCGGTGTTGGCGGGAAGACTGGCTCCGGGCGAGGCTCTCCCCTCTACCCGGCTGCTGGCCGGACAGTTGGGCGTGTCGCGGAACACGGTCTGTGACGCTTACGATATGCTGCTGGCAGAGGGGTTTTTGGTCAGCAGGCAGGGTGCCCCCACCCGAGTGGCGGAGGGGTTGGCCGCACAAGATCCGGCGGGCAGCCGTTACGCCGCAACACCTGGCCTCCCCCCCGTCCCAGCGGCTTCCCCCTCCTATCCGCCGGTAGTCCACGATTTTCAGACGGGCCGGCCCGATCTCCGGGTATTTCCGTGGGGGCTGTGGTCCCGCATGGTCAAGGAAGCCGGAGAAAACCTGCCGCCCTCCGCACGCGGTTATGGCGAGGCCCAGGGATACGCTCCACTGCGCAGTGAAATTGCCGCCTGGCTGTTCCGCAGCAGGGGTATGCGGGTGGAGGAGACCGATATCTTTATTACGGCTGGCGCCACCCAAGCCCTGCATCTTCTCGCTGTGCTGCTGCCCCGCAGGGAGGAGGACCTGTTTGCCTTGGAGAGTCCCTCCCATCCGGCTGCCTTTGCCATCGCGGCAAACCAGGGCTTTTCCCCACTCTGGCTGCCGGTAGACAGGCATGGCGTCCTGATAGAGCCGCTGAACGACCAGAACGTGTCTGCCGTGTATGTGACTCCCTCCCATCAGTTTCCTTTAGGAGGCATATTACCTGCCCCCCGGCGAGCGGCATTGATCCGTATGGCCGAAGCCCAGGGCTTTTATATTATCGAGGACGATTATGACAGCGAATACCGGTATACAGGCGCGCCAATAAGCCCGCTGTATACCTTGGATCAAGGTGCGGGCCGGGTCATCTATGTGGGCAGCTTCAGCAAAACCATGTTTCCTGCCCTCCGCTTAGGCTTCGCCATTGTCCCTCCGGCGCTGCAGAAGGCATGGCGGACCCGGCGGACCTATCTGGACGTGCAGAGTCCGGTGCTGGAGCAGGCGGGGCTGGCCCTGTTCCTGCAGACCCGCAGCTGGGACAAGCATATCCGGCGGATGAGGCGTCTCTACGGGCAGAAGCGGCAAGCGCTTCTGGAAGCCATCAGCCAGCATTTCGCCGGTGCGGCAGTGCCTTGGGGAGATGCGGCGGGCCTCCATCTGGTCCTGCAGTTCCCAGGCCAAACCTTCGGCGAGGAGTTTATCCGCGGCTCCCGCCAAGACGGCATCCGGATCAATCCTGTCTCGGTATACTGCCCGGGTCAAGGGGAGCATGCCGACAAGCTGCTGTTAGGCTACGGGCATCTGAATGCCCGTGAGATACAGAACGGTGTAGCCGCGTTGGCCTCTTTTATGACTGGATATTAGACCGCCAAGCCCTTTTCCAAAACCGGCAAGCATATCTCCACGGTTTTGCCAATGGTCCTGACAACCTCCTCGAAATCAAGAACCTCAAGAGGCTCCGCCTTGGTCGAAGCCGCGTTCTTGAAATCCCCTTCCAGTTCTCCGATCAATGGGAGGAGATTATCCACGGGGATTTCTTGCACTTCATTAATGGTCTGCCCCGCGGAGCTCCATCAGCTTAAGGGGATAATAATCAATCAGCATCCCATTAAGCCGAACAAAATCACGATAATATTGCCTCTTCGCTTCCTGCTTGATTTCAGCCGGCAGCCATTTGATCTTCTTGAAATAAACATCCTCCAACCAGATGGAGTCGGAAACCAGATGGACATAATAGCCCAGATGAAACGGCTCCTTTTCCACCGCCAAATATTTTTGGTAAAATGCCCGGTGATCCACATAGCTGATACCCTCGGCATCATTCTTCATAAAGTGAGAGTGTTTTTTCAACTGGCTGCTGCTAAGCTGATGGGCGTCTGGAGCAAGGTTTCCCAATACAAAAGCGTCATTCTGAAAACCCAGTTCCCGTCCAATCAGGGTGGCGATGGCGTAATGCATGACTCTGGAGCCGATTTTCCCCACTTCCTCCGGTTATCCGTCATCCCCTAAACCTCGGCCAGCCTCGCTGCCGCTTCCTCTTCCGTGGACAGGAAAAAGACATCCTTCCCGTGATTGCTTTCATAGATAAAGTCCCGCAGGCTTTTGCTTGTGTAGACGGAGAAATCCCCGACAATCGCCAGCTTCACGTGGTAGTTCGTAAATTTCTGCAGAACTTCACCGGCCAGCTTAGTCTTAAGGTCAAAAAACTCCTCGCAGATAGCCGCTTTGTCCAGGATCATCCGGTCTGCTCCGGTTTCGTAGCGTACGGTTGCCATCAAATCCAGGGCGGATTGGACGTCCGTAATCAATATTTCCTCATGCACAACATGTACAATGGTTTTTTCGTTTTGCTTAATTATGTTCAGTTTCATAACGATTCTCCTTTTATTCGAATACGGCCTCGCCATACAAACGGTTGGCTAATTCGTAGCCTTTTCGTTCTTCGTCTATTGTAGGGTGAAACTCCGCAAAAAAATCTTCGCCCAATTCAATGGAAAATTGAGTGCAAGCTGCATTTAAGCGCTCTAGGGACAACCTGCCCTTCACGCATTTGCGTGCCAGTGCTTGCAATGCATGAAATGATGCCGACACTTCCGGCGTACGGCAGATTTTTTCGTACATCCTTCTGGAATATAAATAGTACGGGGTTCTCCCGGTTTCTATGAAGGGAACATCCAACTGCTGTTCTATCCAATCAGCCAACTGGCCGCTCTGCTCGATAATCGCAAGAACACGCCTGCCAGCCGCTATCATCACTTCATCATTGACTTCATATTGGGAATAAATTTCAAATTTAACCCCTACATGTATAAGGTCCAGTCTGTCACTCGGGAATTCAATGGGTGAGATGTACAAATCGACCGTTACATTCCCGCCCTTACTCCTGTTATCGGTACACCTAATGTAATAGGCTACATGCTCTGAGCGACGCTTTACATAAATACAGTATCCATCCTTAGAAATACGCCGCGGCGTTATTTTGAAGCCTCCCTTTTCCACTTCGACTCCCAAGGTCTCCTGTACATCCGTACAAAAAGTGCTTCTCATATGTACCTCCATTAATCGATGATTCCGGAATTCTCTTCCATTTATTGTTCGTTATTCGCTTGAAAATGTCAATAACCTTCCTTCGCCTGAAATTGGCTGCTCCCCCCCATCATGACTCCTCTTCCTCCGGTCCATACTACAGGTGGAGGTGATGGACATGGGTGAACATTCCCGCTACACAGTGGGCCAAAAAGCCCCCAACGACGGCGAATATATGGAGATCGGCGATCATGCGGTTCATATGGGCATCAATAATCCGAAGCATATCTATCTCAAAAAAGGGGAGCACTTTCCCGAAAACACCAACGATGACCGGGTATGGGTCAAGAAGGACCATGCGGTAACCCATTAAGCCACGCAAAAAAGCAACCTTCAGATGATCCTGTTTGAAGGTTGCTTCTTCTATTACACCCGCCGTTCATTCCTGCGCCAGCTGTTCCTTGCGGTATTGGCTTGGCGTTTGCCCGAAGTGCTTGCGGAAGGTTTTGGCGAAGTAGTTTTCGTTGGGAAACCCCACCGACCGGCCGATTTCGGCTACCGGTTGGCTGGTGTGGGCCAACAACTCCTTGGCTTTATCCAGCCGCAGCGTCTGTACATAATTGATTAAGGAATCGTTGGTTTTCTGCCGGAACAGTCTGCTTAGATAATGCTCCTCCATCCGTACCATGGTGGCCATCGCCTTCAGGCTGATATTGCGGTTATAGTGTTGGCGGCAGTATTCGAGAATCCGGTTGATCTCCGGGTGATCCGTCAGCTTCACCTTCGTGCGGGCCATGGCTGCGGCCAATTCCGTCTGAAGGACGCTCAAGGCCGCTAACAGCTCTCCGTGGCTCCGGCTGTTCCTCAGAGGCCCACCGCCGTTGGCCGCCTCCACACGCCCTGCAATACTCGCAAACATATGGCTTAAACGCCCCGCGGCTTCCCGTACCGTCTCCACCGGTACCCGCTTTTTCTCCAGGTTGACCCAATATCCCTGCAGCAGCTCATCCACTGTCTTCACCTGCAGCTCTTCGAAGGCGGCAATAATCCGCCGCTCGGTTTCCCAGGACGGGACCACCGTTCCCTCCTTCTGCTGGTCCGCGTGACGGGTCTGTCCGCTCATCAGCTCCCTTACGCCGGGAGTGTCCTCATACCAGACCATCTCCATCGCCTGCAGATGCTCCTGCCAGCGCCGCAGCAGATGCCGGGGATGAAACGGACGGCTGTACACTCCCCTGTGCCTGCCCGCCTCCAAGGCCTTAACATCTATGTCCATTGAACCCTCCGCCCAAAAAAACAGCGTGGTGATCCCATTGTGGAACAGGGCATTTTTCCAGACGCATGTCTCCGGTGTAATGACCCGGCCGGCAAGCCACTCCTCGGTAAGCCTACCTGTTTCATCCCCGAACAGGGTTACAAGCGCAACCTGCTTTAGAGGCGCAGCCCCCATGGATACCCGGACGGTAGAGATAGCCTCGACGGCTGCATCGCAGGCTTCACCAGATTCCCCCGTGTGGAGGCTGCGGAGAGCCTGGGCATAACAATGGTCGAAGGCGCGGCTTAAGGCCAACTCCCGCTGAACCCGGCTTTTCTCCAGCTCCGCCCCCGCTTTTGCCAAGGCAGCCTGCAGCTCGGCAATGCTCATCGACAGCTTAAGAATGTATCCGATAGCGCCCAGCTCCAAGGCCTGCCGGGGATATTCAAACTCGTTCATACAGGTCAGCATGATGAATTTGCTGGCATAACCGGCTGCCTGAGAGGCCCGAAGCAGCTCCAGACCGTCCATTACCGGCATGGCGATATCAGCCAGGACCAGATCCGGGCGCAGCGTCTCCATCTGCTGCAGCGCATCCTCCCCGTTGTCTGCCTCACCGCAAACAGTGAACCCCAGCTCCTCCCAATTCACCAGCTTCCGCAGCTTTTTGCGGACAAAGGTTTCATCCTCCACCAGCAGAACTTTCCACATCCCGGTTGCCTCCTTTATCGAATGGATCCGAAACCAGAAGCGGCAGCGTTATGGCGGCCACGGTGCCTCTCTCCAGGGCCGTTATCCGGAGCACACCCTCCTCCCGGAACAACAGGGTCAGCCTTTCCTGAATATTGGCCAGCCCGATACCCTTGCGCTGCGGCGCTGCAGCCGATAAGGGACGGGTGGTATCCAAACCTGCCCCGTTATCCTCCAGCTCCATAATGAGCTGCCGGGACCGTCGGTATACCCTCAGGATTACACGCGCATCCTCCGGCATATGGGCAAAACCATGCTTTAGCGCATTTTCCATCAGGGGCTGCAGGCTCAGCTTGGGGACCAGCGCATAATGCAGCGCCGGATCGATGTCGTATTCCACTGCTACAAGCCCTTCGTACCGGTAATTCTGAATGTACATATACGCCTGCAGCAGCTCCAGCTCCAGCTTCAGATGGACCAGCTCCACCTCGGAATTAAGCGTGGTCTCCAGCAGCTTGCCCAGAGCGATGCAAATATCCGCCGTGTCATTATCCCCTTTATCCAGCACATTCCACTTGATCGTATTCAGGGTGTTCATCAGAAAGTGGGGGTTCATGTGCGCCGCCAGCATCCGGTAATGCAGCGCCTCCTTCATCCTCTCCTCCTGCTTCAAACGCTGGAGCAGCTTCCGTATATCGTCCATCATGGTGTTGTAGGTCCCCGCCAGCTCCTTCATTTCGCCGGTGAAGGCATCTTCATGAACCCGGATGCTCAGCTCCGATTCTGCGGATAGGGCCATTTTGCGGCGGAGCAGAAGCAAGGGCCGTGAGATGGCCGCGGCGATCAGGAAGGTGACCACAATAAAAACCAGGCATAATACAGCGAACGTAAACAGATATTGGGCACGGATGGCATTCAAATTGCCCACATAATTATTCATGGGCAGGTACGACAGAATGTACCAGTTGAAGTCATTGAAGTAGGTGCCGGAAACAATGGCCATCCCCTTGGGGTCCTTTTCCTGATGGAGATTCTCGCTGCCGATTCCTTCAATCACCTGCCGGATCAAGGCACTGCCGATGGTATTGCGGCTATCCGATAGCCCGATGGTTTGCCCGGTATGGTCGACAATCTGGTAGCTCTGCTGCAGGAGCAAATCCCGCGAGGCCTCCGCCAGCCACCCCTTATACTGAAACTCCATCAGCACATACCCGGTAATCTCACTTCCGTTGTCCCGGAGCAAGCCGTAGAACTGGAGATTGTCTCCGGCCACCCACCGGTAGCCTTGATCGTTGGTTAGCCCGGAGAAAACCGGGTCCTCCACAAACCTTCTGTAGGCGTCCCCCGAGCCCAGATGGCCGTCCGGCTGATATAGCTGGCCCGTCCGGTCTGCCAGGGTAACCGCCACTTGGGCGGGAAAGCGGATGGAGCTGGCCCGTTCCGCCGCACGCCCGAACAATTCCTGACGTTCCATCGGTGTACGGGGAGACGCATCCAGCAGCATCCGGCGGGTTTCCGGATCACGCTCCAAAAACAAATAATACCGGAACATACTGTCGAGGACCTTGGCCATCTGGGACTTCATGATGGTCAGCTGCTTACCGGCCTTTTCCTTGAATTCCAGCTCCATGGAATCCTCCATCTGCCGGTACGCCATCATCTGCAGCAGGGAGAACGGAATCAGAATGAACAACAGCACAGAAGCAAACAGACGGTACTTCAGCTTCTTCGGCCAAATGCTTAGGATAAGCCGCACCCTTCCTCCCCCTCCCGTTCTGAGGCCCCCTGCCCGTACTCCCGGCGGAGACGCAAATTGCGGCGAAGCGCCCCTTGAATGGGCCCCGCCGCAATACGGTTCTTTATTTCGCTAATCCCAGCTCCTTCAGCTCCTTCAAGCCGTTATCTACGAAGCTTTTGAATCGGAAGGTGGTATCCAGCTTTTTTAGGAAGTCGTCATAGGCCTCCAGCTTATTCTTGCCATAATAGAATTTGAGCAATTCCTCCTGACGGAACCGTGTGGCATCCGCAGCGTTGAAATCAGGCGGCAGGGTGACGTAGCTGTTATAGGTTTCGATGACCTTCACCTTTTCATTGGCCTGGATATACGGCTCCTGCGCCGGGAATTTGGTGCTCAGATAAGCAGCTTCCGGACGGCCGGCCAATTGGTACAGCCAGGTAAAGGCAGCTTCCGGGGCTTTGTCCGTCAGGACTGTTTTGCCATTCTCCACTTTAAAGTGAACATCCTTCAGCCCGAACTGCACCAGATTTAACCCGTCACCCTTGGATACATAATTGAATAGCTCAAAAATTTTGTCAAGCTTGGCTTTATCCTTTTCCGCCGATTTGGAGATGGCCATATACCCGCCGGTAGCGCCTTTCTCTCTGGTGCCCAAGGTGTCGGCAGTTGGCCCCTTCAATTCGCTCAGCATCACCCAGTCCGCATTGGGGTTGGCTTCCTTCCAGACCTTCCGCGCATCGTCCTTCACAATGTTGGTCCAATCCATCACCACAATGCCCGCTTTGCCCTGGAAGGCCTTATCCTTATAGTTGGCCAGCTTATTGCTGGCGATCTCCGGGTCAATAGTGCCGGTATCAATCATTTTCTTCATATACGCAACGGCGTCCTTCATCTCCTGCTGGTAGATCCCGTGGACCATCTGGCCGTTTTTGATATAGAATCCATCGGTCACACCATGCAGGGGCATCACCAGGCTGGCCAGAACGGTGAGCTCGGAGGTAATGCCGAAGGTATCATTTTTGCCGTTCCCGTCCGGGTCCCGGGTAGTGAAGGCCTTGGAGACCTCCAGCAGCTCATCCAGCGTCTTCGGAACCTGAAGGCCCAGCTTATCCAACCAATCCTTGCGCACCCACGGAACGCCGTAATAAATATTTGGTGTAGTGGTAATGGCATACGGCTTGCCGCCGATCTCCGCCCGGCTGAATACCTGATCCCCTACCAGATTTTTCACATCACCCAGCTTATCCTTATACGGGGTCAGGTCCAGCAGCAATCCCCGTTTGGCATATTCCAGATACTCCGTTTTACCCGGAAATTTGATGATATCCGGCAGATCCGCCCCGGCAGCCCGCAGATTAAGCTTCTGGATGAAGTCATCGCTGCTGTTGGTGATGGTCAGTGTCAAATTCGTATTCAGGGCCTTATCCAGCTCAGGCTTGACAAAATCCTTGGAAGGAAGCGTACTTCCCCACCCTGTCATCATCACTTCGATAGGTGTAACTGCGCCGGAGGAAGGATTGGCTGCCGGGGAGCCGGAGGCTCCGGAGGATGGGGCCGAGCTGCTGTCCGTGGAGCCGCCGCAGGCTGTTGCCAGAAGTGAGGTGCTGAGTAAAGCAGCTGCCAACAGGGTAAACCGTTTTTTCGTTTGCATGTGAACATCCCCTTTATATATAGATAATGTGCAGCTAAAATCCGATGTTGTGCATCAGCCTTTTAAGGCGCCGATGAGCATTCCCTTGGTCAGATGCTTCTGCACGAAGGGATACACCACGATAACAGGCAAACAAGCGGCAATCACGGAAGCCATCTGCAGCGTCGTGCTGGGAACGGTAACATCCACGTTAACCTCAGGCCGGTCGGCTGCGGTCAGGAGCCCTCGGACAATCACCTGCAGCGGATACAGCTTGGCGTCGGTTATATAGAAGACAGCGGAGAAAAAGGCGTTCCAGTTCCCCACCAGATAAAACAGGCCTACGGTCATCAGCACCGGCAAGGACAAGGGCAAGGCCAGACGCATGAGCACAGTCATTTCTCCTGCCCCATCGATTTTGGCCGATTCATACAGCTCCTCGGGCAGATTCTCGAAGAAGGTTTTGATCACCAGGACATTGAAGGTGGAGATTGCCCCGGGGATGATCATAGCCCAAACCGTATTCAGCAGCCCTGTTCCCCGAACAACCAGATAAGTGGGAATCAGTCCACCGCCGAACATCATGGTGAACACGATCATGAAGATGAACAGCCCGCGCCCGATCAGCTTTTTCCGGCTAAGCGGAAAGGCCAGCAGCACACTGAGTGCCAGGTTGATGGCGGTACCCACCGCTGCCACAAACACCGTCACGCCGAAGGCTCTTGGAATGGTGTCCATTCCGAACAACATCCGGTACGCCTCAAAGGTAATCTTCTTGGGGATAACCACAAATCCGCCATTGCGGGTAACCTCACTGTAAGGTGTCAACGATACGGACAGCACATACATCAGCGGAAAAACGGAAGCAATCCCCACCGCGATCAGCAGCGCATAAATCAGGATGTCAAAATAACGCTCTGCCCCTCTATTTACCATAATCCACCGCCCCACCTTCTGGCCAGCCTGTTGGAGGAGTATACCAGGGTCAGGCCAATCACGGACTTGAACAGTCCCACCGCCGTGGCCAGGCTGAAATTCAGCTGCTCCAAGCCGACCCGGTATACCCAGGTATCGATGATATCGGCAACGGGGTAAACCTGGATATTGTACATGATATAAATTTGCTCAAAGCCCGCATCGAGTATCGATCCCAACCGGAGGATCAGCAGCAGCACGATCACACTGCGGATACCCGGCAGGGTAATATGCCATATCCGTCTCAGCCTTCCTGCACCGTCGATTCTGGCGGCTTCATACAGCGTCGTATCAATGGAGGACATGGCCGCCAGGTATACAATGGCCCCCCACCCTAAATCCTTCCACACATCGGTTCCTACCAGCACACCCCGGAATAAATCCGTGGATGTCAGGAACGGAATGGCGCTGTGCCCCGCTTCCGTCATCCAACGGTTAATCAGACCGGAGGTTTCGGAGAAAAAGGCGATGCCGATGCCGTAGATAATGACCCACGACAGGAAATGGGGCATGTAGCTCAAGGTTTGCACCAGCCGGTTCAGCCATAGAATCCGGCCCTCGTGGATCAGAATAGCCAGTACAATGGAGGGGACCATGCCCCAAATCATTTTGTAGATGCTGATCAGAAACGTATTGCTGAGCAATTGGCCAAAATAGGGAGATTCATAGAAATATTGAAAGTGCTTGTACCAGGGATCTGCCCAAGGGCTCCCGAATATGCCCTCCAGAATATCGTAATCCTTAAACGCAATGACAATACCGTACATCGGGACATATTTGTATATAACATAATATGCAATGCCCGGGAGCAGCATCAGGTACAGGGCCTTCATACTCCACATCTGCCGCATCAGCCTGGCTGCGCGGGAGGTGCGGACGGAAGCGGCTTTGCCTTTGCTGGCTGCAGCCATGTCGCCCATGCTTCATCACCTTCCTTTGGGTTGGGGTATAGATTCATCATATCTCCCAGCTCCGGTCCACGGTAGAAACGAAATTGACCTTTCACTAGAACGGATTTATCTTTTTGTGTACACTGTGGATAAAAGGAAGTTCATTCCCTCTTTGGAAGGTGACCCTTATGATTGTTACGCCAGTTCTGCATTACCATGGGCAGTGTGAGGAAGCGATGGCCTTATACGGACAGGCATTCGGATTGAAGACAGCCTTTTTCCTGCGGTACCGGGACGCGGATGCCCGGGATTGGAATGTAACCATGACAGAGGAGCAGCGGAATGGCATTTATCATGCAGAAGGACATATCGGGGACCAGCGGTTTATGATGGCGGATGAGTTTGACCAGCCTTTCCAACCGGGTACGGCCAATTTCTTAACCCTTACCTTCGATACCGCGGAGGAGGTCCAGCATGCCTTTCACCTTCTGGAGGTGGAGGGAACCGTCATCTATCCGCTGCGGAGCACCACATACAGCTCGTGTATGGGCACAGTGAAGGACAAGTTCGGCTTCCGGTGGGGGCTGATGACGGAGCAAACGGAGAAATGACAGCAGCACAAAAACACCTGCCGTCGCAAGGATGGCAGGTGTTCTAATTGTATCGTGGTGGCGGAAAGGGTGGGATTCGAACCCACGCACGGTTGCCCGCCTAGCTGATTTCGAGTCAGCCCCCTTGGGCCTCTTGGGTACCTTTCCACGGTTGGGCCCGCCTAAAAAAGCGGGACTTCCTTATGTTATCATAAGGGTACCCAGCTATGCAAGAGGGTTTATTTGAGCAAATTTTGCCCGCTCCAATTCATTGCCCCATGAACAAAGGTTAAGATAATGATCCGGCTTTCTTCTACTTGGTATACAAGCCGGTATCGATGAATAAATACCTCCCGGACATCCTCAACATTGATCTCCGGCACAAGCCGACCTCTATATGGAAAAACATCCAGTGTTCTAACCCTCTCCATCACATCGGAAAGAAACGAAAAAGCATAACTTGGCGAATCCAAATAAATATAATCCACTGCCGTTCAAGGTCCTGACTGGCAGACTCCGTCCAGATTATTGATTTAGCCATTTGGACATACGTTTCTCCATTTCTTCTTGAGTCACAATACGGCCTTCGGCCATGTCATCCTGGCCTTGCTGGATTTTCTTTCGTACGTACAGCGTATATTGAATATCTTCCAGAGAGCAATCATCCGGCAGATTATCGATAATTTGTTTAACATCATCCTTGAGCATGTCATCACCTCAAAATGATTATAACATAATTTAAGGTTCAAGAGATCTAGCCGCTTTCCTTTCGTCTAAAAAACCTCCTACACCGCAGTGCAGAAGGTTTTAACGAATCTATTCGTTGATATTGCCGGCCATCTTCAGGCGTTTGGCGATTTCCTTGAAATCCTCCGGGGAAATCCCCGGTGCAAACTCTTCCTCCAAGGAAGGAGCCTCCGGAATTGGCACACCCTTAGGCGCCCCCTGGATTACCTCCAGTGGCAGGCCATCTTCCGGGTGGGTTCCCTTCCAGATTTGCTCAATGCCGCTAAAGTCACTTTCACTCCACGTATACAGCTTCGTATGCACGCCTTTTTCCTCGTACTTCCGCGCTTCGTTAAACGACTTGTTGCTTAAGGACGGGATCGGTACCAATTTGGTTACATTCACACCGGTGGCAATTTCAATGGCCTTGGCATAAGCCACCACGTGAACGCCTCCCCGCACCAGGAGGAATCCCACCACTTCCCGGGCAGCCGGGTTATCCGTCATTTCGTATACCTTCATTTTGTGGGTCCGGGCCCCGCATTCCAGGAAGAAGTTGTGCAGAAGATCCTCCACCAGATTGCCGCTGTTGAACACATTTGCTCCTGTCCACGGATTGCCCATGGAATCGAACGGCATGGCTCCCTGCGCTCCCGCCAGGAAATGATAGGACAGCCTTGCATCCTTCACAGCCTGGAGCGGTCTTAATTCCGGCTCTTTGTATTCGGTGGAGCCTCTTAGGCAGTTATTGATAGCGTGGGATACCAGCTCCACATGGCCCAGCTCCTCCGCCGTAATGCTCATCACAAGATCATAGAAGGGCTTCAGCTTTTTCTTCGACCGGAAGTTAAAGGATTGAAAGAGATAGTTGTTTAAGGTTGACATCTCCCCGAACTTCCCGCCCAACAGCTCCTGAACGGCTGCCGCGGCATTCGGATCGGGTTTTTCGAGCTGGGGAATCTCAATCATGATCTCATCCATGCGCTTAAACATATTGTCCTTCCTCCTTATGATTCTTCTGATGCTTAGGATTACCTTATTTCTTTAAACGCAACCCCCACTTGCGAAACGCCGTATTGCCGAGATAAGTTAGCACAAAAAAAGCCCTCCACACCAAAGTGTGGAAGGCCCTCTCATCCCATTCGCTCATTTTTTCTCCGGCTTGTATACACAGCCCAGTTGCTTGCCGGCTCTGGCATAATCCAATTCCAGACGTTCCCCTTCCTCCTTCATCTGAAGGTCAAACGGCGGAGCAGGCGGATTATTCAGGCTAACCGTTAGACGGTTCATTTTCTTTTCATACGTGCCATAGGACATTTGGGTAACATTCCCCCTAACCTCCTTCAGGGAAGCACCGCCTTTTTGAGGGGTAACCCCCCGCATGAAATGAACCCCGGCATAACATTCCTCCGGACCCGCTGCCAGCTGCCAGCGTCCTTCAATATTTATATCTCCAGGCGGGTTGATAAACACCAGATACATGACTCCAGCGGTTACCAATATGATAATCCCAACAAGACCCATCCATTTTTTCTTCATGCCATCTCCCCCTCCTCTTTATCCTGTACCATTCTATTAATCGTAGAGGAGGGACGTTCAAACCAAAAAGCGGCAGAAAATTCAAGGCTTCCATATTTCTTGCAGCAAGGTTACGATCTCATTCATTACCGGGTCCCGCTTCCGGTCTTTGGGGTAACCGAAGCTCAGATCCACAGACAGATCGATGCCCTTCCATACCTTCAGCTTATTCTCCTTCACAAATTGCATGGCAATCGGCTCCGCAAGCAGGGAACAGCCCATCTCCTGCTGAACCAGATTGCCGATCAGTGTCTCATTGTCCACATACATAATCGTCTTGGGGACCATATCCCGCTCCAAAAAATAGTCCATCGCCTGCTGGTGGAACGGACAGCCTTGGGTGGTCCAGATCCAGGACTTCTCTGCGAAATCCTTCAATGTCAGCTCCCGGTCCGGCACATCCCAGCTGTTCGGGTAGACCACAACCATCGGGCATGAATGCAGCTTAACCGAGTGGATATGCGAATCCGCCACTTTCCCGTAGTAAAAGCCGGCATTGATCTTGAGCGCCGCCACATCCTGAAGGAAATCCTCACTCCTGGTGTTGACAAAATGCGGTTCCACCGCCGGGAGACGCTCGGACATATGCCTGATCATTTTATCCATCTGGAGAAGGTTTCCGTCTGTATTCAACCCGATCCGGATGGTCTCCGCCGAATCCTTCCGGAGCTCCTGGGCCTTCTTATAAAATTCTTCGATGGAGAACAGAATCTGCTGGGCTTCCTCCAACAGCTTCGTCCCTCTTTCTGTCAGCGTCATTCCCTTGGAATTCCGGTAGAACAGCGGAAATCCCGTTATTTGTTCTAAAGCCTTAATATGTGCGCTTGCCGCAGGCTGGCTGATATTCAGCTGCAGGGCGGCATCGGTCAAGTTTCCCGTTAATGCTACTTTCACAAAGGTCTGCAATTGATACAACTCCAATTTCCGACACCTCCACACAGTTGCATATCATCCGGCCTTCCGTTTTTCCGATGGATTCGATCAGAACTTGAAATTAGACGGTGTAATTCCTGATAGGCTATAGTAAATCCAGAATGATTGCAAAGGAGGTGCACAATGTCCATTTTGATTGCCATGTGCTTATATTCATTATCCATGTCCATTTCGCCAGGACCTGTGAATATGACGATTCTTTCAGGTGCTGTCAACTTTGGTTTTAAACGTTCTTTTTCCTTCATTACCGGGGCCACTGTCGGGTTTACCCTTCTTCTGATAGCGGTAGGCCTTGGTGTATCCGCTTGGGTGGGACGGCTTCCTGCTTTTGATGATTTCCTGCGGGTTGCAGGTACAGGCTATATGTGCTACATAGGATGCAAAATCATCGTCTCCCGTCCGGACCTGGAGTCCCGGGAGAACGGGCCTCCTACGTTCAGCCACGGATTTTTGATGCAATTGCTGAATCCGAAGGCGTGGATTGCCTGTTTGTCCGGAACGGCTGCATTCAGCCTCAATACATCCGCTGTAAGGCTTTGGGCGTTTGTGGCTATCTATTTGATCATCTGCTATTTATCACTCGCAGCATGGGGTTATCTGGGCTCCAAAATGCAATTTCTTGCCAGAGTCAAAAACGGAATCCGCATTTTTAACCTCTCCGCTGGAGGTGCCTTGATTACGGTAGCCATTTATCTTTTCATTACAAGCTGATCGAGCCGTACGGGGATGACATAACAAAACCTTCTACGCCATGTAGAAGGTTTCGCATCCTGTTAACAGACCGGTACCCGTGGCTTTTAAACGTTATGTTCCGGCGCTCCTCCTTCTTTATCTGGAGCGGAGCGCAGCACCTTTTTCATCTTGCTTTCGAACTTGGCCCGGGGGATCAGCACACTGTGCTGGCAGCCCAGGCAGCGCACCCGGATATCCATGCCCATACGGATGATCTCCATCTCATTGGTTCCGCAGGGATGGGCCTTCTTCATCTGCACAACATCGCCCAATTGGAATTGCTTCCGTTCCATTCTATCACCTCTGTCAAAAGAATTACTTGAGACTGCGTCCTTACCCCTCAGCGTTCATCTGTTCCTTATACCGGTCCAGATGATCCTTGATGATCCGCTTGATATCCCGTTCCACAGAGCCTTGTGTGTTCGGCTTGCATTCCGCCGTTACCCGGATGGCGCTTTCCGCCGCACCCAGAGTTTGCAGACCCAATACCTCCGGGGGTTTGGTCAGATTGGGAATGCTGTCATACGCATCTGCAGCGGCCTTGCTGATAAGTGCAATAATCTTCTCCAGATTATCTCCGTTCGCCACGGGTACATCCACAATGGCCAGCGAATTATAAATGGAGAAATTGGTCACCTGCTGGATCGACCCGTTGGGAAGAATATGTACTTCGCCTGTTGCCGTGCGAACCCGTGTCACCCGCAGCCCGATCTCCTCCACCGTTCCTTTGAAGGCTCCTGTCTGGATCACATCCCCTACCCCGAACTGATCCTCGAAGATGATGAAAAAACCGGTGATAATATCCTTGACCAGACTTTGCGCCCCGAAACCGATGGCAAGCCCCAGCACGCCTGCCCCGGCCAGCACCGGTGCCAGATTAATGCCGAATTGACCCAGAATGATCAGAATCAGAATAAAGTTAATGGTATACGTCACGATGTTGTTCAGCAGCTTGCCGATGGTTTTGGTGCGCCGCTGGTCCAGCCGCAAGGGCGCCCTCTCCCGGACTACCATCAGCCTCTCCAGCGCCTTCTGCGCCAGCTTCGACACTACTCTTCCGATCAATAGAGCCAGCAGAATCTGAATTGTCGTCTGCAGCCAGCCGCTCCAGACCTCAGGGTTGGATAAATAGTCCTTCAGCTGCCCGAACGCGCTTATGGTGGGCTCCAAAGCCTCCACTTCCATAATGAATCCCGGTATCCTCATATGCAGGTTCCTCTCTACAATTCAATTCGGGTATACGTCTCTCCTGCCCGTTCATATATCCCCTTTATTTCCACCTTTTCAGCCTTAATGATGTCCTTCACCTGGGGAAGCTGCTCACCCGGAAAATCAATAGACATGGCGCAGCCTGCTGTAATTTGCTTGGGCGTTGGCCGTGTATCAATATCCACTTCCCCATACTCCAGCAGCATCTCCGCCCGCAAGGCCTGCTGCGTGGAATCGAAGGCTATGAGAAGCCGTTCTTCCATCTGCCTCTCCTCCTCTACCATCCGCCTGCTTTTTATTATCCGAATCCGTGTATAAATAGATTAAAGGATTCGTATACTAGTAAAAAGTTGCCTCTTCCCGTCCTGTCATCTTCTGCTTGTAGTCCGGCAGCTTACCGGCGTAACCGGATTGTCCACGAACAGTCCCGCCCGCACGCCCATTCCTTATTCCCAGGAGGTATGCTATGAAATTTTTACCCGAACGCCAACCGGCTGCGGACAAGCCCTTATCCTTCAAAATGCAGCATACAGAACGGCATTGTGCAGCTTCCATGGCTGCCCATCTTGTTGGTCTGTTCAGCGAAATTCCTCCCTACCGGGACATCGTCTGGGTGAATATCGGAACAGACCGCTCCACCGGTGATTCCCTGGGGCCTCTGATTGGTACAAGGTTAAGCAAATATGCCATACCGGGTATTCATATTTATGGGACCCTGGACAATCCGGTTCATGCCATGAACCTGGAGGAAACCCTACAGCGTATCCATGAATCCCATTCCGACCCTTTTATAATCGGCACGGACGCTTGTTTGGGACAAACCCAAAGCGTAGGCTGCATTCAAATTAGCCAAGGCCCGTTGAAACCCGGCGCCGGAGTCAAAAAGGAACTGCCTGACGTCGGCTGCATGCATATTACCGGCATCGTCAATGTGGGCGGTTTTATGGAATATCTGGTGCTCCAGAATACCCGTCTTTCTCTGGTAATGAATATGGCCGATGTAATCTCCCGCGGCATTCATATGGCCTTCCTTCAAACAAGGCGCCTTATGATGACGCCCCCTCCCGCCGAGCTGCCTGGATCTTTGCTGCAGTTTGAGCGATAATTTCCTTTTCCTCCGGCGTCAACGTATAACTGGATGCTCCCTGCTCAACCGGCTTGGCGTAAAGATAGGATTCCTCCCGGTTATGAATCCCTGTGAGCACCAGACCATTCTGGTCTTCGTCGGTGATGGCGATGGAGAAGCTGAGATCGCTGCCCTGCTGGGAAAACGCATTGTACCTTTTCATGGCCACATTGGATTTCATCGTTCTCATTCTGCTGCGGATGCCGTTAAGCGCATCCGCTTGTTGTTTGTTTTCCTCACGCAAGGCTTGAATGCACTCCTGCATTGCCAACAGCAATTCATCTACATTTTCCACTGAGGCGTTGCCGATGAGCTTCTTGTACCTCTTTTTCATTCCGGACAATTTGGCCAAGGCGACAATAACCAGCACCAGCACAATCAGCAATACGACCGCTATTGCCCCCATAATCATTACCATCATCATATTATCCATGCTGCATCACCTTATAGTCCTTGTCTGATTTCCTTTACAGCGCCGATCAGGGCGTCCACTTCCGCATCCGTTGAAAAGTATCCCACACTTGCACGTAATGCTCCGGTTTCTGTTGTCCCCGCCGACTGGTGGGCTAACGGGGTACAATGATATCCGGCCCGTACCGCAATTTGAAAGGATTGATCAAGAATAAATGCTACTTCTGAAGGGTCTGTATCCGCCAAACGGAAGGCAACGATCCCTGTTCTAGGTTCTCCTATTTCCGGCCCCAGCAGCTCGACTCCTTCAATTCCCATTAGGCCTTCCATCATCCTCCGGACAAGCCTGCTTTCCTTGGCATGAATGGCATCTACCCCTTCACGCAATACAAACTTCACACCCTCACCTAATCCTGCAATGCCTGGTGTATTCTGTGTTCCCGATTCATATCTGTCCGGTCTCACCTGAGGCTGATCCACAGCCTCGGATTGACTGCCGGTTCCTCCATGATGCAGAGGCTCCAGTTCTACATCCGGATGAATGTATAGTCCTCCCGTCCCTTGTGGCCCCAGAAGCCCCTTGTGGCCCGGGAAGGCTAATAGATCAATATTCATATTCTCGACGTCTACAGGCAGGATTCCGGCGCTCTGAGCGGCATCCACCAGGAAGCGTATCCCTTTGCGTTTGCAGATAGAGCCAATTTCAGCAACCGGCTGTATCGTACCCAGAAGGTTGGAGCTGTGGGTGACCGCAATCAACCCTGTATGGGGACGAATCTCCTTCTCCAGCTCCTCCAGCCGGATTCTGCCCGCCCGGTCTGTTTGGAGATACGTCACCTCTATACCCAGCTTCCGCACCAGATACTCTAAAGGCCGGCGGATTGAGTTATGCTCCACAGTGGTACTAATCACATGCATACCGGGCTTTACATAGCCCTTAATAGCCAGATTCAATGCTTCTGTCGTATTCGCCGCGAAGGCAATGTCATTGGCGTTGCGGATATGAAACAGCTTGGCCAGCTGCACACGGGTCTGGAATAAAATCCGGCTGGCCTGAACAGCCATTTGATGGCCGCCTCTTCCCGGATTGGCTGCAGACTCCTGCATACACTTCACCATTGCCTCTGTAACCTGCGGCGGCTTCGGCCAGCTTGTTGCAGCATTGTCCAAATAGATCAATACACCCACTCCCCTCGCCAGCGACTTCATATCTTATTCCTAAAATAACGAAAGCATACCCGGCCCAGCCTTTACTCAGGATTCAAGGCGAATTCAGGTATGCTTCAGGTGCTCGATCAAGCTATTAACTTATTCTTCCTTGAAGCAGTTCCAATATTCTTTCCAAGTCATCCTTGGAATAATAGGAGAATTCAATTTTACCTTTATTCTGCATCTGAGGCTTTATCTTCACGGCTGTTCTGAATATGCTCCGCAGATTCTCCTCTACCTCATCCATAAACGGGTCCTTCTTCCGTGCTTTCAGAGGTTTATCTGCTTCCTTGGTTTTGGTTTCCTCAAGCTGCTGAATGGCTTCCTCCAGCTCACGCACACTCCACTGCTGCTTGATACAGGTGTCAGCCAGTTCCTTCTGCTTAGGTTCTCCCTTAACTCCGGCGATTGCCCTTGCATGTCCCATAGAAATTGTTCCACGTGAAACATATTGCTTGATCTCTTCAGGGAGCTGCAGAAGCCGCAGGAAGTTGGCAATATGCGAACGGCTTTTTCCAACCTTCACAGAAAGCTCTTCTTGTGTAAGCTTGAATTGATCTATAAGTGCCTGATAAGCCAGCGCTTGCTCCATGGCGTTCAGGTCCTCACGCTGCACGTTCTCGATCAGAGCAATCTCCATAACCTGTTGATCGCTAAATTTCCGGACAACTGCCGGAATAGTAGTCAGACCGCATACCTGGGATGCCCGGAAGCGCCGTTCACCGGCAATGATTTCGTAGCCTTTAAGCACAGTGCGGACAATAATCGGCTGAATAACCCCATGTTCCTTGATCGATGCAGCCAATTCCTGAATACTTTCTTCATTAAAGGTTTTCCGGGGCTGATACGGGTTGGCCCGGAGCTGCTGTATTGGGATTTCAATTACCTTATCATCTTCACTGACATTTAACGACGGGATAAGAGCATCCAAGCCTCTTCCTAAGCGCTTATTCACTCATAATCACTTCCTTTGCAAGCTCCATATAAACCTCTGCTCCTTTGGAACGGGGATCATATGTAATAATAGATTGCCCATGGCTTGGGGCTTCGCTTAAGCGGACATTCCGCGGGATAATCGTTTGATAAACCTTTTGCTGAAAATACTTTTTAACCTCTTCTATAACCTGAATCCCCAAATTGGTTCTAGCATCAAACATCGTCAGCAGAACACCTTCAATTTGGAGCGTTGTATTCAAATGTTTTTGGACCAGGCGGACGGTATTGAGAAGTTGGCTCAATCCCTCCAAGGCGTAATACTCACACTGAATCGGAATGATAACGGAGTCCGCGGCTGTAAGAGAGTTAATGGTCAAGATACCCAAGGATGGCGGACAATCAATCAGAATATAGTCAAACATATGCTTGACCAGCTGCAAAGACTTCTTCAGCCTTACTTCTCTGGAGATGGTAGGCACCAGCTCAATTTCGGCACCGGCCAATTGAATCGTGGCGGGAATAATCTTCAGGTTGTCAATATTGGTAGGGACAATAGCATCCTTGGGGTGAACATCGTTAATAATCACATCATAAATGCAGTTGCTGACATCCGCCTTATTTATTCCGATTCCACTAGTGGTATTCCCTTGTGGGTCAATATCCACCAGGAGCACCCTTTTCCCTAAGCTTGCCAGGGATGCGCCTAGATTCACGGATGTGGTGGTTTTCCCCACTCCGCCCTTCTGGTTGGTTACTGCAATTATTTTAGACAAACCCATTCACCTCAAACTATTAGTAAGTACCCTACTCGAATCACTTGGTCCCTGCCACAGGCTGGATAAGTGATGATGAGCTTCGCATTTGGCGCAGCCAAATGGAAGGTAAAACTCGAATCACTTGGTCCCTGCCGTAGGCCGGATAAGTGATGATGAGCTTCGCATTTGGCAAAACTTTCACTGCCTGCTCTGGTGATTTGCGACAAATTGTGCATTCCCAAAAAGATGGAATCGGTTTCGAAGACTCAAACTTAAGTATAGCACAATCCTCTTCGCATCTTAATACAAATGTTCCGCTAACCTCTTCAAATCTATGAATATTTCTATAATAATCGTCCACAAGCTAATAGAAGCAACAAAAAAACAAAGGCCGTCGTCTATTCCGACCTCTGTTTTTTATATATGCACACCAGCATATGCTGTTGACAGGAACAATTTGCGATTATTGCTTGGGGATCCGGATAATGATTTCATAATGGTCCTCGTAATCCTTCTCATCGGTCTTAATTTGCATACCGGTATCCGCCACCATGCTGACCGATTGGCGGATGGTGTTCAAGGCCAGACGTACACTTTTGCCATAGAAAACCCGCTTGGACTTTTTAATCTTTTGGGTTTCCAGATGAAACTGCACTCTTGCTTCCGTTTGCTTCACATTCAATTCCTTGGCGAGAATATCCTGCAGCACCTTCACCTGAAGCTCCTCTGTATCCAATGCCAATAATGCTCTTGCATGCCGCTCCGTTATTTTCCGGTCCAGTAAGGCCTGCTTAACAGGCTCACTGAGGTGAAGCAGTCTGATTTTATTGGCAATGGTAGACTGGCTTTTACCGAGACGTTGGGCCAGACTTTCTTGAGTCAGTTGATGCAGCTCAATAAGCTGCTGGTAGGCCATCGCCTCTTCTATAGAGGTAAGACCCTCCCGCTGCAAATTCTCAATAAGGGCAATGGAGGCAGCTTGGGAATCATTGAATTCCCGGATAATGGCCGGAATACTCTCCATACCGAGCTTTTTGACAGCACGGAACCGGCGTTCACCGGCAATGATCTCAAAAATACCATCGCGGACCCGGACTACTATGGGCTGAATCACCCCATGGGTCTTGATGGTTTGGCAGAGCTCATCGATCCGTTCTTCATCAAAAATGGTCCGCGGCTGAAAAGGACTAGGCACAATCTGGTCCAGCGGAAGCTGTTTGACTTCATCGCCGGAGGGCTTTTCCACCAATCCGAATAATTTGGATAATTGCTCTTTCATAGGTTTTTCATTCACCCATTTTCGTCGTCAGATACTTGGCTACTTATATTCATTCTCCGTATTTCCTACTAATTCCTGCTTGACATTGGCAATAATGAAAAATTCCCCATCAACTATTTGGAACAGGTTATATTGATTAACTGACCATAAGGCAAGGAGTCTCAACATTCCGATGAGACTCCCTTTATTGTTCCACGTGAAACATTATGATCCATTGCAAAAGGGACTAAAGCGGCTCTTTTCCGGGAGTTCCCGGTTTTCTTGGATATTTAGGAGGTGTTACATCCGTTTTCTTCAGGACAACAATATTCCGCTCTGCTTCCTCTACCGGAAGAGTAAAGGTATGCACTGTCTCCAGTTCCCCCTTCAGAAGCACAATGGATCGTTTCGCTTCCTGAAGCTCATCGGAGGTTTGTGCACTTTTCATGGCTGCGAAAATCCCACCTGGACGGACAAACGGCAAACATAGCTCATTAAGCACGGACAGCCTGGCTACCGCTCTTGCGGTTACCAGATCGAACCGGTCCCGCAGGTCCTTATTCCGCCCTGCTTCCTCTGCCCTGGCATGTATCGCCTTCACATCCTGAAGACCAAGCTGCTCGGCGAGATGGTTCAGAAAGTGGATTCGTTTATTTAGGGAATCCACAATCGTCAGCTTCAGGTGAGGAAATACAATTTTAAGCGGAATGGATGGGAAACCGGCTCCAGCGCCAATATCCGCCATTGTTGACACCGGCTCCAGCTTCACATGAAAAGCTAAGGTCAAAGAATCATAGAAATGCTTGAGATAAACCTGTTCCCGCTCTGTAATGGCAGTCAGATTCATCTTCTCGTTCCAATCCACCAGCTCACGGTAGTAAATCTCGAATTGCTCCAGCTGGCGGCTGCTTAATTCCAGCCCGTGCTCTCTGACCCGGGCGCTGAATTGTTCTACTACAATATCCTGACTCATGAAAGCCTCGCCGCCCGCACTTGGTTATAATGCTCCAGATAAACCAGCAAAATTGAAATATCCGCAGGGGTTACCCCTGCAATACGTGAAGCCTGCCCAATGGAGATAGGGCGAATCTGCTCCAGCTTCTGTTTGGCTTCATTGGCCAATCCGTGAATCGGAGTATAATCAATATCCTCCGGAATCCGCTTTTGCTCCATCTTACGCAGCCGGTCCACCTGTTGAAGCTGCTTTTCAATGTAGCCGGCGTATTTCACCTCAATCTCCACCTGCTCCTTCACATCTTCCCGCAGCTGCACAGGTGACGGAGCAATCCGTTCGATATGATCCATCGTTATTTCCGGACGGCGCAGCAGTGACAACAGGTCCACGGAATTATTCAAAATGACCGTTCCCGCTTCCTCCAACACTTGTTGGACTGTCTCCTCGGGACGGACTCTGGTGGTTTTAAGACGCTCAAGCTCACCAGCAATCTGGCTGCGTTTTGCTTCAAACCGGGCAAAACGCTCGGGAGAAATCAGACCAATCTCGTACCCAATGGGAGTCAGTCGCAGATCCGCATTGTCATTGCGGAGCAGCAGACGATATTCTGCGCGGGAGGTCAACAACCGGTACGGATCATTAGTGCCCTTGGTCACCAGATCGTCGATTAGCACGCCGATGTAGGCTTCGGAACGGTCCAATACCACCGCATCCTTGCCCTGCACCTTGCGAGCGGCGTTAATTCCAGCCATAATGCCTTGCCCTGCGGCTTCTTCGTATCCAGAGGTACCATTAATTTGGCCCGCGGTAAACAATCCTTCCACCAATTTGGTTTCCAGACTGGGCTTAAGCTGTGTAGGCACAACGGCATCATATTCAATGGCATAACCGGTTCGCATCATCTGTACCTTTTCCAGACCGGGAATGGAACGCAAAATCTCCAATTGCACATCCTCCGGCATACTGGTGGACAACCCCTGTACATAGTATTCCGAGGTATTGCGTCCTTCCGGCTCCAGGAAAATCTGATGCTTCGGCTTATCGGCAAAACGGACAATTTTGTCCTCGATAGACGGACAATACCGGGGCCCAGTCCCTTCAATGGCACCAGAGAACATAGGCGCCCGGTGAAGGTTATCCTGAATAATCCGATGGGTATCCTCGGATGTGTAAGTCAGCCAACAAGGAAGCTGGTTCGGTATCTCCTCCTCTGTTTCGAAGGAGAAGAAACGGGGTTTTTCATCCCCCGGCTGAATCTCTGTTTTGGAGAAGTCTATGGTGCTGCCGTGCACCCGCGGCGGTGTCCCTGTTTTGAAACGGACAAGCTGGAAACCCAGCTCCTTCAGACAAGCCGACAGTCGGACGGAGGGTTGCTGGTTATTCGGCCCGCTTTCGTACATCAGCTCCCCGATAATGACCTTACCCCGCAGATAGGTGCCTGTGGTGATAACAACAGTTTTCGACAAATACTGCGCACCGGTTTTCGTGACGACACCACGGCAAACGCCGTCCTCTACCAGAAGCTCCTCCACCATCCCTTGAACCATAGTCAAGTTGGGTGTCTTCTCAATGGTTTCCTTCATGGTCCGTTGGTACAGCACCTTATCCGCTTGAGCGCGCAATGCATGAACGGCCGGTCCCTTACCTGTATTCAACGTACGGAGCTGGATATAAGTCTTATCGATATTACGGCCCATCTCTCCGCCCAGCGCGTCAATCTCCCGGACCACATGCCCCTTAGCCGGACCGCCGATGGACGGGTTACAGGGCATAAACGCCACCATATCTAAATTTATAGTCAGAAGCAACGTCCGGCAGCCCATACGGGCAGCAGCCAATGCGGCTTCACAGCCTGCATGGCCTGCACCGACAACGATAACTTCATATTCGCCTGCTGTATATCCTGTCATTTTGTACACCTCCTATTGCCAATCACATGCAAAAAAACGAAATAGCTGCGGTTCCCCCATCGCACGTAGAACCGACGAAATGTCGGAGAAGGCACTCGCATCAATCTATTATACCGGTATCTGTCCCCATAGGAACAGGCCATTATTTACCCAGGCAAAATTGGCTAAAAATCTGGTCGATCAGGGTTTCCCCCACCGAGTCGCCGATAATTTCCCCCAGCTCCTCCCATGCATTGCGCAGGTCAATCTGAATCATATCGATGGGAACGCCGGAGCCTGCAGCCTCCAAGGCTTCTTCCAGAGAACCCTGGGCCTTCTGCAGCAGATGGATATGCCGGACATTGCTCACATAGGTCATATCCTCCGGCTCCACCTGACCGGACAGGAACAGCTGCGTCACAGCCTGCTCCAGCTGCTCAAGACCTTCCTCCGCCTGTACGGAGATCCGGATGATCCTGTCCTCCGGATACCGGGCGCGAATCTCATCCAGCTCCACACGCTGGGGCAGGTCCATCTTATTCACCACAACCAGCGTTTCCTTGCCGTCCAGCTCATCCAATAGCTTCCGGTCATCCTCCCCCAAAGGTTCGGAGCCGCTTAGCACCAGCAGCACCAAGTCCGCTTCGGCCAATGCGCCACGGGACCGGGATACGCCGATTTGCTCCACTATATCTGCCGTTTCCCGAATGCCGGCTGTATCCAGCAGCCGCAGGGGAATGCCGTTGACCGTAACGTATTCCTCTATTACATCCCGCGTGGTTCCGGGAATATCCGTAACAATCGCTTTATTCTCCTGGGTCAGGGCATTTAAGAGACTGGACTTGCCAACATTGGGCCTGCCTACAATCGCCGTCACAATGCCCTCCCGCAGAATTTTGCCCTGACGGGCAGAACTAAGCATACCCCTCACCTGGTTGAGGGCTTCACTGGTTTCCCCGCGGATATGGGCACCTGTCAATTCCTCCACATCATGCTCCGGGTAATCAATATTGACCTCAATATGGGCCATTAACGCCAGCAGTTGGCTGCGCAGGCTCTTAATTTTCCGGGACAGACTGCCGTCCACCTGACGCAGCGCCGATTTAAAGGCCTTGTCCGACTTGGACCGGATCAGGTCCATCACCGCTTCCGCCTGGCTCAAGTCGATTCGCCCGTTCAGGAAAGCCCGCTTCGTAAATTCCCCGGGTTCGGCTGGTCTTGCTCCTGATGCCAGAACCAGCTCCAGCACCTTGCGGACGGAAACCAACCCGCCATGGCAGCTGAGCTCCACCACATCCTCTGCTGTATAAGAACGGGGGCCGCGCATGACCGTGACCAAGGCTTCCTCCACTCGCTCCCCATCAGCAGGGTCAACAATATGTCCATATTGCACTGTATGTGTCTGTACCTCGGCTAATTTCATTTTCGACCGGAAAACGGTATCGGCTACAGCCACAGCACCGCCGCCACTGATGCGGATCACCGCAATTCCGCCTTCTCCCATGGGGGTGGAGATGGCTGCAATGGTGTCCTTAATCGTCATGCATAACTCCCCTTCCTCCCGGAATTACCGGACATTCCGGCTTACAAAAAACGCAATGACCTCATCACCCGCCTGAAGTCATTGCGTCATTTCGTTATCGTAGCGAAATTACAACACGCCTGTTAGGCTCGTCTCCCTTGCTGTAGGTCCGAACCGTAGGATGATCCTGCAGCTGGGAATGGATGATCTTCCGGTCCGCCGGGGACATAGGCTCCAGCACCACATCCTTCTTGGTCCGGACAACCCGTGTAGCCAGCCTCGAAGATAATTCCTCCAGGGTCTTGCGCCGCCGTTCGCGGAACTCCTCCGCATCCAGAACAATCCGGATGTGCTTGTCCGAGAACCGGTTAGCCACAATATTCACCAGATACTGCAGGGCATCCAGCGTCTGCCCTCTTCTTCCAATAAGAATGCCAAGCTCGCCGCCTTTAATATTCAGCAGAATAGCGTCCTTGTCATCCTTACGCTCTATGGTTGCTTTCACATGCATGGTCGCAAAGATATCCTGGAGAAACTGGGTCGCCTCTTCCACCGCATCGGGGATAAGCTCCAGCCGGACCTTCGCTTCCTTCACGCCAAACAGACCGAACAGTCCCTTGGCGGGCTGCTCCAGTACATCAACCTTAACCCGGTTATCGGGAACGTTCCATTGGGTCAATCCTTGCCTGACCGCTTCTTCAACCGTTTTTCCCGTGACGATGAGCGTCTTCGTCATGAATCTGCCACCTCTACTTTTTGGATGGACGATAAATGAAATAGTTCTGCACAATCGTGAAGATATTACTGAATACCCAGTAAAGCGGAAGAGCGGAAGCGAAAGACATGGACATGACAAAAATCATGACCGGGAAAATATACAGCAGCATGTTCATGGATGGGTTGGATTGGTTCGGTTGCAACGACATCATGACCTTTTGCTGTACGAAGGTCGTAATGGATGCCAGAATCGGAAGGATATAATAAGGATCCTTCTGGGACAGCTGCAGCCATAAGAAGGTGTGTTCATGAATATAAGGGTTGTACATAATCGCGTTATACAGCGCGATCAGAATCGGCATCTGAATCAGGATCGGAAAACATCCGGCCAAGGGGTTGACACCATTCTTCTGGAACAGGAGCATGGTCTCTTCCTGCTGCTTCTTGGGGTCATCCTTATACTTCTTCTTCAGCTTCTCCAGCTCAGGCTGCAGCGCTTGCATGCCCTTCGAGCTCTTATACTGGCGAAGAGTCAACGGCAGAATAATCGTCCGGATGATAATGGTCATAACCAGAATGGATAGGCCGTACTCACCCCATAACAGATGGGCAAACCAGTCCAAGGTATCCGACAGCGGACCTACAAAATATTTGGTCCAAATTCCGGTGCGCTCTTGGCTCAGATCACTGGGTCTGCCGCACGCGGACAACAAAAAAACAACTAGCCCCAAGGGCCACAGCTTCTGCAAACGACGAATCAACACATTTCCTCCTTATGGGTGCAACCAGGCATCCTGTACGCAGTCAAGTCCACACTAAATATATCATATCTATCCGGTGATTGAAACTGGTCAACCTGGCGGCTGTCCCTTCTTCACCAGAAGCTCTGCCCGCTTCAATACATGAAGGATACTTTTCTCCATGTCGGCATATTCCAGATCGGCGGCAGGCTTGCGCACAATGAGGATAAAGTCCTTCTTCGGCACAAGCTTTTCCCTATTTAAACGTACAATTTCTTTAATCCGCCGCCGCAGGCGGTTGCGGACCACCGCATTGCCCACCTTCTTGCTGACGGAGATCCCCAGCCGGAAGCCGTCGCCGGCCGAAGCCGAATGGCGGTTCATCACATACACGACAAATTGGTGGTTGGCCGCGGATTTGCCGTACCGGTACACCTTATTGAAATCCTCACGCCGGGTCAAACGGTTTTCTTTCTGCACCGCAGCATCCGCCTATTCCTATTTATTCATCAGTTTTGCCCAAATTGCCGAAGCGTAAAACCTCCACGCATAAGGATAAACGCCTGTCGGCGTCTTTTCGCAAAAGACGGCGGGCGTTCCTGGCAAAACCGGATATCGAGAACGATTGTTAACAAAAAAGACCACGCAATGTGGTCTTTATGCTTAGGCCGTCAATACCTTGCGGCCTCTTGCGCGGCGCGCGGCGAGTACCTTGCGGCCATTCTTCGTGCTCATGCGCTTGCGGAAGCCGTGCACCTTTTTGCGCTTGCTTACATTCGGATTGAACGATGGTTTCATTTATTGCACCTCCCTTAAGAACTTCAAACGAGGAGTTCTAAAAATACCTTTCAATATTAAATCATTTTCTACGCTTGATGTCAACCTCATTCTCCCCGTCCACATCTTCCTTTATCCTCCTGTGTACAAAAAAAAGTGGAAAACAAGGTACGCTGTCGATTCGTAAACAATTTATTAACAATATGTAGTATGGTGGATAAAAGTTTTGCACAAGGGGTGGGAATTGTGGATAAATCGGAGATTATCATTGAAAACGCTACTTTCTTTTGATATATTTATATTGTTTCGGCTGTGGATAGTTAGGTTATACCATTGTTTTATGCACAGCCTGTGGATAAAGATGTGAACAACATTCCTTTAACGGGATAAGCCGTAGAGGAATTTTCTTAACTATGTGGATATTTCGACAGACTTAGCGGACGTCATGTCCAACCGCTCTTAGAGCTGCTTGAAGATTGCAGAATTTTGTTTTTTCCCGTAAGGAGTGAAGTGTTAGTGGATAGCCCTGCCAATGAATTATGGCAACAGATCCTCTCCGTCATCCAGACCAAGGTCAGCAAACCGAGCTTCGATACCTGGCTGAAATCCACCAAAGCGACCGTGTTCAACGAGAACGCGCTTTTGATATGCGCGCCGAACACCTTCGCCAAGGAATGGCTGGAGGCCAAATATGCCAAGCTGATCCAGTCCACGGTTGCGGAGACGCTGGACCGGCATGTGGAGATCCAATTCACCATCGACGACGTGCCGCCTCCCGCGGCAGTACAGACGGCGCCGGCGGTACAACCGCCCAAGCCCGCTGCGATGCTGCATGAGGATTCCTTTTCGCTGAACCCCAAATATACCTTTGACACCTTCGTTATCGGCAGCGGCAACCGGTTTGCCCATGCCGCTTCTTTGGCTGTGGCGGAAGCGCCGGCTAAAGCGTACAACCCTCTGTTTTTGTACGGGGGTGTGGGATTGGGGAAAACCCACTTGATGCATGCCATCGGCCACTACGTTCTGGAGCATAATCCAAGCGCCAAGGTGCTCTACATTTCCTCCGAGAAATTCACCAACGAATTCATCAATGCCGTCCGGGACAATGTGGGCGAAAGCTTCCGCAACAAATACCGGAAGATTGATGTGCTTCTGATCGACGATATCCAGTTCCTCGCCGGCAAAGAAGGCACCCAGGAGGAATTCTTCCATACGTTTAATGCCCTGCATGAGGAGAGCAAGCAGATTATCATCTCCTCCGACCGTCCGCCTAAGGAAATTCCCACGCTGGAGGACCGGCTGCGCTCCCGCTTCGAATGGGGGCTCATTACCGACATTCAGCCGCCTGATCTGGAGACGCGGATCGCCATTCTCCGGAAGAAGGCCCGGGCCGAAAACCTGGACATTCCCAATGAGGCCATGGTGTATATCGCCAACCAGATCGATACCAACATCCGGGAGCTGGAGGGTGCGCTAATCCGTGTGGTGGCCTACTCCTCGCTCATTAATGAGGATGTCACCGTCCATTTGGCCGCAGAAGCCCTAAAGGATATCATCCCTAACAACAAGCCGCGGGTCATCACCATTCACGACATCCAGATGCGGGTGGGCGAGTTCTACGGAATGAAGGTTGAGGATTTCAAGGCGCGCAAGCGGACGAAGGCAGTTGCCTTCCCGCGGCAGGTGGCCATGTACCTCTCCAGAGAGCTGACGGAGCACTCCCTGCCCAAGATTGGCGAGGCTTTTGGAGGCCGGGACCATACCACTGTGATTCATGCCCACGAAAAAATCTCCTCGTCGCTTGCTGCTGACCAGGAGCTTGCCAAAATTGTACGAAATTTAACCGAACGGATCCGAAATCCCGGTTCATAACCTTAGCGCCTATGCACAAACTATTCACATGTGGATAGGCTTTTCTTTTCAGTGTTTTATGCACATATCCACATATCCACCGCACCTACTACTTACTCTACTTTTCTTTAAAAGAATATACGTATACATGTAAGAGGCCATAAACGGCATTTTCATCAACCAGCGCGGCGGCGTTCAGCATGGGCGCCGTCCCTCTTTTTGGTTTGGCATGATAGGAAAAATGTATGCGGCGACTTTTATTTTAGAACCACAGGAGTGACCATGATGAAATTAACCGTTAATAAAGATTTCTTGAACGAATCCATCCAGCATGTGGCTAAAGCCATATCCAGCCGGACCACCCTTCCCATTTTGAGCGGGATTAAGCTTGATGCGTCCTTTTCCGGCTTGACCCTGACTGCCAGCGATACGGATATTTCCATCCAATCCTTTATTCCCATGGAGCAGGAAGGCAAGGAGATTATCCGCTTAACCCAAAAAGGCAGTGTTGTGCTTCCGGCCAAGTTCTTCATGGAAATGATACGCAAGCTGCCTTCCGACCACATCGAAATCGAGGTCTCCCAGCAGTTCCAGACCGTTATTCGTGCCGGCTCCTCTGAAATCCAGATGGTAGGTCTGGATCCGGAGGAATATCCGCTGCTGCCTGAGATTGAAGAGGACAAAACCGTCACCGTAGCCAGCGATCTCTTGAAAACCATGATCCGCCAAACGGCTTTTGCCGTTTCCGCCACAGAGGCAACACCCGTTCTTACCGGCGTGCAGTGGATCCTGAACAACGATACCCTGAAGCTCATCGGCTGTGACCGTCACCGGCTGGCCCAGCGGCATACGCCTATGGAAGCCGACGAAAACGCCCAGTTCAGCAATGTGGTTATTTCCGGGCGTACCTTGAACGAACTGAGCAAAATCCTTCCCGACGGCAATACCCTGGTAGATATGGTTGTATCCGACAACCAGGTGCTGTTCCGGATGGAGCGGATCCTGTTCTATTCCCGGATTCTGGAGGGTACGTATCCGGATACCAGCAAGCTGATCCCGAAATCCTTCCAAACCCAAATGGTGGTACGCACCCGCGAGCTGATGGATGCCATTGACCGGGCGTATCTGTTGTCCCGGGAAGAGCGCAGCAATATTGTCCGGATGGCGATGATCGACCATGAGACCATTGAGGTCAGCTCCAGCTCGACGGAATTGGGCAAGGTTACGGAGACTCTGGTAGTTTCCGGGCTGGAAGGTGAATTGCTTAAGATTTCATTTAACTCCAAATATATGCTGGATGCCCTAAAAGTGGTGGACAGCGACAAGGTGCGGATCGGCTTTACCGGCTCTATGAGCCCCATCATTATCCAGCCAGAAGACGGAACACCTATTCTCCAGCTGATTCTGCCGTACCGGACCACCAATTAAGCCACGTTCAGGCCGAAGGAGAAAACGGATATGACCACCATTTCCATTCACGGAGAGTACATTACCCTGGCCCAATTCTTGAAGATTACCGACCTGATCGGCTCCGGCGGGCAAGCCAAGGCATTCCTGGCGGAAGCCGCCATCAAGATAAACGGTGAGCCGGACAACCGACGGGGGCGGAAGCTTTATCCGGGAGACCGGGTTGAGGTTGCCGGTGCAGGCGCCTTTCTTCTGGCCGCGGAGCAGGGCTGATGTTTCTCCGGAAGCTGGCTCTCCAGCATTACCGCAATTACGGGAGCATCGAACTGAGTACCGACAAGGCCGTGAATGTGTTCATCGGCCCCAACGCCCAGGGTAAAACCAATCTGCTGGAATCTATTTTTGTGCTGGCCTTGACCAAATCCCACCGTACCTACCAGGACAAGGAGCTTATCGCCTGGGACAGGCCGGAAACGGTGATTTATGGGGAAGTGGACAAAAAGTACGGCCCCTGCAAGCTGCAGCTGCAGATTTCCGCCCAGGGCAAGAAGGCGCGGATAAACGGGTTGGAACAAAAGAAGCTGAGCGGCTTTGTCGGAGCGCTGAATGTGGTGATGTTTGCGCCGGAGGATCTGGAGATTGTGAAGGGTGCGCCGGGGATCCGCCGCCGGTTTCTGGATATGGAAATCGGCCAGGTCCATCCCGGCTATCTCTACGACATTACCCAGTACCAGAAGATTCTCCAGCAGCGCAACCACTATCTGAAGCAGCACGGGGGGCCGGGTGGAGGCGCCAAAACGGAGATGCTGCAGGTTTGGAATGAACAATTGGCAACCTTTGGTACTAAGATTATGAAAAAACGTCAAAGCTTTATAGAGAAGCTTGAGCGTTGGGCCAGAACGATCCATTCGGGCATCACTGCCGACAAGGAAGCCTTGAAGATCGAGTACAAACCTAGCTTCGGCGAGACCGCAGGCGAAGATGAAACTATCCTATTTAGGCAATTTATGATAAAGTTATCTGAGGTAAAGGATCAGGAACTCCGCAGAGGAACGACTCTGGTGGGCCCCCACAGGGACGATCTGCTTTTTTTTATCAATGGCAAGGAAGTGCAGACCTTCGGTTCCCAGGGGCAACAGCGGACCACCGCCTTATCGGTGAAGCTGGCGGAGCTGGAGCTCATTAACGAGGAAGTCGGCGAATATCCCCTTCTGCTTTTGGATGATGTGCTCTCGGAGCTGGACCAGAACCGGCAGACGCAGCTCATCGAGACCATCCAGAATAAGGTGCAAACCTTTATTACGACCACCGGCATGGAGAGTGTGGATCTATCCAAAATCCCCGATCTGGCCGTATTTCAGGTTCGGGAGGGTTCCATTGTCACAGAGCAGCAATAGCGGGCATTGCGGTGAAAATCGGTGAACGGGAGGAAGAACCATTGTTTATCCATTTGGGCGGTGAGAAGATTATCCGCACGTCGGAGCTGGTCGGCATATTCGATTTGTCCATCGAGAAAACGTCCAAGGTGACGAAGCAGTTTACCTCCCGCGCCGGAGAAGAAGCAAGGGTGGAGTATATCGGCGAAGAGGAATGCAAGTCGCTGGTCGTAACCCTGGACAAGGTGTATTACTCCCCCATTTCCTCCGCCACTCTCAAAAAGCGCGCGCATCACTTATACGTGAACGGATAAAAGAATTGAAACATGAAAAGTAGGTGAAAGGTCCATGTCCGTCAACCCCAATACGTACGACGAGAACCAGATTCAGGTGCTGGAAGGCCTTGAAGCGGTGCGCAAGCGGCCCGGTATGTATATCGGCTCCACCAGCTCCCGCGGCCTGCATCACCTGGTATGGGAAGTCGTCGACAACAGCATTGACGAGGCCCTGGCCGGTTATTGTGACAAAATCGATGTCATTATCCATCAGGACAACAGCATAACGGTCATCGATAACGGCCGTGGCATTCCCGTCGGTGAAGAGAAAAAAACCAAACGTCCCGCTCTTGAGGTGGTGCTTACCGTGCTGCACGCCGGCGGCAAGTTCGGCGGCGAAGGCTATAAAGTATCCGGCGGTCTCCACGGTGTAGGTGTTTCGGTTGTTAACGCCCTGTCCGAGCACTTGACGGCTACCGTTAAGCTCAAGGGCAAGGTGTACCGCCAGGAATTTAAACGCGGCACACCCCAATATGACCTGAAGGTGATCGATGAGCTGGATAACGAGGAAGAATCCGGCACCACCATTACTTTCAAGCCGGATGTGGAGATTTTTACCGAAACCACTGAATACGAATACGATATCCTGCAATCCCGGATCCGGGAGCTGGCGTTCCTGAACAAGGGCATCCATATTTCCCTGACTGATGAGCGCACCGGCGTCCAGAACAGCTTCCACTACGAGGGCGGTATCGCCCAATTTGTGGAGTTTCTGAACAGCAAGAAGGAAGCCATCCATGAAGTGATTTATGTGGAGGGCACCAAGGACAGCATTCAGGCGGAAATTGCCCTCCAGTACAATGAGGGGTATTCCGAGAATATCTATTCCTTTGCCAATAACATTCATACCCATGAGGGCGGAACCCATGAATCGGGCTTTAAGTCGGCTCTCACCCGGGTGCTGAATGATTATGCCCGCAAGTCCGGGGCTATTAAGGACAATGATCAGAACCTCAGCGGGGATGATGTGCGGGAAGGGCTGACGGCGATTATTTCCGTCAAGATTCCCGAGCCCCAGTTTGAAGGCCAGACCAAGACCAAACTCGGCAACAGTGAAGCCAGAGGCATTGTGGAATCCATGTTCGCCGAGAAGCTTCAGGAATTTATGGATGAGCATCCGGCTGTTGCGAGACGGATTTTGGAGAAGGGCATCCAGGCTGCCCGCGCACGGGAAGCCGCCCGCAAGGCGCGGGAGCTTACCCGGCGCAAGGGAGCTCTTGAGGTCAGCTCCCTGCCGGGCAAGCTGGCGGACTGCTCCTCCCGGGATGCCTCCATCAGCGAGCTGTACATCGTGGAAGGTGACTCCGCCGGCGGCTCCGCTAAGTCCGGCCGGGACCGCCACTTCCAAGCTATCCTTCCTCTGCGGGGCAAGATCCTGAACGTAGAAAAGGCACGGCTGGACAGAATTCTGTCCAACGCGGAAATCCGGGCTATCATTACGGCCATGGGTACGGGAATCAGCGAGGACTTCGATATTTCCAAGGCTCGTTACCATAAGCTGATTATTATGACGGATGCCGACGTGGACGGCGCTCATATCCGGACCCTGCTCCTGACCTTCTTCTTCCGCTACATGCGGCAGCTGATCGAAAGCGGTTATGTGTATATTGCACAGCCGCCGTTGTACAAGCTGGAGCGCAACAAGGTGGTGCGCTACGCCTACAACGAAGCCCAACGGGATAAGATCATGCAGGAATTCGGCGAGGGCTCCAAAGTGAATATCCAGCGCTACAAGGGTTTGGGCGAGATGAACCCGGGCCAGCTGTGGGAAACCACTATGGACCCGGAAGCCCGTACTCTTTTGCAGGTGAGCATTCAGGATGCGATTGAAGCGGATCTGATTTTTGATACCCTGATGGGGGACAATGTGGAGCCGCGCCGGGATTTCATCCAAGAGCATGCCAAATATGTGAAGAACCTGGATATTTAATCCTGTCTGCATGGATCGGATTATCCGTAGGACCGGACAAACAGAACCGTTTGCAGCCGGTCCTATTCGTAATATAATAGAATTTGATGCAAAATCGTCTGGTTATAGGAAAATGTTATTTTTCCCCGCCCAACCGGCGAACCAATGGTGAACTGCCGCATGTGCGGTTCCCATAATGCGTAGGGGGTTCATAATGGCTGAAGAAATCAGATCGGAAATCAAGGAACGGGATATTGGCTCGGAGATGAAGGAATCGTTCATGGACTATGCCATGAGCATTATCGTCAGCCGGGCGCTGCCGGATGTCCGGGACGGACTTAAGCCGGTGCACCGGAGAATTCTGTACGCCATGTCCGAGCTGGGCATGTCGCCTGACAAGCCCCATAAAAAATCGGCGCGGATCGTCGGCGAAGTTATAGGTAAATACCATCCCCATGGCGATTCGGCTGTCTACGAAACCATGGTGCGGATGGCCCAGGATTTCTCCATGCGGTATATGCTGGTGGATGGCCACGGCAACTTTGGCTCTATCGATGGAGATGCGGCTGCTGCGATGCGGTACACAGAAGCGCGTCTGTCCAAAATCGCCATGGAGCTTTTACGCGATCTTAATAAAGAAACCATTGATTTCCAACCTAACTATGATGGTGAAGAGCACGAGCCTGTGGTGCTGCCCTCCCGTTTCCCCAACCTTCTGGTTAACGGGGTGTCCGGGATTGCCGTAGGGATGGCAACCAATATTCCGCCGCATAATCTGGGCGAAGTGATTGACGGGCTTCAGCATCTGATTGAATTCCCGGATGCCACCTCCATGGATTTGATGACCTTTATCAAGGGTCCGGACTTCCCCACCGGTGGTTACATTATCGGCCGCGAGGGCATCCGCTCTGCTTATAACACAGGCCGCGGCTCCGTCACTATGCGGGCCAAGGTTAATATCGAGGATCATAACGGCAAAGCGCGCATCATCGTGTACGAGCTGCCGTACCAAGTCAACAAAGCCCGGTTGGTGCAGAACATCGCCGAGCTCGTCCGGGAAAAGCGGATCGACGGGATTACGGACCTGCGGGACGAATCCGACCGCAACGGCATGCGGATGGTGATTGAGCTGCGCCGGGATGTAAATCCCAATGTGGTGCTGAATAACCTGTATAAGCATACCGCCATGCAATCCAACTTCGGTATCAATATGCTGGCTCTGGTAAACAACCAGCCGCAGATTTTGAGCTTGAAAGAAACACTGTATCATTATCTGGAGCACCAAAAATTGGTTATCCGCCGCAGAACGGAGTATGAGCTGCGCAAGGCGGAGGCCCGGGCCCATATCCTGGAGGGTTTGCGCATTGCCTTGGATCATCTGGACCGGGTAATTGCCCTGATCCGCGGTTCCCGGACAACGGAGGAAGCCCGCAGCGGCCTGATGGAGCAATTCGGGCTTAGTGTCGAGCAGGCCCAGGCTATTCTCGATATGCGTCTGCAGCGCCTGACCGGTCTGGAACGCGAGAAGATCGAAGAGGAATATCAGGAGCTGATGAAGAAAATCGCCGAGTATAAGGCTATTCTTGCCGATGAGCAGCTGATTCTGGCCATCATCAGCGAGGAGCTGAAGGAAATCCGCGACAAGTATGCGGATGAACGGCGTTCGGAGATTACCATCGGTGAAGAGAGCATCCTGGATGAGGATCTGATTCCCCAGGAGGATGTAATCATCACCATCTCCCACACCGGGTATATCAAACGTCTTCCGGTTCATACCTACAAGGCCCAGAAGCGCGGCGGTAAGGGTGTAATCGGTATGGACACCAAGGAATCCGACTTCGTGGAACACTTGTTCGTGAGTAATACTCATCACTACTTGATGTTCTTCACCGATAAGGGCAAGGCTTACCGTCTGAAGGCCTATGAAATTCCGGACCTGAGCCGGACTGCCCGGGGAACACCGATTATTAACCTTATCCAAATCGAGCAGGGTGAAAAAATCAGCGCCGTTATTCCGGTAGAGGATTTCAACGCGGCGCAGAATCTCTTCTTTGCCACCGAGCTGGGCATTGTGAAGAAGACCCCTCTTGAGGATTATTCCAATATCCGCAAGGTCGGGCTGATTGCCATTGGCCTGCGGGAGGATGACAAACTGATCGGTGTCCGTCTGACTGACGGCAACAAGGAAATTGTCATGGGTACCAAGGACGGCATGTCCATCCGCTTCCCGGAGGGGGATGTGCGGCCGATGGGACGCTCCGCTACAGGGGTGAAGGGCATCCAGCTGTCTGAAGGGGATGTGGTTATCGATATGGATATTATCGACCCGTCCAGCAGCGTACTGATCGTAACCTCCAAGGGTTATGGCAAACGGACACCTGTTGAGGACTACCGTATTCAAACCCGCGGCGGCAAGGGGATCAAAACGCTGAACATCACTGCCAAAAACGGCCCGGTTGTCGGCCTGAAGGTGGTTGAGGCGGACGAGGACCTGATGATCATCACTTCACAGGGCACCATTATCCGGATGAGCATTGACGGCATTTCCGAAATGGGCCGGAACACCCAAGGCGTACGCCTGATCAACATCAAGGATGATGATGAGGTTTCCACGGTGACCCGGGTCCAGAAGAACGAAAATGATCCGGATTCCGATGCAGAATCCGATATGGAAGCGGACGAACAGGAAGAAGCCGGAGAATAAAGCTATTTAAGAGCGGGGGGGAGCCCCCGCTTTTTTTGTTTTATTTCGTCATAGACGGCATCACAATTTTCCCCTACAATGAACATGTTACAGATAAGTATTGTTGCTCTGAACGGAGGAATAACCATGGCGATTATACCCTTGTCGCAGTTGAAAATTGGCGATAGATTAACCGAATCGGCGCTTACCAGACGTGGGAGCCTGCTTTTTGATAAAGGAACGGTTATCCTCCAGCGCGAGCTTGATATTCTGCAGGCCTTCTTGATTCCTGCCGTCACTATTGACGGGAAGCGGGAAACCGTGGAGGTGGAAGCGGGCAAAGTCGAGGAAGCGGAGCAGAAGGTCTCTCAGGCCTCTCCTCTGTCTGTTGAATATGATAAGCTGCTGGCTTTGTTCCGCAAGGTGATGTTTACACTCCGGTCCGGCGGCCCGCTGCCACTCCTGGAGGTTCGGCAGCGTCTGGAGGCGCTTCTGCAGCAATCGGACCATTACAATATACTTAAGTTTGCACCGGCCCCGTTTCATATTAGGGATTATCTCTTGCATAACAGTATCATGACGGCCCTTACCGCCTACCAAATGGCCAAATGGCTGGAGATGCCGGTGAAGGACTGGATCCCCGTCGCACTGGGCGGGCTGCTGCATGATATCGGGAATGCAAAGGTGGATGAAAATATCCTGGAGAAGAAGGGTGCCTTAACGCATGTGGAGCGTGAAGAAGTCCGTGCCCATACGGTAGCAGGCTATCAGATGCTGAAGAATGTGCCCGGTCTTAATGAAGGGGTCAAGCTGTCCGCTATCCAGCATCATGAGCGTGAAGACGGGACAGGCTATCCTCTGGCGATGAAACGGGACAAAATCCACCCGTATGCCAAGATCATTGCCATTGCGGACACCTACCATGCCATGACAAGCCCCCGTTATTATAAACAAAGCCTGTCTCCCTATGCGGCACTGGAGGCTTTGCAGGGAGAATCCTTCGGCAAGCTGGATCCTGCTTTGGTGAAGCTGTTTATACAAAAGACCGCCTCCTTCACCAACGGCACCATTGTCCGGCTGAACAACGGGCAGGTCGGAGCCATTGTATTTACGGATCCCAATGCGCCTACCCGCCCCTGGGTAAATACGAACGGAAGAATCGTTAACCTCACCTCGGACCGTGAGCTTTATATTCAGGAGATTCTGCAGATCTCCTGAATGGGTTAGCTATTCATAGATAATCAGGGCCTCAAGCCGGCAATCCGGTTTGGGGCTTTTTTGTAGGCTGGAACAGGCTTTCGAAGAATTTCGACATTATTTTCGGAAAAGGGTTGACTTCCGACTTTGAAGCATGATATATTAATACTCGCCTCTTCGAGAGAGCAAGCTTGAAACGAAAGAAAAAAAGAAATTAAAAAATAAAGCTTGCAATCGAGTTGAGAATATGGTATATTTAAAAAGTCGCCTCTTGAAGAAGAGAACGACGAAGAAACAAACGAGCTCCTTGAAAACTGAACAACGAGCAGCAAAACAATGAAGCCAAACGTTTGAACAATTGAGCAATCAGCTCTAACATAACGGTCCTTCGGGGCCACTTTTATGGAGAGTTTGATCCTGGCTCAGGACGAACGCTGGCGGCGTGCCTAATACATGCAAGTCGAGCGGGTT